>JAADGG010000021.1 GCA_013152485.1 Nitrospirota bacterium | reverse complement strand
CGCTGTTTACATAAAGTATGAAGCTGATTCCATAATCCCTTCCACGGCAGTAAAAACATCCCGGAAAAACAAGCAAAAAATTTCTGGTACCAAACTTGCTTCCTCGATATGCGTAAGGACAGGGTATGAAGAAAATGGCAGAGACGGAAAAAAAACATCAAGCACGGGAAGACGGGAACATGGAAAGAGAGTTTGATTTTCTAAGCCCCATCAGAGACAAAGAGGGAGTCAGCCTCATCGAGGTCCTGCTCGCCATAGTAATCCTGACGGTCGGCATCTCGAGTGTCGCAATGATGCAGTACATGGCGGTCGCGGGCAATGCATTCGGCAGAGAAACGCAGATAGCTTCGGAACTGGGCCAGGAGTTGCTCGAAAGGATGAGGTCGACACCTGTCAGGGATGATTCGGGAGCAGTCAACATAATATTCTCATCGGGAGCTCACCCGACACCGGACGACGATGCGCTCCTTCAGAACCCCGTGGGTTCCGGAGATCCAGACTATGATCCCGTAACCCGGGCGGGCGGTGTGACGTTTACCCGCATATGGTGGGTTGAGGATGACTGCAGGAGCGTGCTGATAAACGATCCATCCCCCAATGAACTCCTCTGTACGCCGGTTCCGGCAAGTACGTGCGCGGCAGGTGCGGGCATGAACAATGTAAAGGCGGTTGCGGTCAGAGTATGCTGGACAGGCAAAAACGGCAGCAACCACTCTATCACACTTAACGGGGTGAAATGGGATGAAACAGCAACACCGTAAAAACCTTCCAGTCGAGCATCAGGGCGGTTATTCACTCGTTGAAATGCTGGTCGTACTCGTGATAAGCATGCTGATAACGGGGGCCATCTATTCCTCGTACATATCACAGCAACGTTCATTCACAGCCCAGGACCAGGTTGCGGAAATGAACTCCACGTCAAGGATCTCTCTCAGCATCATCGCCAATGACCTGAGGGAGACGGGATTCGGACTGCTGGAGAACGGTTCGTTCAACATAAACGGTTTCACGCAGGTGATGACCCTCACGGACAATACCAATGCACCCGATCAGATCACCCTGGTGGGCGCCTTCAGAAAGGCGGCAACCCTGTGCAGCAACGGCAGCGGACAGGCAATACAGCCGGAAGACACATTCCTGATACTTGCGCCTCCCGGGGACAGTAAAGTCCTGGACGACATCAACACCACGGACAAGAGGAACATCAGTATCGCTGGGATCACTTACGGGGTGGTCGTCTCGGGAGGAGGCTCTCAGCTCAGGATACAGTTACAGGATCCCGTCGGGAATACCTTCCCGCTGTATACGGACTTGAACGGCAACAATGTCTGCGACGACGGAGAGGGCTTGCCCGTCTACCTGATAGAGGACCACACATATCAGGTGGTCGGAAACGAACTGCAGAGGGTCAAGAGGCTGAACGGTCCGACACCCGAAGTGGAAACCATCGCACAGAACATAGAAGATCTCCAGTTCGCACTGATAAACAACAATACGGTCAGGGTGAACATCCTTGCCTCAACGGAACGGCCTGACCCCAACTTCCAGGGAATGGGAAATCCTCCGGGAACCATAGAGAACCGCAACCTTCCCGCCACCAACGACGGACTCAGAAGGAGATGGTGGCAGATGGAAGTATCGGTGAGGAACCTGTGATGAAAAAGGGAACGTCATACAAGCCTGCAGTCGGTGAGCTCAGGGGAGAAGACGGGTTCATACTGGTGATCGCCCTGCTGTCGCTGCTGGCCCTGACCGCCATCGGGATCCTCGCAATCTCGACGTCGACGACTGAAGTCATGATTGCAGGGAACACCAGGCTCAGGGAGGTCGGGCTCTCTTCCGCAGACTCCGGTATAGAGCTGAGCGAGCCGATACTGAGAAACACCGACAACCTCCGGTTCGCCGATATTCCGCAGACCGAGCTGTCGGCAAGGATGGAGGCCCTTCAGGCCGAAAGAAACTGTGTATCACAGCTCGACAACGACACCGAGAACTTTCCGGTCAATGTAGGCAACAGCGCGGTCAGTGTCGATATAGACTATGTAAACGCAGGAGACCCGGGTCCCGGATACGCGTTGGAAGAAGGGGGCCCCCCGATAGTGAAGAAGAACTACATAATCAACGCTACAAGCAGTGGAGCTTCAGGTTCTGAGGTCACCGTTGGAGCGGTCTATTTCTTAGTAGGTTGGTGTGATTGACACCAAAGGAGGGACTATGAAGAAACTAATCATGACAACGGTTGCCTTTCTCGTCCTGCTTACGGGCTTGGCCCCTGTCCGGGGAGAAGAGGCCGTAACGGGTACGCTTTCAGGATATGGAAAGAATTTCGTCGTCGTCGACGGTGAGAAGATCGATCTGTGTGAAGACTACAGGATACTCGATTCAGCCGACGCAGAGGAAGATACAGGACTCGACGGACTGATCGCTGTTGAGACGGTAACTGTTACTTTGGAAAACGGATGTGCCACGGAAGTAAAGGCCATCGTGGTGAGGAACTGACATGAACATGAAACTTTCACATAAAATATGGCTCATCGTCTCGATATCGATAGTGAGTATCCTCCTCTTCCAGGGCAGGGCGTACTCGGCTTACTGTGCCACTCCCACTCCCGGTGACTACACTTCATATCCGCCTTTCATCGGAAGCGTCGTCAAGCCCAACGTGCTGATACTGCTCGACAACTCGGGCTCAATGTTCTATTTCGCCTATGACTTCAACGGCTCCGCTGTCAGCGAGGGGTTCACGCCCACAAGGGACTACTACGGTTATTTCGATCCGGACAAATGGTACACTTATCAGAACGCAAGGTTCGAAGCCACCGGAGACAAGGCCCTTAGGCCGAAGACATCGACCGAATGGGACGGCAACTTCCTCAACTGGCTCACCATGAGGCGGGTGGACATCGCGAGAAAAGTCCTTGTAGGCGGAAAGGCGGTGGCAAGGTCCGGAAAGGGGTTCCCCCACGACCTGCTCGGCGAACAGTCCGACTCGTCAAGCAGGGGGTATCTGAAGCGGATCACCGGAGCGGAAAACTACACACCTTACAGCGGTGAGAGGTGCTTCAGGTTCAACCGCGGCTCAAGCAGTGTATCGAAGTTCGGTGTCGGCCCTTCCGGAGGCAACTGTTCGTACAGCAGCCTGGTGACAGGCGGCTACTACTACAACGTAAAGATACACCTGTCGGACGAGCCGGTAGGGGTTCTTCAGACACTCGCGGACAAGGTCAGGTGGGGACTCGAATTCTTCAATACCTACCAGGGAGGCCGCATAAAGGTCGAGATCGACGACGGTCTCTCAAGCAGCATGATAACGGCGATAGAGAATGAACGCCCCAGGACCTGGACACCCCTGGCCGAAGCACTCTGGACGGCGACGGGATATTTTGCACAGAACGAAGCAACCAGTGATACAGGGCCGCGATATTATACAAGCAACAGTCAGTCATACCGTGTGGGCAGCGCGGCAGACCCGTTCAACTTCAACAAGGCCGGACAGCCGGATTACGTCTGGTGTGCAAAGAGTTTCGTCCTCGTAATCACCGACGGTGAACCGACACAGGACAGGATGCTGCCTGCAGGAATAGAGGGATATTATCCAGAGTATACGGATGGAAACGGTCCTGTTCCTCCGTGGGCAGGGTCGGACTACTTCTGGTCCTCCAACGGCTCGCACTATATAGACGACATCGCCCTCTGGAGCCGTGTGGACCTCGCAAACAACAGTTACAGGGATCTCAGGCCGGATCTCGAGGGTGAGCAGTACATCACATCATACTTCGTATATGCCGCCTTCAGCGGCGGCTCACCGGACGGCCGCCGTCTCCTGAAGCAGGCAGCCAAGAACGGCGGCTTCGATGACCTGAACGGAAACTTCGTACCCGATGTTCCCCAGGAGTATGACAAAAACGGTGACGGTGACCCCGACAACTATTTCGAGGCCCAGGAAGGCTATGCCCTCGAGAACGCCCTGATCAACGCCCTCACCGGCATCCTCAGCCGCGTACTCTCCGGTACTGCAGTGAGCGTGCTCACGACCACGGGTGAAGGAGAAGGTGCTGTGTATCAGGCCTACTTCTATCCTTCGAAGATGCAGGGACTGAATGAAGTAAAGTGGCTCGGCTACCTGCAGGGCCTGTTGATAGACGGTTACGGAAACCTGAGGGAAGACACGAACGGTAACAAGCGGCTCGACCTCGGTACAGACCTGATAATACGTACCTGGTTCAACGAGACGGAAAAGAAGGTCATGGTCGACCGGTTCAGGGACGCAGACGAAAACGGCTTCTTCGACTGTATCGACTCGGACGGTGACGGAAGGATAGACACCGGCACATGCAACAACGATTACAAGGTCGACGCCATCGATTTCACCGACATAACGCCCGTGTGGGAAGCCGGCAGGATGCTGTTCGACAAAGACCCGGCCGCCAGGAGGATCTACACCACAACGGACGGTTCAACGCTCCTCACAAACGGATTCTCTGCCTTGAACGCATCGAGGCTCAGGCCGTTCCTGAGGGCAGCCGACGTCACTGAGGCGGAAAACATCATCCGCTGGATACGCGGAGAGGATCTCGACGGAATAACCGACTCGGGGCACCCGGACGGTTACAGGTCGAGAACCCTCACCATAGACGGCAATACGTCGACCTGGAAGCTCGGAGACATAATCTACTCCACACCGACCAGCGTGGCGAGGCCGAACGAAAAGTTCTACATATACGATGAGTCCTACGCGGAATTCAGGCAGAAGTACTACAACCGGCGCACGGTCGTCTACGCAGGCGCCAATGACGGAATGCTGCACGCATTCAACGGAGGATTCTACGACCGTCAGAACGACGCGGGGGAGACAGTCAGCAAGTTCTGCACCGGCGGTGACAGCAACGGTGACGGCGTCATCAGCGACTCCGAGTGTTCGTCCGGCACTTACCAGCTCGGAGAGGAGCTTTGGTCGTTCATCCCGAGGGATCTCCTGCCACAGCTCAAGTGGCTCACCGATCCTGCCTATACCCACGTATACTATGTGGACCTCAAGCCGAGGATTGCAGACGTCAGGATCTTCGATCCCTCCGATGAAGCACACCCGGGCGGCTGGGGTACGATCCTGATAGGAGGAATGAGATACGGCGGCAAGCCCATATGCGTGACGGACGACTTCGGTTCGGGCACTGAGACGAGGACCTTCAGATCGACATACTTCGCCCTGGATATCACAGACCCTGAGAAAGAACCGACGCTGCTGTGGACGTTCACCGACGACAACCTCGGATTCACCTCTGTCTATCCCGCTATAGTGAGGGTGGGAGACCCTGGCAATGAAAAATGGTTTACTGTCTTCGGCTCTGGTCCCACAACCGATGTCAAGTGTTCACGCAGCACCAAGGGGTCGGTGTACATACTCGACCTGACAGGCTCGTACGGAGTGGTCTCCAGCTGGCGGCTTTCCGAGAACTACTGGCGGAAGCTCCCTTCAAGCAACCATAACGCCTTCATGGCGGATGCCATCTCGGTGGACGTAGACAGCGATCAATCCTCCGACGTGGTTTACATCGGAACAGCATATGAACAGGGAAGCCTTTGGGGCGGCGAGATGTTGCGACTGGTGACCCAGAACAGCACCGACCCGGCAAGCTGGATACTCTCCACGCTCTACGACCCCGGAAGGCCCGTAACCGCTTCCCCCTCGGCATCGCTGGACGGTGACGGCAACCTCTGGGTATTCTTCGGCACAGGCAAGTTCCTCGACCAGTCTGACAAGGAGAACACCGACCAGCAGGCCTTCTACGGGATAAAGGACATCTGCAAGCCTTGGCTGCCCGGCAACTACTCATGCACCGATACGGTCACCAAGGGCAACCTGCTCGATGTGAGCAATGCCGTTGTCTCGGTAGGCGGCAGCACCATAACGGGGGTCTCGGGCGCCTCCAACTGGACTGAACTGCTTTCCCAGATCAGTTCATCCGATGGCTGGTTCCTCGACTTTCCGCTTGCGGGAGAGAGGAGTTTCGTGAAGCCACTGGTCATGGGAGGTCTCGTTGCGTGGGCGACTTACCTGCCCGATACGAACCTCTGTTCCCCTGAAGGAGAGAGCAACGTCTACGTCGTATACTACGAGACCGGCACCTCGTTCAGGAACCATGTCTTCGTGGAAGACAAGGGCAGCGGCAAAACAACGGTCGACAGGAGAAAGGACATCGGCAGGGGTGCACCCTCGAGCGTGGTAGGCATGATAACGAAGAGAGGCACGATCAAGGGGTTCGCGCAGACCTCAACAGGAGAGATCAAGGAATTCGAGCTCGACGCACCCATCAAACCGTACAGTTACATACAGCGTTTCAAGAGAGGCGGAATCTTCTGACAAAACCGGCTTCAACCCCAAACCTCCTCCTTATAAACCCCCTCCCCTCTCACTTGGGGAGGGGATCTTTTTGTCCGGAAGCCGGGGAACAAAAAAACAAAGAGGCTGTGAGTAAAAACCCCCTCACCCTCAGGGTCTTTTTATCCGAAAAGCGGGGGTATGGAAAACAAAAGTGAACAAAAAACACCTCCCCCACCTGGAGAGGTGGCTTCTCATCTAACCGCCTGAGTTCACGATCTCGAGAGACGAGAAGAAATAGCCTATCTCGTACCGTGCAGACTCTGGAGAGTCGGAGCCATGGACTATGTTCCTCTCGATATCAGAGGCAAGGTCCGCCCTTATCGTTCCGGCGGCAGCCTCCTTGGGATTCGTGGCTCCCATAATCTCCCTCACCTTCGATATGGCACCCTCACCTTCCAGTACCATCACTACAATGGGCCCCTCGGACATGAAATCGGTGAGGCTGTCATAGAAAGGCCTCTCCTTGTGGACGATATAAAAGCCCTTGGCCTCATCCTTGCTCATCTTTATCATCTTGAGTGCCGCAACCCTCAGCCCGTTCTTCTCGAATCTGCCGACAACCTCTCCGACAACATTCTTCTTCACACCATCCGGCTTTACAATCGAAAGCGTCCTCTCCATAAAGTGCTTCTCCTCCTGGTTTATTATTCGTTAACGGATCTCAACATGACAGCCGTTCCCGTGATCATGCTTCTTGCCGAAGACGGAACCGCCAGCGTCCGCTCACGCTCCGTCCAGCCCTATCTTCTCCGTCAGTCCCCTGACAGCCTGCACCGAGGCCTCGAAGAACTTCCTCTCGTCCCCCTGAAGCTCAAGCTCTATGATCCTTTCAACCCCTCCTGAGCCTAAGACGACAGGCACTCCCACGTACAGGCCGTCCACTCCGTATTCACCGCTGAGGCCGGCTGCAGCCGGCAAAAGCCTCTTCTCATCGAGCAGCACCGCCCTGACCATCTGGAATGCGGAAGCAGCCGGGGCATAATAAGCGCTCCCTGTCTTGAGGAGTGAAACTATCTCGGCCCCGCCGTTTCTCGTCCTCTCTATCAGTGACTCTATCTTTCCGGCAGGGAGCAGGTCCGTCACCGGCACTCCTCTCACCGTGGTATACCGCGGCATCGGCACCATCTGGTCGCCGTGCCCGCCCAGCACGAGTGCATCGACGTCCTGAGGTGAGACCCCGAGCTCCTCTGCGACAAAGGTCCTGAACCTCGCCGCGTCCAGGACCCCACCCATCCCCATGACCCTCTGAGCCTGGAATCCCGTGGTCACCCGGCACAGCTGGGCCATCACGTCCATGGGGTTCGTCACGACTATGACGATGCTGTCCGGAGAATGCTCTGCGATACCCTCGCTGACCGTCCGGACGACGCCGGCGTTTATGTTCAGCAGGTCGTCCCTCGACATGCCGGGCTTTCTCGCCGCTCCTGCGGTGATCACGACGATGCCGGAGCCGGCTGTATCCTTCAGATCGTTGGTTCCCCTCACACCGACGCTTACATCCCACAGAGGGGCCGCCTCCATCATGTCGAGGGCCTTGCCCTGCGGCATTCCCTCGACTATATCATAGAGGACCACGTCGGACAGGCCCGACTGTACGATGAGCTGTGCAAGTGTGGCACCTACATTACCGGCACCTATAACCGTCACGAGTCTTCTCAATTCACCATCTCCCGTCCTTGATGTTTTTACCTGCCTTCTGCCTGAAGTCCCTTTCGTACCGGGCTCAGCTCCTCAGCCTGTCGATGATTGCATCAGCCACTTCAGAAGTCCCAACGGCAGTGGGATCGTCCGGAAGAGGCTTCATGTCATAGGTCACGCTCCTGCCCTCTTCTATTACATCGGCGACGGCCCTCTCGAGGCGTCCGGCCGCCTCACGCTCGCCTATATGCCTGAGCATCATCACTCCGGAGAGGATCATGGCGAGCGGGTTCACCTTGTTGAGCCCCTTGTACTTGGGCGCGCTGCCGTGAGTGGGCTCGAAGACGGCGATCTCCCTGCCTATGTTGGCGCCGGGGGCCAGACCCAGCCCGCCGATGAGTCCTGCCGCAAGGTCCGAGACTATGTCCCCGTAAAGGTTCGGCAGCACGAGGACGTCATACAGTTCCGGCTTCTGAACGAGCTGCATGCACATGTTGTCGATTATCCTGTCCTCGAACTCTATGTCCGGATAGTCTTTCGAGACCTCCCTTGCCACCTCGAGGAACAGCCCGTCTGAGAACTTCATGATGTTGGCCTTGTGCACCGCGGTCACTTTCTTTCTTCCGTTGTCCCTGGCGTACTCGAAGGCAAACCTGACGATCCTGTCCGTGCCGAAGACGGATATGGGCTTTATGCTTATCCCAGAGTCCTCTCTTATACGCCTGTCGGCAGCCTTCTCTATGTAATCTATCAGGCCGAGGGCCTCCCTCGAGCCCTTTGGAAACTCGATACCTGCATAGAGGTCCTCGGTGTTCTCCCTTACGACCACGAGGTTCAACCCTTCAAACTTGGTACGGGCACCTTTAAAGGCCCTGCAAGGCCTCAGGCAGGCATAGAGGTCGAGGGTCTGCCTCAGTGTAACGTTGACACTCCTGAACCCCTTGCCCACAGGGGTGGTGACCGGTCCCTTGATGGCGACCTTGTTTCTCTTTATCGACTCGATGACGCGATCGGGAAGCGGGGTTCCCTCTCTCTTGTAGACATCCTCGCCGGCCTCCTGCACGTCCCACTCTATCTGGACACCGGTTGCCTCCACCACCCTGACCGTGGCCTCTGAGATCTCCGGCCCGACGCCGTCACCCGGAATAAGCGTTATCCTGTACATCAGAAGTTCACCGTCAGTATCTTCTTGACCACTTCAGGATACGAGGCTATGAACCTCAGTTCATCGTCGGTCAGGGGTTTCTGTGTGTGGAGGTTCGCATACTGTACAAGCTCGAGAATCCTCCTTGCCTCTTCGTCGTTCTCGAAGTGTATACCCAGTCTGTCGTAGACGTGGCGGAAGCCCTTGACACCACCATATGCGCCCGTGGTGATCACCCTGCCGGATTCGAGCAGGTCGGGCTCTCCGCGGCCGACATCCTCGGGGTCGTAGAGTTCATAGTTGCGCCTGTCCTTGAGGGCGCCGTCGGCATGTATGCCGGATTCATGGGCGAATGCATTCGCTCCGACTCCGGTCTGAGTGATCGGTATCGGTATGTTGAAGGCATATGAGGTATACCTCGCGATCTTCCATGCCATCTTGAGGTTGACCCGCTCGTCGAGCGGAGCCCTCTCCCTCAGCCCGGTCGAGAACTTCAACGCCAGGATGGTTGACACCAGGTCTGCATTGCCGGCCCTCTCACCGTAACCGTTTATCGTGGTGTTTATGTAAGTATGCATACCGCTCTCTATAGCTGCCCTGGCCCCTGCAACCGAGACGGCCTCGGCCATGCCGAGATCGTTGTGGCAGTGCATCTCTATGGGAAACTTGGTGGCTGCGGACAGGGCGTTGATCCTTTCGTAGATCGTTATGGGGTCGTCCGCACCGAGAGTGTCACAGTAGCGGAACCGGTCGGCCCCTGCCTCCTTGCCCGCAAAGATGAACTCTATAAGACGTTCGAGTTCCGTTCTCGAGGCATCCTCGGCATTGATCCCCACGGTCTCGGCACCAAGGGCCTTTGCGGTCTTCAGGGCCTCGATCGTGGTCTTGAGCAGGTCCTTGAACGTCTTCCTTCCCTGAAACTTCCCCTGTATCATTATCTCGGAGGTCGATATAGAGATGTTTATGTGCTTCAGTCCGGGACAGTTCTTGAAGGAGAGTTCCACGTCCTCGGGTACCGCCCTGCACCAGCCCTCGAGGTGGAGATTCTTTATACGCCCGAGACGCGCAAGCTCCAGGTTCGCGTTGATATAGTTTATCTCATGTTTCAGGGTCGGGAAGCCGACCTCGCTCTGATAAACGCCCATCTCGTCGAGATAGAGGTTTATCATGGTCTTTGAAAGCTTCGGAAGCAAAATCCTCGATGTCTGAACACCATCACGGTTTGTGACATCAATCAGGTAAACCTTTCCTTTTTTAGTCATATATCTCCCTCTTTTACTTCTTAATTTGTCTTTTATTGCTGCCAGGGAACAAACGAGCCGGCACCAGGGGGCACTGCAACGCGCATTTCTTTCACTCTCTGAATTGAATTTAGATTATACAACATTTCTTTCCTTGACTTCAATGCTTTTGGTTATTTATGATATTTTCCAGCATCACGGCGACGAGTTCCGCAAGAGACCGTTTAAAGAAAGCAATTTAAGAAATCTTATGTCTTCAATGAAAATCGCCATTGGTTGTGACCACGCCGGTCTGCAGCTGAAGGAAAACATCAAGACACTGCTTGTGAGTCTCGGAGTGGAAATCCTGGATTATGGAACGGGAGACAGCTGCTCGGTGGACTACCCAGACTATGGAGAGCGTGTATCCGACGCGGTATCCTCAGGTGCGGTCGAGAGGGGTATCCTGATATGCGGCACAGGGCTCGGGATGTCGATCGTGGCAAACAAGTTTCCCGGAGTACGCGCGACGCTGTGTCACAACTCCTTTACAGCCAGGATGGGCCGCCTGCACAACGACTCCAATATTCTCGTCCTCGGTGCAAGGACAATCGACGAAAGAATCGCTGCAGAGATAGTCAGGATATGGATCGAGACCCCCTTTGAAGGCGAAAGGCACTCGAGGAGGCTCGAAAAGATATCGATAATTGAATCCAAACTCAATGACAGGAACAGGGAGTGAGCGAGGAGCAGGGATGAGTCTTGAAGCACTGAAAACAGCGGATCCTGACGTGTATGACGCCATCGTCAAGGAGACGGAACGGGAAAAAAACAAGATAGTCCTCATCGCCTCCGAGAACTATGCCTCGAAGGCGGTCCTCGAGGCACAGGGCTCCGTCTTCACGAACAAATACGCCGAGGGCTATCCGGGAAGGCGGTACTACGGCGGCTGCGAGTTCGCCGATCAGGTGGAGGACCTCGCAATCCAGCGGGCCAAGGAACTGTTCGGTGCCGAACACGTCAACGTACAGCCCCACTCCGGTACTCAGGCGAACATGGCGGTCTATTTCTCCGTCCTCAAACCGGGAGACACCGTGCTCGGGATGAGCCTGAGCCACGGCGGGCACCTTTCACACGGCGCCACCGTAAACTTTTCGGGATTCCTCTACAAACCCGTGACGTACGGTGTGAACAAGGACGGCTACATCGACATGGACGAGGTGCGGGATCTTGCAAGGAGACACCGGCCCGGCCTCATAGTGACAGGAGCGAGTGCATATTCGAGGACCATCGACTTCAAGGCATTCGCCGACATAGCCGCCGAGGTTGGCGCCTACCTGCTTGCCGACATCGCCCACATCGCCGGACTCATCGCGGCAGGCGTACATCCCTCGCCTTTTCCGTACTCGGACTTCGTCACCACGACCACCCACAAGACCCTCAGGGGGCCCCGAGGCGGTATGATCATGTGCAGAAGGGATTTTGCGAAAAAGATAGACAAGATGATATTTCCAGGCACCCAGGGCGGTCCCCTCGTTCACGTGATAGCTGCAAAGGCAGTCGCCTTCAAGGAGGCGCTGTCCGAGGAATTCAGGGCCTATCAGAAGAAGGTCGTGGACAACGCCAGGAGGCTGTCGGACGAGCTGATCCAGAGGGGCTTCGATATAGTCTCGGGCGGTACGGACAACCACCTGATGCTGGTAGACCTTACCGGAAAGGGCATAACCGGCAAGGATGCCGAGACGAGTCTCGACACGGCCGGCATCACGGTAAACAAGAACTCGATACCGTATGATGAAAAACCCCCTGCAATAACCAGCGGGATACGGCTCGGTTCCCCTTGCGTGACTACGAGGGGAATGGCCGGGGATGAGATGGAGGAGATAGCCTCCATAATAGACGAAGTCATAAACAACTCCAAGAACGACGACGAGCTGAGGGCCCTGAAGGAACGGGTGCTGAGCCTATGCAGGAAGTTCCCCATCTACTGAGATGAAGTGTCCATTCTGCGGAAACCTGGACGACAGGGTCATAGATTCAAGAATGAGCAAGGAGGGCGACCTCATACGGCGCAGGAGGGAGTGCCTCGGGTGCGAACGCCGCTTCACCTCTTACGAGAGGATCGAGGAAGTCCTGCCGATGGTGGTCAAGAAGGACGCCCGGAGGGAAAGCTTCGAGCGCTACAAGATACTGGCGGGTCTCAAGAAGGCATGCGAAAAGAGACCGATCTCGACCGAGACCCTCGAGGGCATAGTCGACGGCATAGAGAAGAAACTACTCGAGCTCGGAGAAAAAGAGATACAGAGCACCTGGATCGGCGAAGAGGTGATGAATGCACTGAAGGAGCTCGACAAGGTCGCATACGTCAGGTTCGCCTCTGTCTACAGGCAGTTCAAGGACATAAACGAACTCATGGACGAGGTGAAGAGCCTCTTCGAGCCGGACAAGAAGAGGTAGGGTTCAAACCCCTCTCCTGTCACCGAAAACATACTTGTGCAGCTGAAGGTTGAGCCTCACCGGCAGCCGGTCTTCGATCATCCATCCCGCGAGTTCCCCGGGGTCGAGGAGACCGGCGGAGGGAGAGAAGAGCATACGCCTTCCTGCAAGCCGAAACCTGCGGATCAGGTCCCTCGCCCATAGATAGTCGGCCCTGTCGGTGATGACGAACTTTATCTCGTCATGGGGTCTGAGCATATCGAGGTTTCCATAGAACATCTCGCCTTCCATGCCGCTGCCGGGTGTCTTGATGTCGACTATGGCCACTGCACGCCTGTCTATGGAGTCTATCCTCATCGAACCGTTGGTCTCCACGAGCACCTTGAAGCCGGCATCGCACAAAGTCTTTATCAGGACAGGGGTGCCGGCCTGAAGCAACGGCTCACCCCCCGTAACCTCCACCATCCCCACTCCCGCATCTCTTGCGCCGGACAGGATCTCCCCTATAGCCGTCTCCCGGCCTTCGTGATAGGCATACGCGGTGTCGCAGTAACTGCACCGCAGATTACACCCTGACAGTCTCACGAAAAAGCACGGCAGCCCCGCATGGGTCGACTCACCCTGTATGCTGACGAAGGTCTCGCATACCTTGACGCTGACGTCGCCTGTCATCTACTTACCGAACACCTCCTTCAAGGCCCTCTCGACGGCGTCGGGCACGAGTCCCCTGACAGAGCCGCCGAAGGAGGCGATCTCCTTTATCATCGTCGAGGTAAGAAACGAGTATTCCTCGCTCGGCATCATGAAGACCGTCTCGATTCCTGAGTCGAGCCTCCTGTTCATGAGGGCCATCTGCAGCTCGTACTCAAAGTCCGAAACAGCACGGAGCCCCCTTACAATGGCTACTCCCCCCTTCTCCCTGACGTAATCGACGAGCAGCCCGTCAAACGACTCGATCGTGACGCGGTCGAGGCCCTTGAAGGACTCCCTGATCAGCTCCATCCTCTCCTCTACCCTGAACAGCGGCGTCTTCTTCGGATTCGGTGCGACAGCCACTACGACCTCGTCGAAGATCCCGAGGCTTCGCATGACTATGTCGATGTGACCGTTGGTTATGGGGTCGAACGTTCCGGGACAGATGGCGATCCTCTTCATTGTCGGCAACTCCTTGTCCTGTTTCCAGAAGCCGGCCCTCCGCGCGCTACGGACCGGGAAAATCACGGGTCTTCGCGTCGGGCCGCCTTGTCAGCCGGTTCGTCCGAAGGTCGTCAAGGCAGTGTCACCGTAGACGTACCGCTTCTTCTGCCTCAAAGACCCTGCAGATTCCGGCAGCAGCCTCTTCGAGCAATGCTCTGCAACGACCAGCCCCCCTTCCCTGAGCATCCCCTGCTCTGCAACGGCCGACAGGGCACTCATCACCTCGTCGGACCGGTACGCGGGATCCATGAATATGAAATCAAAGGCCTCACCGTGCCCGGCCGCCTGTCTCAGGTATTCGAGCGCGTGCATCCTGTAGACCTCCGCGTTCGCTGAGAAACCGAACTCCAGGGCGGTCTTACGTATGAGATCCGCCCTCCGGGGATTTATCTCGACGAATACCACGGACGAAGCCCCCCTGCTCAGGGCTTCGAAGCCCACAGCGCCCGTACCGGCATAGAGGTCGAGAAGTCTTGCACCCACTATGCGGGGGCCTATTATGTTGAAGACCGATTCCCGCACCTTTGATGCAGTCGGTCTCAAGGGCGATCTATCCGTGCCGGCCACGGCCTTCAATCTTCTGCCCTTCACCGTCCCGGCCGTAATCCTCAGGTCCATGGGAACAACACCTCGAAAAAACCATCAAGTTCAAGAGCTCACCGGCCGCCTTTGACACGGGAAGACCGAACGTGCAGGCGCGAGGAAAGAGGGCCTGAACTCGATATGCCGTACTTCCCGGCAGGCCTCCCCGTCACCGGAAGCCGGCTGTACTGTTTATTATAACACCCCGGAAGCATCCTGAGAAAGCCGGCGCATCAGATCATAAAAATGTCCGTGAACTATACTACCCTGACAGACAGAAAAGAGAACGGATCGATCCGGTTTCGTGTATAATAGAGACCCGGAAGGGGCGAAGGAGCCAACATGGCCGTACACCAAACGAAAGGAGATCAGCGATGCCATATGCAGACATCAAGGGCCGCAAGCTCTTCTATGAAGAACACGGTGAGGGTTTTCCGGTCCTCTTCGGTCACAGTTATCTATGGGATGCGGGTATGTGGGAGCCGCAGGTGGAGGAGCTGAGCAAGACCTACAGGTGCATAGTGCCGGAGCTTTGGGGTCACGGCCGTTCGGATACATTGCCTGAAACGCCATACTCGATCGAGGCCCTGGCCGGCGATCACACGGCATTCGTGAATGCACTGGGCCTCGACCGTTTCGCGGTGGTCGGCCTCTCAGTCGGCGGGATGTGGGGGGCACATCTGGCACTCGAACATCCCGGAAAGGTCAAGGCACTGGTCCTGATGGACACCTTTACAGGGCCGGAGCCGGAGGAGAACCGCAGCCGCTACTTCGGTATGCTCGATATGGTCGGCCAGGCCGGCGCAATACCGGCCTCACTTGTGGATTCAATCACCCCGCTCTTCTTCTCCCCTGAAACCTTTGACAAAAGACCGGGGCTCGTGAACAGGTTCAGGGAGGGCCTGCTCTCCATAACACCCGACCGTATTCCGAGTATCGTTGCGCTGGGACGTGCCATATTCTCCCGGAGATCCATACTTGAACGTTCAGGATCTCTCGATATCCCTGTGCTCGTAGTCGTTGGAAGCGACGACCGTTCGCGGCCTCCACATGAAGCCCGTGCAATGGCAGAGGCGATGCAGAACGCCCGGCTCGAGATAGTACCCGGAGCCGGCCATGTCTGCAATCTCGAGCAGCCCGGAGTGGTGACAGGAATACTGAAAGCTTTTCTCGAGGAAGCCCTGTAGTTCATGTTCCAAGGCCCGGGATTCGAGATTGATAAAACACCGGATAAAGTGCTAAAATCTGGGACTCATCTAACATCTAAGCGCAACAGGAGGAGTCATGAAAGCCAAGTCTATTGCAATAGCTGCTGGAATCACCATGCTCCTGTCCTTCGGGGCATGCAAGAAGAAGGAAGAACCCGTGCAAGAGGCACCTGCACCGGCTCCGGCTCACGAACTGATGATCCCCAAGGGAGAGACGAGGATCGTGGTACCGGATTCCGTACAGGGCAAATGGGAGGCCGTCAAGATAGAGATTACAGACAAGACCACGAAAAAGAAAGAGGTGGTCACGATAAAGCTCGGCTCCGAGTATACGATCCCCGGCTCCGACATAAAGATAAAAGTCGGAGACTTCCTGCCGGATTTCAGAATGGACGGCCTGAGCATAACGTCTGCATCCAACGAGCTGAAGAATCCCGCCGTACACGTAACCGTCTACGAGGGAGACAAGGAGATATTCAAGAGCTGGCTCTATTCGAACTTCCCCTCGATCCATCCATTCCAGCATGAAAAATACAGCCTTACCCTTGTCGAGGCCGTTCCCGTGAAGAAATAAACCGTCCTGATCCGCCACGGAGAGGGGAGAGAGGGAAGGCACCGAGCGGTCGGGGCGTTGCGCTTCATCGTGAGGATGGAGCGCAACGCCCGGAAGCAGCTGAGCCGGTTCGTCAGCCCTTCATCCCCTTGACCAGGATATCCCTCATCAGGTCAACGGGGGGAACGACGCCGGTCCATATCTGAAAGGCGAAGACACCCTGCCACAGCAGCATCCCGAGGCCGTTGACGGTCTTGCAGCCCCTATCCCTTGCATCCCTTATAAGCGGTGTGTCCCAGTAGATCAGGTCACAGACAACCTGGTCTTTACCGAGGCTTCCTGTATCGAACGGGAGCCGGTCATCCCTTTTCAGGCCGAGCGGGGTGGCGTTTATGACTATATCGGACGTACGTATACCGGCCGTGTCCTCTGCGACCATGACCTCCCTGTTGAGCCGCTTGAGATCTCTCACAAGCGGAAGGCTCTTGGCGGAGTCGACGTCGAATATACGGAGCCTCAATGCCTTCTGTGCAAGGTAATAGCCCACAGCGCGTGCAGCCCCGCCTGCACCCACAATGAAGACATCCTTGCCAAGGGGGTCTACGCCCGCCTCTTTCAACGACTCCATGAACCCCCTGCCGTCCGTATTAAACCCCTTCAAGAGGCCGGCATCGTTCTTTATGGTATTTACGGCACCGATGAACCGTGCTTCGTCGTCGATTTCATCCAGAAGCGGTATCACTTCCTGCTTGTAAGGCACGGTGACGTTGCTGCCGTGGAAGTTCAACGCCCTTATACCCTTGACGGCATCGGGCAGTTCCCCCGGCTTGACGGGCATGGCTATGTAGCAGTAGTTCAGTCCCAGGTGCTCAAAGGCGGCGTTGTGCATGGCAGGCGACAGACTGTGCTCCACAGGATAACCTATAAGGCCTGTTATCTTCGTTCTGGCATCAATGGACATGATTTCTTCACACCTCCAGCGCGTTTATTAATCCCATCGGGGTAGGTTCGATCACCCTCACCTCTATCCTCAGTATGCGCTCCAGTTCTTCCACTGTTATGTCGTCCAAGAGGAGATCCCGGCCGTCCCTGAATATGACGTCGGGCAGGAGCAGCACATCATAGCCGGAAGATATGTCGGATACGCCCTGAATTATGTCCCTTCCGGTGAGCAGGCCGGCCACTGTCACCGTCTCCCCGAAAAACCGGTTCTTTACGGGGATGACGTCGATACATGCCTGTCCGCTCAGGCGCTCGACGAAGCTGCTGAGAAACGGATAGAAGGATACGCCGGTCACTGTGAGGAACCTCTGAGCCGAAGGCCTCTTTATCGATTTCATCCTTGCAGCCTTGTGCAGAAAGAGCGGAACCAGGCCCACACCGTTTTCTATCTGCGGAAAGTCTCCGTAGTGTTTGAGCGGCGGAAACTTCCTCCCGGCCCGGATGTAGAGCTCGTCGGAGCCGTAAACGAGGGCGTCACCATACTTCTTCATGAATCTCTTCTGAAAATCCGATATGATCGAGACGGCTTCAAGTGCCTCGACCCTCCCGACCTCCTTCAGGGAAACCTTCCTGTACCTCGTCAGGCCTACGGGAACGACTGCAATGGATGATACGTACGGATAGAGCCTGTGCAGGTCGTTTATGGTGTTTCTCAGGTTGTCTCCGTCGTTGTAGCCCGGGCAGAGGACGATCTGGACATGAATACGTATCCTGTTCTTTGCAAGCCATTTCAGCTCCTTCATTATGTCCGGAGCCTTGTCGTTGCCGAGAAGGGTGTTTCTCGTCTCCCTGTCAGTGGAATGTACCGATATGTAAAGAGGGCTCAAGTGCTGTTCGACGATCCTCTTCTTTTCGGCAGGTGTTATGTTGGAAAGAGTGATGTAGTTGCCGTAGAGGAAGGACATCCTGAAGTCCTCGTCCTTGATGTAGAGGCTCCGTCTCAGGCCCTTCGGCAACTGGCCCACGAAGCAGAATATGCAGTGGTTCCTGCAGGTCTTTACACGGAAAGGTCGGAGCTCGATCCCGAGGTCCTCGCCTTCCTCCCTGACGACCGTGGTCCTTATAGTCCTGTCCTTTCTCCTTACCGAAACGGCGAGCTCCCTCTCATCGGCATAAAAGAGGAGATCTATCGAGTCATGGATCCTCTTCCTGTTGACGGTCAGCAGGATGTCTCCCGGCATGATACCTGCCCTTGCTGCAGGGCTGTCAGGCCTGGTACACTCCACCACGTTTCCGTTGAATCCCCTCGACATCAGGTGAGCCCCCGGTATATGTAGTGCAGCCCCGAAAGGACGGTCAACACGGCCGTAAGTATCATCAGCGGCTCCGGTGACGGCAGCGCATGACCGTCGAGGTTCAGAAGGAGCAGGATGTAGGCAAGCAGTATGAGCTGGAAGGCGTTTGCGAGCTTTCCGATGATGGTCGGCTCCACCTTCGTCCTGTGGGCACTCAGATACAGTATCAGCCATCCCGTAACTATTATGATGTCCCTGCTTATGACCGTTATCGTCAACCACTTCGGGACCAGCCCATAGACTGCAAACAGCACGAACGATGTGACGAGCAGGAACTTGTCGGCCACGGGATCAAGGAACTTGCCGAGTTCCGTCTGCTGATTCCGCGCCCTTGCAATCAGTCCGTCGAAGAAATCCGTAACCGCTGCAACTATGAAGACACAGAGGGCGTAATCATACCGCCTGTAGACGAGAGCCCCCACAAATACGGGAATGAGCACGATCCGCAGGGTGGTAAGCGAGTTGGGCAGATTGAAGTACTTCACGTCCATTTCCCCGGGATCCCGTACAAAGACAGAAATTTTGCCTGTATGGAGAAAAAACGACGATTCATTCATTTTATTGTAACTATATCCGCCATGTCGGCGGCGATGAAAATCTCCTCCGGAGATCGGAGCAATAGCTCCACTCCCGTACGGCAAAGTCAGGCCTGGTTCTCAACCCTGAACCTACGGACGACCTCGGAGTAATCCTCCGAGTTGAAGAAGGCAGAGCCCATGACGAGTATATCCGCCCCTGCATCGGCAACCTCGCGCGCATTGCTTATCTTTATACCGCCGTCCACCTCGATCATGGTATCAAGTCCCCGTTCACTGACCATCCTCTTCAGTGTCCTGATCTTGTCGATGCTCTGCGGAATGAACCCCTGACCGCCGAAACCCGGGTTCACCGACATCACGAGCACGAGGTCGGCCTCCGAGATAATGTTCTCGAGGCTCCACACCGGGGTGGCAGGGTTGATGGATACACCCGCCTTCTTGCCGCTCTCCCTTATCCACTGTACGGTCCTGTGCAGGTGAGGAGTGGCCTCGAGATGCACGGTGATTATATCCGCACCTGCATCCACGAAGTCAGAGAGGTATCTGTCTGGATCCTCTATCATCAGGTGGACGTCAAAGGGCAGGCGTGTCGCCTTCCTGATACCCTTCACCACTTCCTGCCCGATGGAGATGTTCGGAACGAAATGGCCGTCCATCACGTCGATATGTATCATATCGGCACCGGCCTCCTCAGCCTTCCTGATTTCATCGCCGAGACGAGTGAAATCGGCGGAAAGTATGGATGGCGCTATCATAACCATCTGATCTCCTGATCCTCCTCGTACTTCAGCCGCAACTTGACTGAATCTCCTTTCTTGATGATGCTCCCCGCCGGAGGAGTCTGTTCTGCAATCAGACTGCCGTAGTCGATCAGTTCGAGCTCTATCCCCATCCGGTCCGCCAGGGTCTTGGCCTCATCGAGGGACATGGCGGTGAAGTCAGGACAGACATAAAGCTCCCTGAAATGCCCCTCGCTCAGAAGAAACGTGATACTGTCGGAGCCTTTCTCCTCAGGCGCGGGCCTCTGGGCTATCACGATACCCTTGTCGAAACTGTCCGAGTGGACTTTTATGATCTTTCTGATCTTGATATTCTTCTTTATGGCAAGTTCTCTCGCCTCGTCCAGGTTGAGACCGACGAATGCCGGCATGTAGTATATCCGGGGTCCCTTGCTGATTATCACGCGTATGGTACGGCCCTCTTTTATCTTGTTTTCGGGCGGAATCTCCTGTCTGATGATGTATCCGGTGGGCACATCGGTGCTGAAATCCTCCCCGCCTATCTTGAGGTAGAGCCTCTTTGACAGGAGTACTTTGTTGGCTTCGACAAGGCTCTTTCCCCTGAGGTCCGGAACCGTAACGGTCTTCTTGGATCCCAACACCCAGAACGTAACATAGCTGCTCACGATGGCCATGAGTATGAACAACGATATGTAGAGGGTGACCCTTATAAAACCTTTCATCTTCTCCTTCTGGATAGCCTCACTGCAAAAAAGCCGTCCATGTCATGCCTGTGCGGATAGGTCCTGAAGTATCCCTCTTTGTTCATCAGCCCCTTCAACCTCTCCGCTGCAGGAGCGTCCGTACAAGGAGTCGAGGGTGATCTCTCCGCATCATCTATAATAAAAAATTCCCTTTCTTTATGCAAGAAACTCCTTATGACCTCTTCACCCTCTTCCGGCTCCGTGGAGCAGACGGAGTAGAGGAGTATCCCGCCCGGGAGGAGGTGCCTGCCGGCGGCGGTAAGCATCCGTACCTGCTTTTCGTGAAAACGCCCCAGTGCCTCCGGGGAGTGTCTGTAGCGCACGTCCGGATTACGCCTGATAACGCCGAGAGACGAGCAGGGTGCATCGAGCAGTATCCTGTGAAACCCCTCCGGAGGTCTGAACTCCTCCATGTCCGCACAGACCGTCCTGACCGAACCGAGCCCGTGCCTGCGGACGTTCTCCTCAAGCATCTTCATGCGTTCGGCACTGCTGTCCACGGCATAGACGCGTGCCCTGTCCCCGGTCAGCTCGGCTATATGGGTCGTCTTCCCTCCGGGGGCTGCACAGGCATCGAGTATTGCCTCCCCTGCACGGGGCTGAAGCAGATATGTTATCAGCTGAGCGGCCTCGTCCTGGATGAAGACGTCACCGAGCATCCCCTCTATCTCTTCGAAGACATAATCTCCCCGTATCTTTATGCCCACGGGTGAGATGTCCGTATAGCCGAACGCTATCCCCATCGCCGAAAGCCTCCCGGCCACCCGTTCCCTGTCCGTCCTGAGGATATTCACCCTGAGGGTCAGCGGCGGCGTTTCATTGTTCGCCCTCGCCAGTGCCTCTGCCTCGGCAAGACCGAACCGCCCTATCCACCTGCTTACAAGCCACCGCGGATGAGACGTGAGAACAGAGAGCCTCTCCGCCGGATCCTCAGGCAAGGGAGGAGACGTCTTTGCGGTTACGAACCTTCTGAGTACGGCATTGACCAGTGCGGTGTTTCTCCCTGCGGCCTTCTCGACCTCTGTAGTCTCAAAGACCACGGCCCTGTCAGGGACACGCATGAAGAGCGCCTGATACGCACCGAGCCTCAGGTTGTTCAGGGTGGAGGGCTTGAGCCCCGCGGGGTCTTTCAGGTATGCAGACAGGCACCAGTCTATGTAGAGCATGTTTCTGATCACACCATAGACGAGCTCGTGGAGAAAGGCCCTGTCGCGGCTGTCGAGCAGGGCGCCGCAGGAGCCGAGTACATCCTTCGGCCTCCTGTCCCTCCGCAAGATGTCTTCCAGGGCGCGAAGCGCCAGCAGCCGCGGATTCTTCTTTTTCATGGATATCTACTATAACAGACGGGACGGGAAAAAGCGTATCTTTCATCTTGAAATATCCCGTCTGATACGCAGAGTTCGTCAGGCGGTATAGTCATAACAGCCGGATACGGGACCGCCCTCTCCTGCATGGAGGAACCTATAGGACGGGCAGCATCCGGCAAGAGGCGTGAACCAGCATTGAATCTGCAGTGGCCTTATGAGGCGATAGAAGGCGAGAGGAGCGTATCAGATGTGTCGAGCGGATACGGGGCACATCAAAGGGGAAAGCAACCCCGTGTTACAAGCCTATCTGTTGTACTCGGTCATGGCCCTCTCCACTCCATTGACGATTATATCGAGGACAGCCTCCGACGCCCTCTCAACAGCCTCGTCGATTAGACCCCTCTCCTGCGGACTGAACTTCTCGAGTACATAGACCTCGGCCGGCACTCCCGCAGGCCTGCCTATGCCGACCTTTACGCGGATGAACTCGTTTGTGCCGATGGAGTCGATTATGGAGCGGATTCCCCTGTGGCCACCTGATGACCCCCTCTCCTTGATCTTGATCCTGCCCGGGGGCAGGTCGAGGTCGTCGTGGACGACGATGAGCCTCTCTGGTGAGCAGTTTTTCTCATCCTCAAGACCTCCCTGACCGCCGTCCCGCTCAGGTTCATATAGGTGAGGGGCTTTACAAGGATCAGACGCTCATCCCTGTAAAGCCCCTCACCCATGATATATCTTGCCTTTTCGGTAAAGTCCACGGAGAGTCTCTCCGACAGGGCATCAACCACCATGAATCCCACGTTGTGTCGGGTCCTGGCGTATTTCCTGCCCGGATTGCCAAGGCCGGCTATAACCCACAACTATATCAGCCCTCTTCCGACTCTTCCTTCTTGCCCTTCTTTATGACCTCGGGCTCTGCGGCCTCTGCCTCTTCCTCAGGAGCGGCGGCTTCCTCAACCTCGACGGTAGGAGCTATGACCGTTGCTATGACCTCTTCCGGGGCGTCAAACACCCTGATGCCCTCTTCGAGGGAAAGGTCGCTGACATGAAGGGAGTGTCCTACCCTCAGACCGCTGACATCGATCTCGAGGTGCGACGGGATCATATCCGGCAGGCACTCTATCTCCAGCTCGGAAAGCGGCTGCTGAAGTATGCCGCCCTCCCTCTTTACACCGACGGGCTCTCCCTTCAGCAGTATCGAGACCGTAACCCTCACCTTCTCCTTCAGCGAGACCTCGTAGAAGTCAGTATGCAGCAGTTCTCCCTTTACAGGGTCGACCTGGTAATCCTTCAGCAGGGCCAGTCTCGTGTCACCGTCTGAAAACTGGAGATTGACCATAACCTGTTCACCCATGGTCGAGTTCAGGAAGTTGACGATATCCTGCCTCTTGAGTTTTATGGGCGTTGACTTGCCGGCCCTGTAGATAACGGCAGGCATATACCCCTGACGTCTCAACGACCTCGCAACTCCCTTCCCCGTCTCGGTCCTGTGCTCAGCGTTCAATGTAAGCCTTTCCATTTATATTCCTCCTTCAAAATGGGACAACATCCGGATACGCGACCCGTGTCCGGAAACGTAGTTTGCGCTAAACAAACAGCGAACTTATCGAGGTCTCCTCGTGTATTCTCTTTATCGATTCGGCGAAAATACGCGCAATACTCAAACTGACTATTTTACTACATCTTTCCTTTTTGCTGTCAAGTGGAATGGTATTCGTTACGATGACCTCCTCGAGCGGCGAGGCGTTTATCCGGTCTATGGCCGGGCCTGAGAGCACGGCGTGCGTGCATGCAGCGGAGACCCTCTTCGCCCCCTTCTCCTTCAGCACTT
>JAADGG010000015.1 GCA_013152485.1 Nitrospirota bacterium | reverse complement strand
TGGGGGGCCTTGTCTTTTATCTCCTTTATCGTCTCTATCGCCTCGATGCCGTTTTCCGCCTCTCCTACAACCTTATAGCCTTCGACCGAGTTGAAAAGATCCTTCAGGCCGTCCCTCACGATTGCATGGTCCTCTATAATGAAGACATTGATCATATATGACATTATATCATACATTTTTACATACCTCCAGTCCTATTTATGATTTTTTACTGTTCACATCGTTTGGGATTGAGGCAAGAGTTTACGGCAGCTCGGAAATTCATGCCCTTATGTGTTTTATCGTCCAGAAACAAAAAGAACTTTAGAAAAGGGAGGGGCTGGCTCACTGGGGAGGTGGTGAGCCAGCCTGTGGAGGAGAAAAGTGGAGGAACAAAGAGAGGTTGCTATATACTCAAGTCATTCCTGTCGACATATTCGGTCCAGGGCGCTGTCTTATCACTTTAAATATATATCGGACGATATTCCAGAAACTTTAACGCTCAGCGCGATTTTTTTCATGTCATCCATGCCCGAGACCTTGAAGAGCTCCTCTGCAAGCCTATACTTGGGAGCTTGACTCTCCGTTGCCGGGAGAAGAAGCCACCATGTGCAGGGTGTTACTGTATTCGATCTCCTCCCGTGCAACATCTGCGTACCTTGTGCTCGTTGCCTCTGTCCGAATCTATCTTGAACCATGAGACGAGATTCTTGAAGTCACTTGCAAGTTTTGCCAGCTCATTCGTGGCGGCATTTATCTGCGATATTCCCTCCTGGGATGTCTTGGAGACGTTGGCTATATTCTCCATGTTTGTGGAGACCTGTTCGATGGCGGCCGACTGCTCCTCGGTTGCCGTGGCTATCGCCTGTACCATGTCGAGACACTTTTCAGAGGAGGATACGATCCTCTCGAGGGATTCCCGCGCCTTTTCGGCCAGGCTCACCCCGTCTTCCGTCCTCGTCTTGCCTTCTTCCATACTCCTTACGGATACGTCGGTATCCTGTTGTATCTTTTTGATCATTTCAGAGATCTCATCGGTTGCCTTGCTGGTCCTCTCAGCCAGCTTTCTCACTTCATCTGCAACGACTGCAAACCCTCTCCCATGCTCTCCGGCCCGTGCCGCCTCGATGGCGGCGTTCAGGGCGAGTAGGTTCGTCTGGTCGGCTATGTCGTTGATCACGCTTATGATATCGCCTATCTGTTTGCTGCTCTCTCCGAGTTCCTCTACTGTCTTGGCCGATGCTGCCACCGTGTCGGCTATGCTGAGTATTCGTGCGACGGTCTGTTCGACGACCTTTTTACCCTCATTGGCGACCTCCACGGACTCACGGGCTGCACCGGCAGCGTCTGATGCATTCTTTGCGACTTCGATAATGGTCTGGGAGACCTCGGTTGTGGCGGTTGCAGACTGTTCTATCTGGAGGATCTGTTGGTTTATTCCAGCTGTGATCTGAGCCGTTGTCGCGGAAGTCTCCTCGGAGTTGCTCGCGATCGTGTTGGCGGCTCCTTTGATCTGCCAGGCAATACGCTTCAGGTTTTCTACCATGTTCTTCATTGCAGCGAAGAGACCGGTAGCCCGCCTTCCGTCTTCGTTCAAGGCTACGGTCAGGTCACCACTCGAGATCCTCTTGGCTGCATCAACCACGACTTCCGGCTCACCGCCCAGTTGTTGCAGGATTCCGCGTACGATATACAAGGCGAGGACGACTGATACGACAATCATGACTACAGTCAGTGATATCGTCGTGAACAGTGCCATCTGTGCCCTGCTCTTGAGATCCGAGGCCTTCCCGGTCAGGTCCCCGGACAATTTGTCAGCCACCTCTTTCAGAGAGTTTATCTTGTCGGTCATCGTCTTGAACCAGTACGTCGCGTCCACTCCGAAGTTGCCCCTGGATGCCTTCTCTATGGCTATCTTTCTCATTCTGTTCACTTCGTCTATGGTACGCCCCGACATCTTTTTCATGTAGAAATCCTTCTGCTCTTTCGTGGCAAAGGAGAGGAATACCCGTGTGTATACATCCTGTTCAGTGATGAGGCGGTTGAACTTCATGAACATTCCCGGTGCAAACTTGCCGGCGGCAAAGGTGTTGCTTCCAACGGCCCTTTCTATTCCGGCTCTCTCCTTGGCCATCAGGAAGTTGACGTATGCTGAAGACATGTTGGAGATCTCGGCGTTTGTGCTCAGTTTCGAGATCTCCGATATAACGCTCAGGAACTCAGCATTCATGTCGGTGTAGTAGGCGAGGGCCTTCCCCAGCGATATGCTCTGTGTACTGACGGCCCTTCTCGTATCCCCTATGCCGTCAAGGTCTCTCAGAGCGCTCTCGAGTTTGTTCTTGAACTCTGCACCGAAACCGTCGATCTCAAAGCCTTTGAGAAATTCTTTCAGGTCCGATATCTTCCCGTCGGTATTGTTTCTCTGCTCGGAAAGCCGATCCCCGAACTTCTTTCCCTTGCTGCCCAGATACCCGGCCGTCATTCCCCGCTCCTTCTGGGTTTCGTGGACCAGTGCATTTATGTTGACGGCAAGAGCCGCGAGGCTCTGCAGAGAGTTCATCTCGCCCGAGATTCTCGACTTGTCCGTAATCTTGCTGATGGAGAAGAGTAGCAGTCCCAATATCGGAAACGTGAGCAGAAGAATGAATTTATTTCTAAGTTTGAGTCCTTTGAACATATCGTACCCTCCTGGTTGTTCGAGACGGAAAAAGCCAGTACCGTTCGTTTGCACCTGCGATAACATCGACAGGAGCTGTTACTGGATATATCGTCCTATTTTCCGAAAGCTTTAGCATGTATTCGCTTTCCCGGGGCGGAAGTGAACGGATCGAGGCAATGGTCGGTAGACTTCTATTGTTTTGTAACGCAGTATGCGGCATGCTCTTCTCATGGTTTCTGTCACGGAAAAAAGAACGACCGGTTTCCCATCTCATGAGAGCCCTCGCTTTTGCGTTGCCTGTCAGACTCAGAACCCGAAGTCCTTGAGTAACGAGTCGACGTCTTCCTGGTTTGATACGACCTCTTCGGGGACGGACTCTGAAGTCTGTGGTCCTGTAAGATAATCTTCTTTCCTTCTGGGTTCTATCTTTACGCCGAAGACCTTTACAAGCTGTACGAGCTGTGACTCGAGTTCCGCCACCAGAGAGATCACTTTTTTGATTATCTGGCCCGTGAGATCCTGAAACTCCTGTGCAAGGAGTACCTCCATGAAATCGGCGTTCATCGCTTCCAGGGCGTTCCTCAGGAATCTCATGGCCTCTTGTTCCGCCTCTGAGATCCCATCCAGTTTTTTCAGTCTTTCATCGATGACGTCAAGCCGCCTTATGATGTCGCTTTGAAGGACGAGGTTTTTCTCGATCAGTCCTATGGTCTTTCCAGCCGCCTCCTCTGTCTTTGTTATGACCCAGTGGAGCTTGTCTGCGGCATTGGGCATCTCTTCAAGGGCTATGTTCTTGAGTCTCGGATCGATCATTGTTCTGAATTCCCCCAGGGCGTTGTGAAGATTTCTGGTTATCTTGCCTATTTCAGTGAAGAGTTCCTTCTCTCCCATGGCGGATATCTCGACCAGGATGGTTTCGGCTCCTTCGAGGTCCCCGTTGGACAGTGCGTTGAGGAACTTCTGTACTTTTGCCATTATCTGCTGAACCATGTTCCTCTCCAGGCCCTTTGATTCCGCACGGTTTATGATCTCCTCTCTCACCTCCTTGATCAGGTAGTCTCCTCCGGATGTGCAGACATTACCGCTGACGACCGGCATGCCGTTCTCATTCGGTTCCGCGTCTGCTATCTGGTCCTCTATGAAGGCCATGTCGTCCATGGTGAGCAGCTTTGAGAAGTCAAGGAGCTGCAGCAGCTTGTTCCCGCTCATCGTGACGATACCCTGGATGTAATCACCTGATGTGCCGGACAGGACCGCGATGTTCCGCTCCACGTCTTCATCCTGAATGTTCACCACTCCGGTGATTCCATCAACGAGCCCTCCGACGATCAGCCTTCCTACGTTGACCAGGACTATCTTCTGTTCGTGATCAACGCTGTTGTCCGAGGCGAAGTACATCTTCTTCTTGAGATCGATCACGGGGATGATCCTGTCCCTCATGTTTATGACACCGAGAATGTATTCAGGAGATTCGGGTATCTTCGTGGGCTGTACGGGTTTTATGATTTCCTGGACATTAAGTATAGGGATGGCGAATTCTTCATTTCCAACCTTGAACCCANNNACCCAATGTGCTGTCCTGTGAACATGGACTCCTCCAGTTCTTGATGGTTTGATATCCTGATGACAAACGAAAGCATCCCCCTCGTCGCCGCGGTAAGACGACACGCTTCCGTGGGGATTGATGGCAATCCTCACGAGGAACCTATACCGCCTGTGCATCGTACTCTCCGGGCTCGTATGCGATCTTTGACGGTGTGACGTTCATGGTTTCGATCTTCCTCTCCTCAACCGCTGCAGACCCCGTCTTGAACCAGGATACCAGGTTCACGAGGTCGTTTGATATACGTGCGAGATCTATCGCCGACTGATTGATCTGTGATACGGCCTCCCTGGATGTCCCGAACGAATTTGCAATGTTTTCGACGTTCGAGGAAACCTCTTCAACCGCCGCTGACTGCTCTTCGGTTGCCGCTGCTATGGAACTTACCTGATCCAGGCAGAGGGTGGAAATGCTCACGATCTTTTCGAGGGATTCCTTGGCCTGTTCTGCCAGCTTCACCCCGCTTTCCGACTCCGTCTTGTTCTTTTCCATGCTTCGTACCGATTCGTCGGTGTTAGACTGGATCTCCTTTATCATTTCCGTTATCTCCTCAGTGGAATCGGAGGTCTTTTCTGCAAGCTTTCTGACCTCGTCGGCTACCACTGCAAAGCCTCTTCCGTGCTCTCCGGCCCGTGCCGCCTCTATTGCCGCATTCAGGGCGAGGAGGTTAGTCTGGCTTGCTATGTCGTTGATCACATCGATGATCTCGCCGATCTTCTTGCTGC
The DNA here is from genome assembly GCA_013152485.1 of Nitrospirota bacterium. GTDB lineage: Bacteria > Nitrospirota > Thermodesulfovibrionia > Thermodesulfovibrionales > JdFR-85 > BMS3Bbin07. The sequence goes on along the minus strand of JAADGG010000015.1, from coordinate 8,657 downwards.
TGTCTCCGAGTTTTGCCACGGTCTGTGAAGACTTCTCGACCGTTGCGGCTATGCTCATTATGCGGGTAACCGTCTGTTCGACAACCTCCTTTCCTTCCTTTGCGGTCTCGACTGACTCCTTCGCGGAACCGGATGCATCGGACGGCATTCTTGGCTACGTCCATGATCGTCTGGGATACCTCTGTGGTCGCCGTTGCCGACTGTTCGAGCTGGTTGCTCTGGTCGTTCATTATAGCGGTGAGCTGTTCGGTTGTGGCCGAGAGCTCTTCCGAGCTGCTGGCCACGGTGTTGACGACACCGTTTATCCGCGCGGCTATCTCCCTGAGTTTCTCCTGCATATGCTTGACGGCTGCCTGCAACTGGGCCGTTTCGTCACTGCCTTTCACCTCGATCTCGACGCTCAGGTCGCCTTCGGCCATCTTGCTAGTCACGTTTACCGTTTCTGTCAGCGGGCGTGTAATCCCCCGCGTGATGACGGCGGAGACCGAGATTCCCAAGGCAAGTATAAGCCCTACCATGACTGCGACCGACATGAGGGCGTTTCTGTAGTTTTTCACTGCATCGTCATAAAGCTCCCTGGCATGTTCAACACTGTTGTCCATCAGCGTGTTTATGGCTTCACGCGCCGTGCGGAACTCCTCTACCGCTTCTTTGCGTGCCAGGGTCTCAGCCTTGCTCTTTTTGCCGGCGAGGCTCAGCGGCAGTATCTCCGTCTCCACACGTTCGATATACCTCTGGAATGAATCCTCGAAGTTCTTGACCAGCCTTTCTTCTTCTGCTGACAGGCCGCTCTCCCGGTACTGCCTGATGCGCTCCTTTATGCGGGCCTTCTGTTCGCTTATCTCTGCCGAGAGGCGTTGCATGGAATCCTTCCTGTCCGACAGGACATGTTCCAGGCTGTCGCCGCGGATACGGTATGCCGCTGACTTGATGTCGTCCAGTGTCTCAAGAGTCACTGCTCCCTCGGTATAAATCTCTTCCACATCATTACTGACATGTTTTATGTAGTAGAGACCTACTGCACCGAGTACCATCGTCAGTGCGATTACCGTACCGAACCCGACTGCCAGTCTCATGCCGATCTTCATTCTCTTAAGCATCGTCTACTCTCCTGTCGTGACATACGTGATTCCGGTCTCACCGTATGAGGCCGTTTCTGCGGAATCCCGTCGTCTCGTGGTATGTTGATAAGCTTGCCGCACAAGCTGCGCGTTTATGCAAAAAGCCTCTCGAGATCAAGCAGTATGATCAGCCTGTCATCGATCTTTCCGACGCCTTTTATGTATTTGGAGTTCACCCCGGTCGCCATTTCAGGGGCAGGCTCGATGGTTTCAGGTGCTAACCTCAGGACCTCTGACACCGCGTCGACGATCAGGCCGACCATTGTGCCCTCTATATCCACCACCATTATCCTTGTATGCCGGTCGAACTCTCTTTCGGGAAGGCCGAATTTCTTCCTGAGGTTCACCGCGGGTATGATCCTTCCTCTAAGATTCAGGACACCTTCGATATACGGTGGAGAGTTCGGCACTTTTGTGATTTCCGTCATGCGGTTGATCTCCTGGACGGTTGATATGTCGATGGCATACTCTTCTTCACCGAGCCGGAACGAGGCGAGTTGCAGAACGTCGTCCTTTGTTTTTGCACCCTTTGTGTCTTCCTGCAGAGTATTCATTGTATGGCCTCCGTCGTGGTCCTGAAAACTTGTTTTACTGCCTTCTTCAGTCCGGGTCATACCCTTATCGGCCGTATCCGTTGAGAACTTTAGGGAGGGGCTGGCTCATCGGGAGGTATGAGCCAGCCGTTGAGGAGGAGAAAGAGGAGCTATACGGAATTTATGATCTCTCCGGCTATCTCTTCGATCGGTACGACCTTGTCTGCGATCCCTGCTTCGACCACGGCCTTCGGCATTCCATAGACGACACATGTCTCTTCGTTTTGTGCAAGGGTTTTTCCGTTGTCTTTTTTGATCATCTCCATGCCCCGTAGCCCGTCGTTACCCATGCCTGTCAGTATGACGCCGAGTGTCCTTCCCGGAAACGCCCTTGTTGCCGAAATCATCAGCAGGTCTACCGAGGGCTTGTATATATACTCTCCTTCTTCAGCATCGACTATTTCGGCGGTCACCTCCAAGGTCCTTCTTCTGACGATCTTCAGGTGCTTTCCTCCGGGGGCTATCATTACGACTCCCGCCCTGACGGGCTCACCGTGTTCGGCCTCTTTCACACTGATTTTACACATCGAGTCCAGGCGTTCGGCAAAGGGCCCGGTGAAACTCGGCGGCATATGCTGTGCAATCACGACGCCCACCGGGAGGTCTTCAGGTATATGTGGGAGGATCTCCTGCAGTGCCTTCGGTCCCCCGGTGGAACTGCCGATGACCACAAGAGAGATCCTCCTCTGCCCCTCGAAAGTCTTTCTGGGCACGCTTAACGGCTGTCTCCTGGCCTTTCTCCTGACTATACCCCTTCTTCCTATGGCCTTCAGTTTTTCGAGCAGTTGTTCACGGATTTTCAGGATGTTCACCGAGAGATCGGCGAGGTTTTTCGGGATAAAGTCCACTGCTCCCGCATCGAGGGCTTCGAGGGTGATTTCGGCGCCCTCTGAAGTAAGAGAACTCACCATCAGGACCGGGACCGGGTTTGTGTCCATGATGACCTTCAGTGCCTCGAGGCCGTTCATCCTGGGCATCTCTACGTCGAGCGTGACGATGTCGGGCTTGAGGCTGTTTACTTTGTCTATGGTCTCTACACCGTCCCTCGCCGTCCCGACGACCAGAAGTTCTGGGTCCGATGATATCATTCTCGAGAGCGCATTGCGCATGAACGCCGAGTCGTCGGCGATGAGAACTTTTATTCTGTTGTCAGGCATACACCAGTGCTCCTGTTGCAATCGACTCCATTACGGTGGCTACATCGATTATGAGTACGACGCGGCCGTCTCCCGTAATGGTGGCACCTGCAAAGATGTTGGTATCGTTGAGATTCACGAGATTTCCTTCCACTGCCTTAATGACAGCCTCTTCCTGTCCGTTGAGTCTGTCCACGGCTATGCCGAACTTCTTGGCGTCTGCCGTGACCACCACGACATAGAATGTACCGGAACCGTTGCCGGAAAACGCTCCGAACAGCCTTGAGAGTCTGACGACGGGCAGGACGTCGCCTCTGAGCTGGATGACCTCCTGGGAGTTGACCGTCTTGACGTCTTGTTCCGTCACCCTGACCGTCTCCAGGATCGCCCCTATGGGTACATAGACGTCTCCGGCCGCTTCCACCATGAGTGTCTGTACTATTGCCAGTGTGAGAGGAAACCTGATTATGAACCTCGATCCCTTTCCTTTCTCAGTCTGTATGTCGATGGTCCCGTTCAGTTTGCTGATGTTCGTCTTGACCACATCCATGCCGACCCCTCTGCCTGATATGTCGGTTATCTCACTTGCAGTGGAGAAGCCGGGCGTGAAGAGGAGGTCGAGGGTTTCCTTGTCGGAGAGGGTCGAGGCCTCCGACTGTGTTATGAGTTCCTTTTCAACGGCTTTCCGCCGGATGATGTCCGCATCCATTCCCCTCCCGTCGTCTTCTATTTCTATCACTATGTTGTTGCCTTCCTGTGATGCAGAGAGCCTTACGGTTCCATGGGAAGGCTTTCCCGCTCTCTCCCGCTCTTCCGGTGTTTCGATGCCGTGATCGAGGGCGTTCCTCACGAGGTGAACGAGCGGCTATGTTTTCAATGACCGACTTGTCTACCTCGGTCTCTTCACCGTTTATGATCAGCTCTACCTTCTTTCCCCTCGAGCGGGCGAGATCCCTGACCATCCTGGGAAACTTGTTGAACACCTTCTTGACCGGTTGCATCCTCGTCTTCATGACCGCCAACTGAAGATCGGTGGTGATTAGACTGAGAAATGCGGTGGTTTCTGTCAGCATGGAGGTCTCGGGCGCCTCCGGATGCCTGGCTTCTATGTTGGATGTTATCTTCATGAGCCTGTTCCGGGCGAGAACGAGTTCTCCGACCAGGTTGAGCACGTTGTCAAGGCGTTCGATGTCTACTCTCAGTGTCTGTTCGACATGGATCTTCTCTTTTTCGCCGGATTGTACGGATGGTGCCTGCTCTTCCACCTTCTCAGCGCCTGGCTGATCCGGAGGGTCTTCGTCGAGACTGTCCGCACTTGCCTCTCCGGCACGAACCTTGTCAGGCGCCTCTTCTGCCCGTGACGGGGGAGGTTCTTCCGTGTTCTCGGTAACGGTACCATTTTCAATGGCCTGCAGCTTCGAAACAATGCCGCTCAGGTCCTCCTCCTTGCCGTCCTTTTCCTTTATGTGGACCAGCAGCAGCTTCATCAGGTCGACCGCCTCGAGTATTACATCCATGATATAAGGAGTAACCTCCAGAAGACCGTCTTTCAGTTTCTTCAGGACGTTCTCCGTCGTATGTGTGAGTTCCACCATTTGATTGAATCCGAGGAAGCCGGAGGCCCCCTTGAGGGTATGAATACTTCGGAAGATCTCGTTCAGCAGGTCTTGGTTCGAACGGTCCTTTTCCAGATCCACGAACTTTTCGTCGAGTCCGTCGAGGATCTCCTGAGTCTCGATAATGAAGTCCTGTATTATCTCTTCCATCTCGTCAGGCATTACGTTCTCCGTATGGCTTGGTTTTTTTCGTTCCTGCGGACGATGCAGGACAACTTATCCCGTCAGTGACCGTCAGCCGTTGTTCAGCCGTTCGTAGATCTGTTCCATCTTCTGCTTCAACGTCTCCGCCGTGAAAGGCTTGACGATGTAATTGTTTACTCCTGCCTTGATTGCAGCGATGACCTTGTCTTTCTCGGCTTCCGCGGTGACCATCAGTACCGGCAAGTCCTTCAGCTCCGGGTCGGAGCGTATCTTCTTCAACATCTCGAGACCGTCCATGTTTGGCATGTTCCAGTCGGATACAACGAAGTGAAACGTGCTGTCTTTGAGTTTCGAGTAGGCCTGTGCGCCGTCCTCGGCCTCCTCGATATTGCTGTATCCTAGCTGCTTCAGGACATTCCTTACTATCTTCCTCATGGTGGAGAAATCGTCCACGACGAGTATCTTCATGTTAGTGTCGAACATCTGAATTGCCACCTCCTTTAAAAATTCTTCTGAGTAACTCAAGCACCTTCTCGTTCACCGCCTCTGCCGTGACCGGCTTGACCAGATAACCGTCGGCCCCGGCCTCGAAGGCACGTTTCTTCTCTTCCTCGTCGGCTTCGGTTGAGACCATCAGTACGGGGATGTGACTGTAGAGCGGCTCGGACTTCATGTGCTTTATGAACTCCGTGCCGTCCATGTATGGCATGTTCAGGTCGGTCAATACTATGTTTATGTTCTCTGTGCCGAGTTTCTCGAGCGCGTCGAGGCCGTTTTCGGCAAAGGCGACGTCGTATCCTTTGGACTTCAAATACAGCCCCAGGATCTTCCTCGTAACGTTGTCATCGTCGACAATCAGTATCTTCATGACTCTATACCTTCTGATACACCACTGTTTTGTTGATACTTATGGGCCTGAATGCCCTCGTCACCGTGTGCAGGCTCTCCGACATTCCGATGAAAAGATACCCCTTCGGTTTCAGAGAGTCGTATATCAGCGAGACCGCCTTTCTCTTGTTCTTGTCGTCGAAGTATATCAGTACGTTCCTGCAGAACACGACGTCGAGGTTTCTCAGCATCTTCACCTGTTTTTCGTCGACGAGGTTGATATTCAGGAACTTGACCATCGCCTTTATCCTCGGATCCAGCGAATAGACGTTGCCGGTGTTGCGAAAGTATTTTTTCAGGTACTTTTCCGGAACGTTCCTGACGGCATAGGAGCTGTATATGGACTTTCTTGCAGCATCCAGCACTCCGTTGCTGATGTCCGATCCTATGATCTCTTTCCTGATCAGTTTCATCTCTTGGTGCTCGTTGAAGAGAATGGCAATGGTATACGGTTCCTCTCCAGTCGAACACGCAGCAGACCAGACGCGGATCCCCCTTGATCCCGCAGAGAGGATGGAGGGTACGACGTGGCCGACGAAGACGTCGAACTGCCTCGGTTCCCTGAAAAAGTATGTTTCATTAGTGGTGACCGCATCGAAGAGCTTGGTGATCTCGTCACCGTTGCCCGAGTATTTGATGACGTATAGATAGTCCTCATAGCTCTTGAGTTTTTTCTCTTCGAGCCTCCTGACGAGGCGGTTCTCCAGCAGGTACTTCTTGGTGTCCGGGATGTATATTCCGCTTTTTTCATGAACAAAATCCCTCAGCTGTCTGAAGGTCTCTTCCTTGAGCTTTGGGGTTACCATGGGCTTTCGAGCGCCTCCGCTATCTTCTCTCGTATGTCGGGATTTTCATGCTCTCTCAATGCATCCAGGGCCTTGACGGCGTCCGGATGGTCGATCCTGGAGAGGGCCTCCACTGCTTCCAGCACAACAGGGACCGCCGGGTCGTTCAACATTGAAGTTATGCGATCGATCGACTTTGAACCGTTTGCCGAGGCAAGGGCCCTCAAGGCATAAAACCTCACCCACATGTCACTGTCCTCGAGCAGGTTGCACAGTTCGTCTTCACAGCATCTCATCTCCTCGATGCATTGGGCGGCGGCCTTTCTCACGTCGGGGTCCGGATCCCGTGTGGCTTCCCTGATTCGCTCGACGGTCCTCTCGTCAGGAGAAGTCCGGGCAAGGCTCGAGACCGCCGAGACCCTCACTACAGGAGAGGCATCCTTGGAGAGGGTGATGATCACATCCGGATCCTCGGAGAACTGCGCGATCATCTCCCTGGTGGCTTCGTCGTAATCATCGAGTCCCGCAACAAAGCGTTTCTCATCTATCCTCATGAGGGCACGGACTATCTCCTCTTTGACGTCCCTGTAAGGCTCCGCCAAGAAGAGCCCGAAGAGCGCTTCGTATGACGAGGGGTCTCTCAGTCGTCCAAGAGCCACCACCGCCGCCTTCCTGACGTGTCCGTCCGAGTCCTCGGTGGCCGACAGTAGTGCATCGAGCGTGCCTTCATGGTCGTGCAGGTCTCCGAGCGCGGCTGTGCCGGCTCTGCGGATGTCCCTCGCAGGAGATTCGATCAGCTCTATGAGGTGGGGGACCGCTTTCCTGCATCTCATCTTGCCGAGTGCTTCTATGGCGATGACCTTGCCCCTGAACTTCGTCTCAGGGGACTTGATCACATCGATCAGCTTTTCCGAACATCCCAGTCTTAGCAGGGACTCCTTGAAGACAGTCAGTATTTCGAATTCGTCAGGATGGGATGGATCGAGAGAGCCCCCCTTGTCCACGATTACGGGAATGGCATCGTAACAGCCGATGGATACGAGCCCTTTCAGTGCGGTCAGAACCTCCTCTTTGTCTTCGCTCTGCAGCATTACAAGGAGCGTTTCCGAGAGATCCTTCATCTCCGGAGTGAGGCCTATCTCGATCAGACTCTTGAGTATCGCCTTCTTTTCGAGTCCCGAGGCGTCCTTTATGAATTCCTTGAGCACGGCGGCAGCTTCGTGCGTGCCTATCTTTCCCAGGGCCTCGATGACCGAGTACCTTATGGCTTCAGATGAGGCGTAAAGAAGTTCCGTGAGCGGATCTACTGCAGCCGGATCCTTTGTTTCAGCTATAGCCTCCAGTGCGGAAAAACAGACCCACTCTTCGTCTTTCAGAGCGTTTATCAGCACCTTGAGAGAGTCCGGACATCCGAGTTTGCCGACAGCCTTTACGGTGGCCGCCCTCACGTTCGGATTCGAGTCCCTGAGCATGGGGCCGAGGTGTTGACATGCCCCTGGATCGCCTATGTCCGTCATGAGGTCGACGGCGAACTTCCTGATGTCGTCGTCCTTGTCCTTCAGGAGGCCGGCCAGCAGGCCGATGTTTCCTATCTCTCGCAGTATGATATAGGCCGTGTTCCTGACCAGCGCGTCTTCCCTGAGCAGGGGGATCACCATATAGGCCGTGACCTCTCCGCCGATATTTATCAGAGACCTCATGGCGGCATCCTGGACCCCGGGGTTTTCGTCTCTCAGGACCTTGATGAGGGGGTATATCGCCCGCTCGTCGCCTTCGGAGAGCGCCTCGGCAGCTGATCTTCTTACCGACGGGTCTTCAGACTCCAGCTCTCCTATCAGCTTATAGAGTCTTCTTGAGTTCATAGAGATTACTATCGGACGCAGCCGGTGCGAACTTTAACGGGAGATCCGCATAATGGCTGCGCGGCTCGAACACATGATGCCGGTGTGTGAGGAGCCGGTGGTTTCCGTACATATACGGGGGGGTGTCAGATGTTTCCTTCGACATATGCCCTCATCCTGATGATTGCCTGGCTGTGAAGCTGTGACACCCTGGATTCCGAGATACCTAGGACTTTTCCTATCTCCTTGAAAGTGATCTCTTCCCAGTAGTATAGGGAGAGTATCAGTTTCTCCCTTTCTGGAAGTCTGTCCATGGCCTTCTCGAGCTGGTGCTTGATATCCGCCTTCTCGATGAGGGTGAGAGGGTCCTCTGCATTCTCGTCCTGGATGTGCTCATATATGTTGTAGTCTCCGTCTCCGTTCTGTCCCACCCTGTACTCGATGTCTTCGAGGCTCACGGTCACCGAACCGTTTGCATCATGGAGCAGTTTGAAGAGCTCGTCGGCATTTATGCCGAGCTCCTCGGCGACCTC
>JAADGG010000017.1:22651-45624 GCA_013152485.1 Nitrospirota bacterium | reverse complement strand
TACAACCACGACCGTTTTCTGGCAAAAAGCAGGGCATACCTTACCGGCGCGGCAAACGCCTTGCTTTGCATAAGGCCTGTCTCGAAAAGCCGGGGATAGACGAACGACGACAAATAGCCCGATGCGGCATACGAGACTACGGATGCAACCGCCGCACCCATGCCTCCATATTGCGGTATAAGGACAAGGTTGAGCCCCACGTTGACGACCGCCCCGAGGGCTGTGGTGAAGAACGAAAACCTGGTCAGTCCCTCGTTTATCAGGTAGTGACTCCTTGCTACACCGAGAAACACGAACAGGCATGCCCAGATGTGAATGGCGAATATCTTCTCCGCCCCTGCATAAGCGTCACCGTAGAGGGTGCTGATGATAAGGGGAGCCAAAAAAAAAACGGTACCGACAGTCCGTATGCAAGGGTCGCGTTCAGGTCGTAGAACTTCTGCATGCGTCTCTTGTAGATTCCCTCGTCGAGCTGCTTGCTCTTGACGATCGAAGGGAATACGGACGACGCGATGGCCACGGATATGAAATACCAGATCTCGGACAGCCGGACTGCAGCGGCATAGGTTCCTACCGCTTTCCTGCCTATCATCTCCCCCAGCATGATCTGGTCTATCTTCATGTAGACGGCTATTGCCAGTCCTGCAAATACCAGCGGCCATGACTCCCTGACGAGGGCTGCAGCGACCGAATAGACCGGCCTCCACCGGGTCAGGCTCTTGCCGTTCCTTCTGAAGAAAAGGACGAGCGCTGCCGATGACAGGATGACATGAACCAGGTTTACGACTACAAAGGCGATGAGCGATGCCCGCTTCAGGATCAGGACGACCTTGGCGGCAGAGGTGAGGACAAAAGAGGAGTTCTGGGCCAGGACGGTATACTTGGAGGCGACGCGCGACTTGAACCACAGATCGATCGTGCTGAAAGCCTGCACGATCAGGCCGAACCCGAGAACGGCGATGACCAGGCGCGTAAGGGAGTCGTCGGGTTTCAGCCAGGCAGATACCCCAACCATGACGGCGAAGGCCGAGGAGCCTCCGATCAGCTTGAGGATGAAGGTGCTCCCGAGGATCTCGTCCTGGCGCTCCGGGTGCTTTACGAGCTCCCTCACCACTATCTTGTCCAGTCCCAGCGAAGACAGAACAGAAAAGAGCCCCACGAAGGCGATGGCATAGTTCAGGACGCCGTACTGCTCCGGACCGAGATACCTCGCCACCCATACGCCGACGAACAGCCCCACCACCATTCGGAAAAGCCTGTCAGCAAAAAGCCACCCCGTATTGGTGATGATCCTCTGCAGGTTCCTCCGCTTGTCCAGCCTGTCGCGGATGAAGGCCGGGAGGAGCTTAATCCATTTCTGGTTCATGACAGAGAGACCAACATCGTATTTTTACGTTTTGAAAAGCCCGGTGAAGCCGATGGGCAGACACTCCGGCGGCCCGGAAGCGAACAGGCTACCGCCGTTCCTACGTCATGAGTAGGACTCGAGGTGGTGGATTGTGTGTGGCTCCCTTCAAGTCTGGAACCGTTTATAGGCATGACAGAGAAGCCTGACCTGCATTACTTGACTCGCTGCTGTTGATGGATCCGTTCAAGGTCAGGGAGGGTGCGTACCTGAACCCCTTTTGTTCAGTAATAAAATTATAAAACTTGCATCTTCGCATAGTCAAGGCAGGATCGGCGGATCACCCGGCATGAGCGGCATTGCGAAGATACCAGTCGTATGTCTGCTCGATACCCTGCCTCAGGGATATCTTCGGCTCCCAGCCGAGAGCCCTCATCCTGCTTACGTCGAGAAGCTTCCTCGGGGTACCGTCGGGCCTGGAGGAATCCCACTGCACGGGACCGTCGAAGCCGACGGTCTCCCTTATCAGCTCCGCAAGCTCCCTTATGGTGATGTCCTTGCCCGTTCCTATGTTTATGAGGTCCGGGCCGCTGTCTGCCCGCACGTCGTGATTCTCCATGAGAAAGACGCAGGCGTCCGCGAGGTCGTCCACGTGGAGGAATTCGCGGCGGGGAGAGCCCGACCCCCACAGGACCACCGGACGTCCCGCAGACCCGGCTTCGTGGAACTTCCTGATCATGGCAGGCAGGACGTGTGAGGTCTCGAGGTCGAAGTTGTCGTTTGGACCGTAGAGGTTCGTGGGCATGGCCGAGATGAAGTTGGTTCCGTACTGCCGGTTGTATGCCTGGCACATCTTTATGCCGGCGATCTTTGCAACGGCATAGGGCTCGTTGGTGGGTTCGAGTTCACCCGTGAGCAGATACTCCTCCTTCATGGGCTGCGGGGCGAACTTCGGGTATATGCACGAACTTCCGAGGAACAGGAGCTTCCTGACGCCGCTCAGGTACGATGCATGCAGTACGGAGGTCTGGATCATGAGATTCGTATGGATGAACTCGGCCGGATACGTGTTGTTCGCCACGATCCCGCCGACCTTTGCCGCGGCAAGGAAGACATACTCGGGTCTCTCCCTCTCGAAGAACTCCTCGACTTCGGCCTGTCTCGTGAGATCGAGTTCGGCATGGGTCCTGGTGATTATCTCCCTGTAGCCTCCGGCCCGGAGCCTGCGCACGATGGCCGATCCGACGAGGCCACGGTGGCCTGCAACGTATATCCTGGAGGAACTATCCATGCCCGGCACCTCAACCCACCGTCTGGACGTTCTTCGTCCAGCTGATTCCCTTGTCTTCAAGGACCTTCTTCCCGTCGCAAGAGAGGTCCACGCCTGCCAGCTCGAGGTCGGCCTCGACCATTATCCTGACGAGCTCCTTGAACGTCACCTTCGGTTCCCAGCCGAGCTCCTTCCTTGCCTTCGATGCATCGGCAAGAAGGTACTCGACCTCCGTGGGACGGAAGTACTTGGGATCTATCTCGACGACGACATCGCCGGCACTGATGGATGTCATGCGCCTGAGTTCGGGAGAGAGTGAACGGACGACCCCTTTTTCATCGGTCCCCTCGCCTTCCCACCCGATCTCTATTCCTGCATAGCCGAAGGCGAGCTCCACGAACTCCCTCACCGAATGACTCTCGCCGGTGCCTATCACGTAGTCGGCCGGCTCGTCCTGCTGGAGCATCAGCCACTGGCATACCACATATTCTGGGGCGAAGCCCCAGTCCCTCCTCGCCTCGAGGTTTCCGAGGTACAGCCTGTCCTGTCTTCCGGCGATTATGCCCGCCACGGCCCTCGTGATCTTCCTCGTAACAAAGGTCTCGCCCCTGCGCGGGGATTCATGGTTGAAGAGTATGCCGTTGCATGCGAACATGTCGTAGCCTTCCCTGTAGTTGACGGTCATCCAGTAGGCATAAACCTTCGCCGCAGCGTATGGACTCCTCGGATAAAACGGGGTCTTTTCATTCTGCGGCGGCGGTGACGCACCGAACATCTCAGAGGAGGAGGCCTGGTAGAACTTCGTCTCTATGCCGCTCCTCCTTATCGCCTCGAGAATCCTCGTGGTGCCGAGGCCGGTTATGTCCCCGGAGAACTCCGGCATGTCGAAACTCACGCGTACGTGGCTCTGAGCGCCGAGGTGATAGACCTCGTCAGGCCTGATGTTGTATATGAGATGCGTAAGCTGGCCGGAATCCGCAAGGTCACCGTAGTGCAGAAACAGCCTGGCGTCGGAAACGTGAGGGTCCACGTATATGTGGTCGATCCTTCCGGTGTTGAACGTGCTGGCCCTCCGTATCAGTCCGTGAACCTCGTACCCCTTCGACAGGAGAAACTCCGTAAGATATGAGCCGTCCTGTCCTGTAATGCCCGTGATCAGCGCCTTGCGGCCCGCAAGGGGCAGGGCCTCCCTCTCCTGTCTATTTGCAGCCATGATTTCCGTCTCCCTCCTTGGTTTCAATTTTGACAAAAGCCCGTAACTTCTCAGCCGCCATCCCTCGATCTCCTCTCCCTTCCGTAGACATCGTCGAATCTCTCGATGTCGTCCTCTTCCACATACTCGCCGTTCTGGACCTCTATTATCTCCACCGGCACCTTGCCCGGGTTTTCGAGTCTGTGCAGGGTCGACTTGGGCACATAGGCCGATTCATTCTCATGGATGTACCGCTTTACGTCGCCGATGGTCACCATTGCCGTGCCCTTCACAACGACCCAGTGCTCGGACCTGTGAAAGTGCATCTGCAGGCTCAGCCTTGCACCGGGATTCACCTCTATCCTCTTTATCTTGTATCTCGGCCCTTCCTCGAGCACGGTATAGCTGCCCCAGGGCCTGTACACGACCGTGTGCTCGATCACCTCCCGCCTGCCCCGGGCCCTGAGGGCCTCGACCACGTCCTTCACCTTCTGGGTCCGGTCCTTGGTCGTGATGAGCACGGCGTCATCCGTCTCTATCACGACTATCCCCTGCAGCCCGATGGTTGCGATCAGCCTTTTGCTGCCTATCACGAAAGAGTCGCGGGTGTCCATGGAGAAGACGTCCCCTATCTTTATGTTCCCGTCTCCGTCCCGCTCGAACGCCTCGTACATGGATTCGAAGCAGCCGACGTCGTTCCAGTAGAGGTCAACGGGCATCACGGCCACGCGTCCGGACTTCTCCAGCACGGCATAGTCGATGGATATGTCCGGCATCTCCGCAAAGGACGAGAGGGCCTCGTCGAACCCCTCCGAAAGCCGCTGATGGATCTCGGGGCTCCACTGCCTCAACTCGTCGAGTATCGTGTCTATGGTGAAGACGAATATGCCCGCGTTCCAGAAGTGCCTGCCCTCGGAGAAGTAGCGGGCAGCGGTCTCGGCGTCGGGTTTCTCCGTGAACTCCTCGACCGAAAAACAGTCCGCCTGCTGGTTCACGGGCTTGCCGGCCCTTATGTATCCGTATCCGGTCTCGGGCCTCGTGGGTTTTATCCCGAGAGTCACCAGGAAGCCCTCCCGCGCAATCCCGGCAGCCCTCCCGAGGCACTCCCTGAACTCGTCGTCAGGCCTTATTATGTGGTCGGATGGAAGCACCACCATCACTTCATCCATGCCGCAGCCGAGCCTCTCGAGGCAATAGAGGGCTGAAAGGCCTATGGCAGGAGCGGTATTCCTGCCGACGGGCTCGAGAATGAGGTTGTCGACGGGACCGCCGTCTACCTCGTTGAGGTCGGACAGCACGTGAAACCTGTGTTTCTCGTTCGTCACCACCACGAGGTCGTCCCTTGAAACAAGGGGGACAAGCCTCGTCACGGTCTGCTGAAGCAGTGAAAGAGAACCGTTTATCTTCAGAAACTGCTTCGGATACTCCTTGCGCGACAGCGGCCAAAGACGCGTACCCGAGCCTCCTGCGAGAATCACTGCCTTCATCCTGCCTCCTTCATTGCGTTTTGCAGTTCCCTGTCGAGCAGGGCCCTGTACCTGCCGAGGCTCTCCTCGTCTTCGGCCTCCACCCTCATGACGACGACGGGCTGGGTGTTGCTCGCCCTCACGAGCCCCCATCCCCTGTCGAACACCACCCTTACACCGTCTATGTCGTGCAGATCCCTTATCGGCACCTCCGAGCCGCCCGATGCCATCATTCCCTGAAACCGTCCGACCACGCGCTGAACCACGGCTCTCTTCATCTCCTCGGGACAGTCTATCCTGATCTCGGGGGTGTAGTGCATCCGCGGGATATCGGACAGAAGCTCGTCTATGCCGCGGCCTCTGGTCTTCATGATCTCCACTATTCTCATGGTCGTATAAACGGCGTCATCGTAGCCGAAGTAACCGTCTGAGATGAATATGTGTCCGCTGAACTCACCGGCGAGCACAGCCCCCTCCTTCTTCATCTTGTCCTTCACCAGGGAGTGGCCCGTCTTCCACATTATCGGCCTGCCGCCGTGCCGCTCTATATCGTCGAACATCACCTGGGAACACTTCACGTCACCGACCACGACGCCGCCCGGGACCCTGCTCAGGATATCCCTCGACAGCAGTATCATTATCTGGTCTCCCCAGACAATCTCACCCCTCGGGTCGACCACTCCGATCCTGTCGGCGTCTCCATCGTAGCCGACCCCCAGGTCGGCCCCCTGCGTCCTGGTCGTCTCTATCAGGTCACCGATGTACTCCACGACGGTCGGGTCCGGATGGTGGTTCGGAAACCTGCCGTCCGGCTCGCAGTAGAGCGGGACCACATCGCAGCCCGCCGCCTCCAGCAGCTCCGGGACGACAAGACCCGCCGTGCCGTTGCCGGCGTCCACCACCACCCTGAGACGCCTGTATCTTCCCTCCGACAGGTACGAGAACCTGTCGATGATGAACTTCTTGTATGAAGCGACTATGTCGTGCTCCCTCACGGTGCCGCTGTTTCGGGACGTGGACCGCTCCTGCCCCAGAAGTATCTCTTTCAGCCGCTGTATGGCATCGCCGTGGATGGTCTCCTTGCCGACACTGAGCTTGAAGCCGTTGTATTCGGGGGGATTGTGACTGCCGGTCACCATTATACCTCCGTCGGCATCGAGATGGAATATGGAGAAGTACTGAAGCGGGGTGGGACAGAGACCTACGTCGACGACATCTATGCCTGAGCCTGACACTCCGCTGATGAGCCCACGGGCGAGCTCTCCGGAGCTCAGCCTCGCGTCCCTGCCGACGGTTATGCATCTTGCGCCGGGATTGATCTCGAGCAGGTACGAAGCGAACGCCCTGCCGAGCTCGGATGCGAACTCTGCGGTCAGTTCCTCCCCTGCAATGCCTCTTATATCGTATTCCCTGAATATCTTCTCGTTCATGGGCTCTTTCCCGGCTCCGGAGAAGAAGAAAGCGCCTGACGAAGCAGAAAGCTCTCCGGTCTCCGCGCCTCGCATGCTTCACGCATGGATGGAGATAGTCTTGCCTTCTCTAAAAATTATAGCTCATTTCGAGGGTAAACAGGTTGATCCTGCTGTCTTTCTCTGGGAGACCTTCGAAGTCCTTCAGGCGCGCGTATACGTACCGGCCCTCGACACTCATGCCCCTCCACACGTCAAACTTCATTCCCACAGACGATTCCGTCTTGACCGGCCTGGAACCGTCGGTGTTTGTGGAGCTGGTGCTTCCTGACAGGTTGTGCTTCTCCTTGTCGTACGAGAGCTTTATCCAGCCGTTCACCTCCGGAACGAGATAGCTCATCTCGAAGAAGAGGTCCCTCGAGTCGGTACCCACATGATGACCTATCACCTTGCCCTTGTACCTGTAGCCCGTCCTGTATATGTCGTGGTTGTACCAGACATGCGGAAGGTCCTTCAGATAAATGTTTGCGTATTCGGCCCTGAGCTCCAGCCGCTCGAGACCGAGGATGCGCGGCAGATAGACCCCGCCGAGATAGGCCCACTTGGTCGGCATTCCTCCTGCCTCGTCCTCTCCGGCACCCTCGGCATATATCTGTACGGGCTGCCACTTCATCGGCAGCGTCAGCTTCAGGTCAAAACCCATCCTCTGGTCTCCTGCCTCGTTGTTTTGGGGATCTCCGGCAACATCCACCCCGGGGTTCTCGCCCATGCCCGTAAAGCTCTCCCACCACGTCTCGAGGTCCTCGGAACGGCCCTCACCGCCGAGAAGGGCGGTCCTCTGCAGCCCTATCTCGACGTACGGCACCGGCTTGAAATCGAACCGCATACCCCACAGGTAGGGCTTGGGAACAACCCTCTCCTTTCCGAGCTCTGTTGCAAAAAAGGTGAAGTTGAACGGACCGAGATACCTGAAGGCCCAGGGCAGAAGTACCGGATGGGGATTGGTAAGCTTGACGATCTTCATCGGTTCGGGGTTGTTGGAAAGCAGTATGGAGCCGTGCCTTCCCGGTCCCCACCACTGGGAGTCCTTTCCGAGTTCGAGCACGAGCCCGGAGAGGCCCACCGTACCGTAGACCCTCTTCATCACGATATCAGTGGCATCTTCGGAGTATCTCGTCTCCGGATTGATGAAGAGGGAGAACCTGCCCAGGACCGCCCTCGACGTGAAGCCGAGTCGCGCGTTGGAACCCTTCCTGTAGTCGTCACCGTCGTTGTTGTATACGATCTCCCTTGGATTGCCGTCGGCGTAGATGTACCCGGCATAGAGCCTGTCGAGGGGCTTTATGTAGTCTATGCTTATGTGTTTCGTCCCTATCAGTTCGTCCCTGAATTTCTTCTTCAGCGACTGAATCAGGCGCCGTATGAAGAGACTACCGCCGTCGTAGTTCATCTCGGCCTCGTGTATCAGCCTCGCCACCTCCTTGCGGCTCAAGGGTCTCGTTGCAAGCAGGCTGCTCTGGATCACCCCTTCGGCCTCGAGCCTCTGAAGGATGTCATAGGTCTCATCCTCGACCGGCACGTTTATCGAGGCCGCAGATGGGGGTACGAGCAGCAGTATGCAGAACACCGCCAGGATCATCTTCATGAAGGCATTAGAAGGCAACAAGCACCACCCCCGCTGAAACCGCTATCTGATAGAGTATCTGGGTAATATCCTTGACGTTTCTCATCCACGCTATCCTCTCGAGCTTCTCCGGAACGACTATCGTGTCTCCCGACTCCACCAGCCCGCTTCCGGCTTCCCACCTGAACGTGCCGCTGTTCCAGGAAAGGCCGAGGAACCCGCTGTTCACCTTCACGGCAACCCCGTTTGCCTTCAGGATGTACACGTTGCCCTGGTCGGCGTTCTTCGTGTATCCGCCGGCCAGGTCTATGTAGTACTGGTAGTCCCTCTTGTCCTTTTCATAGACGAATGCGTTCTGACTGTAGACGGAGCCCAGGACCTGAACGGTCATGGGGTCTGTCGGGATATAGAGCGAGTCACCGTCTTCGAGCTCTATGTCGTAAGACGTGCCGCGCAACTCCTCGGGAGGAGCCAGCCGGACCGCTATCCTCCCCTTGGCCTTGACCGAGCCGAGCTTGGCAATGAGCCGTCTCTTCTGTTCCGCCTCTAACTTCATCATGCGCGCCTCGGCCGGAGAGGCAGCAGTGGCGATCTGGGCCGTGCCCGTGCTGAGGAGTTCACGCTCGAGCCTGTCCACCATCTCGTCTATCTGTTTCTGCTGGAGCTTCCTGACACGTTCCCTCGTAAACACCGCTCCCCTCAGATATGCCTTGTCCGAATATCCGCCGGCCCTCTCGATGAGCTCGGACAGCCGCTCCCCTTTCTTGATTATGTACTTGCCCGGAAACTTCACCTCACCGGTAATGGTGACGAACAGCTCTTCCTGCCACTCGGAGATCCGCTTCACGTAAAGCCTGTCGTACGGTTTCAGGGGCAGATCGTGTTCCGGGTCCCCGCCGAGGGCCTTGCGGAGATTTATGATCCTGTAATCCCCACGGGTGCTCTTTCCGTCCTTTATGATCTGTGACGATATCTCGACCTCGTCGAGATAGGCTGACTCGAGTACATTGCCCGCCGCAAAGACGAGGTCACTCACCTTCATGCCCTCTGTGAACTGGTACATGCCCGGGTTCATGACGTCGCCCTCTATCGAGACGGTCTGCCTGTACTTCTCCTCCCATATGGAGTGTATGATGATCCTGTCGTTGGCCTCGAGCAGGATGTTCTCGTCCGGGTCCTCGGCCATCGCCTTCTCGACATTGAAGTATATTCGCGAAACCGTTCCGTCCTTGTCTCGCCTCAGTATCTCGCCCTTTTCGAGATATGCGTCCTTCGTCAGGTTTCCGGCCGACAGTATGGCGTCCCTGACCCTGAAGTTCTTCAGCAGGTATACCTTGACCTTGTCGGACGTCTCCGTAGCCTCCAGCTCTTCCTTCTTTATCTTCAGCTCCAGGGCTTCGATGCCGAGCTTCATCCGCTCGAAGTCCGCGGTTTCGTTCAGCTTCATCTCTTCCGCCTTGGACTTCAGGTCTTCGAGCTCGGACTTGAGGTTCTCGAGCTTCAGCTTCATCCTTATGTTCTTCGCCGCCCTCTCGAGCCCCTCCCCGGAATCCTTGCCCGCCTTGAGGTTCCGCACCTCCCCTTCAACGGTCACAAACGGTTTCTCCTCGAACAGCCACTTCGAGAAGACATAGACCGAATCTTCGGGTTGGAGCTCTATGTCGTTCCCGGCGTCGTCACCGAAGATCACCTTTCCGAGGTCGAACGGGATCAGTTTTTCCTCTCGTCCGGGAGGGACCAGGCGTTTGACCAGGGCATAGTCGAAGTATGTCTCGTTGAGCAGGTCGTCCTCATCCCTTATCAGGTCGCTGATTCTCATGCCCGGCTTGAGCTCGTACTTGCCGGGACGCTTGACGTTGCCGTTCAGGTAGACGACGTTCTTCACCTCCTCGACTATCGGGAAGACCTTGACGAGGTCGGCGTCCTGGAGCTTGATCTCCCTGGACCTTGTGAGGTCCCTGTCGTCTATGTCTATAACAACCTGTCTTTCGTTCCTGAGAATCCTCTCGACCTGTATCTGCTGAGTGTAGGCGGTCGGAATTATCCCTCCGGCGAGGTCGAACAGGCTTTTGAGATCATACCTGTCCTTGAGTTCATAAATGGCGGGCCTCTTGACATTCCCGGCGATACCGACCAGGGGACCCACTGTGGGAACGAAGACCACATCGCCGGACTGCAGCACCTCGTCCTGGGACTTGTCGCCCTTCAGCAGGAGGTCGTAGAAGTCCATCACGGCTACGGTCCGGTTGTTTCTCTTCAGGGTGATGTTGCGCAGGGAACCGATCTCCGTCGGCCCGCCTGCGGCCAGGACGGCGTTCGTCATGGTCGAGAACGAACTGAGCAGATAGCTGCCGGGCCTCCTTACCTCTCCGAGCACAAACACCTGGATGCTCTTCAGGGTGCCCATCGTGACATTCGCCTTTGCTCCGACGATCTGTTCGGCGTTACGGACAATGAGTCTCTTCATGTCCGCAAAGCGCATGCCTGCAACGGTAACGGGACCGATCTCCGGGATGTTTATGTTTCCGTCCCTGTCGACCGTGAGGAGATACTCGGCGTTTATCCTTCCCCACATCACGAGCCTGACCTCGTCGCCGGGCCCCACAATGTAGTCGGACGACACGGAGAGGTCCTGGCGCGGCGCCAGTACCGCCTCCCTGAAGAACTCATAGCCGAAAGGCTTCAGGTCGGTTGAGACGTCCTGGTATGCACCGGCGGTCCTGTACCTGTCGAACAAGGACCCGGAAGGGAGTTCCTCTTCTGCCTTCTTCTCTTCGGCCTCTTTCCTTGCCGCGGTCTCCTTCTCCTGCTTCCGGCCGGCCTTTTCTGCGCCGGCCTTCCTTTGCTCGAGGAGCATGCGGCCCTTCTCTATCTCTTCGGGAGTCAGGCCCTCAAAGCCCGGAATCTCCTTGAGGGCTTCGACGGCATCCGGCGTGAGGGCTCCGCCGGAGATGCCGAGTTCGTTCTTTATCGCCGCTTTCTGGGCAGGGGAGAGTTTCTGCAGTTGCTCCATCTGCTGAGGGGTCGGCTCCTGGGAAGCCTGGTTGCCGGAGGTCTCTCCGGAAGCCTCACCGGAGACCTCATCGGAGGCATGGACAACAGAGTAGCCCGGCAGACACACGGAGAGCACGAGGAATATGAAGAGGGGAAGAAGCCAACGGAAAGGCCCCGCATATCCGCTCCTCCATCCTGATGCCGGATCAGGCTTCCGTCTCATTCCTTCAAGCATCCGTCCCCTCCGTCCCGGCCGCGAGAGACCGCTCCCGCTGCCTGGCCCGCTCGATGTTTTCAAGGAAGAAAGAAATGAACACCCCGGCAAAGCCCGACAGTATGAAGCTCAATATCACCATGAGCGCCCTCCTCGGCCGTATCTTCCTGTCCGGCACCGTGGGCGGGTCGAGTACCTTGAAGGCGAAGTTCTCCTTGACCTCCGCCATCATGGCCGTCTCTACCTGGCGGGCTATCAGACTGTATATCTTCTGCTTTATGAACGGGTCAGCCGTATGCTTGAGCTGCTCTTCGAGATACTTCCTGTTCGTCTCTGCCACCCTCTTTGCTTCCTCCACCATATGGTTGTTGAGCGTCGTGAGGAAATACCCGGCTATCTCCGCCGCCTTCCTGGGATCGTGAAAATCCACTGATATCTCTATGGTATTCCTGTCAATATTATCATTGATCCTGACCATATTATCAAGGGCCCTCAGTCCGTCCCAGACGGTAGGAACCCCTTCTTCCCCCGTCTCAACGGATGTGCCGTCTTCAGGCCTGATCAGCCTCACGATCTTCCCTGCCAGGTCTCCGATCAGCCTGAAAGGGTTGAACGAGTCCTCCCTCTTCCAGTCGTTCTTCTCCTCGTCCCACTGCTCATAGAATATCACCGGCAGGAGGTTGTACTTCTCTATGATCTTCCTTCTCAGGATGTTAGAATTCAGCAGAGCAATGATCTCCGAGGAACTCGCAGTCCCCGGCAGGTTTATGCGCGGCATGCCGGTAAGCCGTGAGGCGAGGGCGGCCAGCCTTCTGCTTCGGCCGCCGGTGTCGCTGACCGGAGCGATGACTGCCGTCGATTGATAGATGTTGGTCTCGAGAAGGGAGATTATCACGGTGGCAAAAACGGATACGAGCACCACGATGGCTATGAGCCGCCTGTGTTTTACCAATACACGCCAGTAATCGAGGAGGGTCCTTTCGTCTTCCCCTTCAGACGGTATGCCTTTTATGTTGTATTGCATCAACTGTATTGTAAACTATCCCACTCTGTCGTTGACACCAACAGAAAGTTCAAGAAGTGGCCGGGTCGACCAAACCGCACCTGCGGCAGCCCTCCTCAATCGATACAGAGACATATGTGAAGGTCGGAACGAGCATACAAGCATACCCTCTCCAGGTATGAAAGAAATTATAAAACTACGTTCCTTCCGCTGTCAACATGACAGCTCCCCGGCCCCGTGCAGCGGAAACAGCGGCAGGCGCGGTTCCGTGGCGGTCGAAGCCTTGACAAGTGACCGCGCATTATCGGAAAATTAGAATACAGAGACAACCGCCCGGATTCTTCAGTACGGAACGGATTGTCTTGTGTGGAGCTTGGGGCGTCGACAAACGGCAAGTCAGGAGATTTTGGATCTCCCATGTGGTGGTTCGAATCCACCCGCCCCAGCCATACAATACCAAAAATACGGCCAGCAGACAGAGGCGACCTCCGGTTGAAGGCCGAGCTCTATGGTGGGAAAGGCCGGGGTCTCTTCGCACCGGCAGGCAAGGCTGACGTATTCGCCGGAAGTCCGAGACCGGGTCTCTGAAACGATACTCCTCCACCGCCTTACAAAAGGATCCTCGTGAACAAGGATGACATACTGAAGTTCATCGCAACAGTCGGCCCCCTGGGGTATGCGCCGGTGGCCCCGGGCACTGCCGGCAGCGCCCTTTCCTGCTTGGTCTACATACTGTTCCGTCCGGACACATTGATGCTTGCCGTCGTAATACCCGCCGTGTTCATGGCAGGGGTTGCAGCATCGGAGAGGGTTGAGGTGCTGCTCAACGAGAAGGACAGTTCACACATCGTTGTGGATGAACTCGCGGGCTATCTCGTCTCTGTCTTCCTCATTCCCTTCAGCATACCGAACGCCCTGCTTGCGTTCCTCCTCTTCAGGGCCTTCGACATAACAAAACCTCCTCCCATCAGATGGATGGAGCGACACGTACGAGGTGGACTCGGAATCATGATAGATGATATACTTGCAGGGGTTTATGCCAACCTTGCATTGAGACTGATTCTCCTCATGAGCAAAGGCTGAACGACGATGGACGACAGCACACTGGAGACCGTATCGAGGATCCACGAGATATTCAGGGCAAGGGGCCTGACCCTCTCGGTCGCCGAGTCCTGCACCGGGGGGCTGATCAGCCATTACATAACCGCACTGCCGGGGGCGAGCGCCTTTTTCGAGGCAGGAGTCGTCACATACTCGTCGGAGGCCAAGGAGAAGATCCTCGGGGTACCGCACGGGACGATCTCGGCCCACGGGGTGGTCAGCGAGGAGACGGCAAGAAGCATGGCTGAAGGCGTAAGGCGCCTTGCCGGAACGGAGTGCTCGGTCTCGACAACCGGGAACCTCGGCCCCGACGTGCTCGAGGAAAAGGAAGCCGGCCTCGTCTATATTGCGGCCTGTGCCGGCGCACGGACCGTCTCGACCGGGCACAGGTTCGAGGGAGGCAGGGGGGAGGTCAAGGAGAAGGCTGCACTTGCAGCGCTGAGGCTCGTCCTTGAGGCCGTATCAGGGTGATTGAGAGTCGGTTGCCTGAATCGTGAGATGCTTTATCGCCATAGACATCGGAGAGGAGACGAGAAGGGAGATAGATTCCCTCATCAGCAGGCTGAGGAGGCTCGGACCGGATCTCAAGTGGCTCTCCGGAGAGCGCATTCATCTGACCCTCAAGTTCCTCGGCAACACGGAAGAGGCCCTGGTCGAAAGGATAAAGGCATCACTGACGTCCATAGCGTCATGCCACAGGATCTTCAGCCTGAGGGCTGCAGGCACCGGGGTTTTTCCGGATTACTCCAGGCCCCGGGTGCTCTGGGTCGGAATAGACGGGTCCGAAGAACTGAATCTTTTGTATAATGATATAGAGTCGGCAATGGAGCAGCTCGGCTACAGGCGCGAAGAGAGGACGTTCAGGCCTCACCTCACCATCGCGAGGGTGAGGTCTTCCAGGGGACTCTCCCCTCTGCTGAAAGAACTCAGGAGATACAGGGAGAGCGAGTTTGGTAAAATAGAGGTAGCCGAGATTCTGTTGATGAAAAGCACACTTAAACCCACAGGTGCTGAATACGAACGGCTGTTCTCAGCGGCCCTGGGGAAGGAGGATTGATGAATAAAGACAAGGCCAAGGCCCTTGACATGGCCATATCACAGATCGAGAGGTCTTTTGGAAAGGGCGCCATAATGCGCCTTGGAGCAAAGGGGACGGTAGAGGGCATCCAGGGAATACCCACGGGCTCTCTCGGACTCGATATCGCAACCGGCATAGGGGGCTTTCCCCGCGGCAGGGTGGTCGAGATATACGGACCCGAGTCTTCTGGAAAGACGACCCTCGCACTGAACGCCATCGCACAGGCACAGAAGGCCGGCGGAGTGGCGGCGTTCATCGACGCCGAGCACGCCCTCGACATAAATTACGCGCAGAAGATCGGCGTAAACATCGAAGACCTCCTCGTATCGCAGCCCGACACCGGAGAGCAGGCGCTCGAGGTGACCGAGGCACTCGTGAGGAGCGGGGCCGTCGACATCGTGGTGGTCGATTCAGTGGCCGCACTGGTTCCGAGGGCCGAGATAGAGGGGGACATGGGGGACAGCCTGCCGGGGCTGCAGGCGAGGCTCATGAGTCAGGCACTGAGAAAGCTGACCGCAGCCATATCGAAGTCACTCACAACGGTGGTATTCATCAACCAGATAAGGATAAAGATAGGCGTGATGTTCGGCAACCCTGAGACGACCACCGGCGGGACGGCCCTGAAGTTCTACTCGTCCATGAGGCTCGACATCAGGAAGATAGACAGCATAAAGAACGGTCAGGAGATGGTCGGCGGAAGGGTGAGGGTGAAGCTGGTGAAGAACAAGGTGGCACCGCCGTTCAAGCAGGCGGAGTTCGACATATATTACAATGAAGGCATATCGAGGGAAGGCGAGCTCATCGACCTCGGAGTACAGGGCGGCATAGTCGAAAAGTCCGGGGCATGGTACAGCTACGGCGGCACGAGGATCGGCCAGGGCCGGGAAAACGCCAAGGAGTACCTGAAGAAGAATCCCGACATGGCGCTCGAGATCGAGAACAGGATCCGCGAATCCTTTAATATCAGGAGGGACAATGGAAATTAACGAGCTTCTCAGAGAGGCATACGCAAGACATGCTTCCGACCTTCACATCAAGGTGGGCTCTCCACCTGTGTTGAGGATACACGGTGAGCTTGTCCCCATGCAGGGCGTACAGAGGGTCACCCAGGACGATGCCCTCAGGATAGCCTCGGTGGTCATGAGTCCGAGCCAGAGGGAGGTCTTCAAGAGGAGGCACGACATAGACCTCGCCTACAGCGTGCCAGGACTCGGAAGGTTCCGCTGCAACATACTTATACAGCGCGGAACCATCGGGCTCGTCTTCAGGGTCATACCCATGAAGATCCCCACCATAGACGAACTCAACCTCCCGGAGGTCCTGAAGAAGATCGCTCTGGAATCCCGGGGACTGATACTCGTCACAGGTACGACGGGCAGCGGTAAGTCCACCACCCTCGCCGCCATCATAGACCACATAAACAACAACCGCACGAACAACATTATCACGATAGAGGATCCCATAGAATACCTACACAGGGACAAGAAGAGCATAATCAACCAGAGAGAGGTGGGCTCGGACACGGAGTCCTTCAGCAAGGCCCTGAGGGCCGCCCTGCGTCAGGACCCGGACGTCATCCTCGTTGGAGAGATGCGCGACTTCGAGACCATTCAGACGGCGATCACGGCCGCCGAGACAGGCCATCTCGTCCTGAGCACACTCCATACCACGGACGCCACCGAGACCGTAAACAGGATAATCGCGGTATTCCCTCCGTATCAGCACAAGCAGATCAGGACTCAGCTTGCATCAGTGATCAGGGGCATCATTTCCATGAGACTCGTGCCGAGGGCCGACGGCAGCGGCCGAGTACCCGCAGTGGAGGTGCTCCTGGCGACCGAAACCATCAGGGAGTGCATCTTCGACCCGGACAAGACGAAGATGATACCCGACGTGATCGCGAAGAGCAAGGTCCACTACGGCATGCAGACATTCGATCAGTCGATATACGACCTCTACAAGTCAGGGCTCATAACCTACGAGGAGGCACTGATGCGGGCGACCAATCCTGACGACTTCGCACTCAAGGTAAAGGGGATACAGTCTACAAGCGACCTCACGTATGAAGACATCGAACAGCAGAAGCAAGGGTCGAAAGACGGCATCCCGATCGAACGATTCCACCAGTAACGCGAAGGGCTATGCACTGAGGCTCATCGGCATCAGGGGCCGCAGTGAAAGGGAGCTCCGTGACCGTCTGAGGAGAAGGGGCTTCGATGAAGACGCCGTGAGCAAAGCGGTCTCGGCGTTGAAGGAACTCGGCCTCGTGGACGATGCGGCACTCGCAGGGGATCTCATATCATACGCGGCCGACAGAAAGGGGCTCGGTAGAGAGGGGATACGGGCCCTGCTGAGGGAGAGGGGCATACCTGAAGAGATAATAGCCTCCTCAGGTGTCGAGTCCGTCGACGAGATCAGGGGGGCCGAGGAGCTCGTGAGGAGGAAAGCCGGGCAATACAGGGGTCTTCCGGCGGACAAGGTGAGAAGGAGACTCTACGGCATGTTGAGACGCAGGGGACACTCGAGTGAAACCATAAGGAAGGCACTCGATGGAGTGATGAACAAGGGAAATCCGGGTTGAGTGACACATGGTTGCAGCGGCCGCATCGTCCGTAACCCGGTGAGCCGCGCCGTCAGGACCGGCCGGCCCGATGGTGATGCTTCACGAACATGAATCAGTAACCATCATAGTGTCCGGTAAATACATTATGACTTGCACTCTATCGGTCGGTACCGATCAGTAACAATAAATCAGGAGGTTGTATCATGAGGAGGTCTTTACTGCTGTTCCTGCTCGCTTTTGTACTCTTTTCAGGCTGCACAAAGGCGATAAAGTACACCTACGAGGAGATCAAGGACTATCCGCCGGAGATCCAGGAAAACATCAAGAAGGCCGCGGTGGTCACGGGCATGACCCTGCAGCAGGTGAGATATGCCTGGGGGGCGCCTACCGTGGTCAAGGTCCTCAAGCCGACCCCGGACGGAAAGGACAGGGTCCAGTGGGAATATCACAGATGGGGTGGGGCGTTCAAGACCATCCTTAGGTTTACGGACGGCAGGCTCACCGAGATAGTGAGCACGGAACCGGGCATTGCGAAGTGAAGGCCGCCGGCTGAACAGGACGTGACGACCCGTCTGTACGGTGCTCTCCGTCCCGTACTGGCACGACGGCCTTCCGGCTGAACAAAAAAAACAATACTACGGCAAAGGACTCATATGACGAGCAGAGAGATACGCGACAGTTTCTTACGCTTCTTCAGGGAAAAGGGACACGAGATAGTGAAGAGCTCACCCCTTGTTCCACACGACGACCCTACCCTGCTCTTCACAAACGCAGGCATGGTCCAGTTCAAGGGCGTGTTTCTCGGAATCGAGAGCAGGCCCTACAGCAGGGCCGCCTCCTGCCAGAAGTGCATGCGGGCGGGCGGAAAACACAGCGACCTCGAGAACGTCGGGCACACGGCGAGACACCACACATTCTTCGAGATGCTCGGAAACTTCTCTTTCGGCGACTACTTCAAGAAAGAGGCCATAGCCCTCGCCTGGGAGCTCCTGACCGGGTGGTTCAGGCTCCCGGAGGAGAAGCTCTACGCCACGGTATATGAAGAGGACGACGAGGCGGAGAGGCTGTGGAGGGAGGAGACCGGCATAGAGGGATCGCGGATAGTCCGTCTCGGTGCAAAGGACAACTTCTGGCAGATGGCCGACACCGGTCCCTGCGGACCGTGTTCCGAGGTGCTCATCGACCAGGGCGAGGAGGCGGGCTGCGGCAGTGCGACATGCGCCCCCGGCTGTGACTGTGACAGGTTCCTCGAGCTGTGGAACCTCGTCTTCATGCAGTACAACAGGGACGAAAACGGAGAGCTCACGCCCCTGCCGCATCCAAGCATAGACACGGGCATGGGGCTTGAACGCATCACGGCCGTGCTCCAGGGCAAGCTGAACAACTTCGACACCGACCTGTTCGCCCCGATCATAGACGGGATATCCGGGCTCTCGGGCGTAAGATACGGTGCCTCCCCGGGGACGGACGCCTCCATACGGGTGATAGCAGATCATGTACGCGCAACGACCTTCCTCCTCTCCGAGGGGGTGATACCCTCGAACGAAGGCAGGGGATACGTGCTCAGACGGATCATACGCAGGGCGTCGAGACACGCAAGGCTGCTCAACCTTCACGAGCCGTGCCTTTACAGGATGGTCGAACACGTGATCGAGTCGATGGCGGATGTCTACCCTGAACTCACCGACGGGAAGGAGCGGACGGAGAAGCTCCTCAGGATGGAGGAGGAGCGGTTCACGAGGACGATCGAGATGGGAATGAACATACTCGACGAGGTCATCGCAAGGATCAAGCGGCAGCAGGAGACCGTCATTCCGGGAGAGGAGGTATTCAAGCTCTACGACACTTACGGCTTCCCGCTCGATCTCGCACGCGACATCGCAATGGATGCAGGGCTAAGCATAGACGAGGAGGGCTTCAGGCGGGAGATGGAGATGCAGCGCACGAGGGCAAGGGCCGTGTGGAGTGCGGAGGAGCGCGCCCTCACGCCGGTCTACGGCGATATCGTCAAAGAGTGCGGAGAGACCGAGTTCACGGGCTACGACGGGCTGAAGACCGAATCCCTCGTCAGGGCTCTGCTCAAGAACGGCCGCCGTGTGGAGGAGCTGACAGAGGGGGAAGAGGGAGAGGTCATACTCGACAGGACGCCCTTCTATGCCGAATCCGGTGGACAGGCCGGAGACACCGGTACGATGGATACCGAAGGAGCGCACCTGGTGGTGCTCGACACAAAGAAGCCGGTCCACGGACTCCACGCGCATCACGTGAAGGTGAAACGCGGCAGGGTGAAGACCGGGGACAGGGTCTCGTGCAGTGTCGACGAGGAGCGCAGGAAGGCGACGATGCGGAACCACACCGCCACCCACCTGCTGCACAAGGCCCTGAAGACGGTTCTCGGAGAACATGTCAGGCAGGCGGGTTCACTGGTCACGCACGAAAGGCTGAGGTTCGACTTCACCCACTTCTATGCCCTGCAGAAAGACGAAACAGAGAGGATCGAGGAGACGGTGAATGCGCGGATTCTGGAAAACCTCCCCGTCCGGACGGACGTCATGCCCCTTGAAGAGGCAGTAGAGAGGGGAGCGGTCGCACTGTTCGACGAGAAATACGGCGAAACCGTCCGCGTGGTATCGGTCGGCGACTTCAGCAGCGAGCTCTGCGGCGGCACGCACTGCAGGGCCACGGGCGAGATCGGACTATTCGTCATAGTCTCCGAAGGAAGCGTCGCCTCGGGAGTAAGGAGGATAGAGGCACTGACCGGCTCTGCTGCATTCTCGTTCCTCAGGCGCAAGGCGGACGAGCTCGACTCCATAAAAGAGCTGCTCAAGACGGATGCGCCGATTCAGAAGACGGAAAAGCTCCTCTCCGCACTGAAGTCGCTCGAGAAGGAGGTCCAGAGGCTCAAGACGGGCACGGCCACGGACGCGATATCCGAGGCACTGAAGGAGGCCCGTGAACTCGACGGCGTGAAGGTCGTGAAGACGAGGCAGGACGGCCTCAACCCCAAGGAGCTCCGCCTCCTGGCAGACAACATAAGGGACCGCATCCGGTCCGGCATCGTCATAGCTTCGTCGGCCGTGGACGGCCATGCCGCCATTGTATGCATGGTGACGAAGGACCTCAAGGACCGTTACAACGCCGGAGAGATCGTCAAAAGGCTCGCCGCCCTCGCAGGCGGCAAAGGCGGCGGCAGGCCCGACATGGCCCAGGGCGGTACCAGGGATGCGGGCAAGCTTGATTCTGTCCTCGATAAAGTGTACGATATAATAAAGGCAACAGAGACCGGGGAGTGAATTCCGGACCCCGGCCAAAAAACATGAACAGTCGAAAGGAGGTTTGCCATGACGATATTCGATGTTGTCAGGAATGCGCTGCTTGCCGGTTTCGGAGTCCAGGAGAAGATAAAGGAATCGATCGACGAGCTCGTCAAGAAGGGTGAGCTGAGTGAAACACAGGGTGCGAAGCTCGTGAAGGAGTGGACCGAGAAGGCTGAAAAGAGTTCCGACGAGCTGACGAAAAGCATATCGGACGTCCTGGCAAAAACACTCGAGAAGATGAACCTCCCGACAAAGGAAGACATCGAGGATCTGAACAAGAAGATCAAGGCGCTCTCCACGCGAGTCAAAAAGCTCGAAGCCGCGGTTGAAAGGTCTGAGCAGAAAGGTTCTTGATGCTTCTTGAATTCCTCAGGCTGAAGAGAACATACAGAAACATCAGCAGGATCCGCCAGATTGTCAATGTATTCCTCAAACACGGGTTCGGACAGTTCATAGAACAGCTGAATCTCCAGCGGGTCGTACCGTTCAGGAAGAGGCTCAAGGTACTCGGTGCACCGCCGGAGCTGACCGGACATTCGATCCCTCAGAGACTCCGGCTCGCCTTCGAAGAACTCGGCCCGTCATTCATCAAGCTGGCCCAGGTGCTTGCATCGAGGCCCGACCTCATAACAAAGCCCTTTGCCGACGAGTTCAAGAAGCTCCAGGACGAAGTACCCCCGTTCCCCTTCCACCATGTACGGCAGACCATCATCGAAGACCTGGGAGTTCCCCCCGAAGAGCTGTTCGACAGTATCGAGGAGATACCGGTTGCAGCGGCCTCGATCGCCCAGGTCCACTATGCAACCCTCAAGGACGGGACCCCGGTCGTGGTGAAGGTGCAGAGGCCCAACATCGGCACCATGATAGAGACGGACATCACCATACTGAAGGCCATCAGCTCCCGGATGGTCAAGTACATCCCGGAGACCGAGTTCTTCAACCCCACCGGCATCGTCGAGGAGTTTTCAAAGACCATCAGAAAGGAACTCGACTTCACGGAGGAGGGGAAGAACGCCTGCAGGTTCCGCAGGAACTTTGCAGGGCATCCCCACATATTCATACCATCGATATTTCCGGAGCTCGTCTCCAAGAGGCTGCTCGTGATGGAGAGGATCGAGGGCGTGAGGATCGACGACATCGAGGGCATAAGCCGCCTCGGCCTCGACAGGACGGAGATTGCGAGGATCGGAGTAGACGCCTACTTCAAGATGTTTCTCGAGGACGGTTTCTTCCACGCAGACCCCCACCCCGGCAACATGTTCGTCATGCCCGACGGACGCCTCGGCCTCGTGGACTTCGGCATCATCGGGTGGCTCTCCCCGGACATGATGGAGAGCATCGCGTCAGCCCTCGTGGCCCTCGTGAAAAAGGACTTCGACGCCCTGATCGACGAATACATTGCGCTCGGGCTCGTAACCGAGGACGTGGACATAGAGGCGTTCAAGCGGGAGTTCAAGGCCGACATCATCGACTTTCTCATCCCCCTCTACGACCTCACCATATCAGAGATAAACATCGCCCAGTACCTCGACACACTGATGCACGTCGCCATAAAACACCGCATGAAGATCCCCTCGGACCTGCTCTTGCTGAACAAGTGCATGCTCATACTCGACAGCATCGGCAGGGAGCTCGATCCAAACTTCAACTTCATAAGCATCGCCGAGCCCTATGCCTCGCGCCTCATAAAGAGCAGGTACAATCCCAAGAAGATCTACAAACAGATGCAGAAACAGATAAACGACCTCACCGACTTCGCCACGACCACACCGAAACAGGTGAGGATCCTCATGAGAAAGGCACTGAAGGACGACCTCCACATAAAGATGACTCCACTGGGCCTCGACCGCCTGATACGAGACATAGACCGCTCGACCAACCGCCTCGCCTTCAGCATCGTTATCGCGGCCATCATACTGAGCTCCGCCATCCTGACTCTCTCGGACACGGGCGGCCGTGTATTCGACATACCGCTTCTGGGCCTTGCAGGTTTCCTGATGGCCTTCATGCTCGGCCTCTGGCTCCTGTATTCGATCATACGCTCCGGCAGACTCTGAAGGGGTGTGTCACCCCGGTCCCTTGAAGGGTGTGTCACCCCGGTCCCTTGAGGGGGTGTGTCACCCCGGCCCCTTGAGGGGGTGTGTCACCCCGGACTCTGATGGGGGCGTGTCACCTGGATTTTGAATCTTGAGTTTTGAATTTTATTACTTCGGCAATTAAATACTGTAACCCTTTCATAACGCGGGATAAAGTCCTGCAGGACAAACTGCCGCCTGGATAAAGAGGCCCGATTATGGAACGGGAGCGATATGACAGACTCTGAACGGTTTTAAGTATCACAAGAGCTTCACCTGGATGGTGAAGCGTGATACTTACCTCGGAGTCCAGGCCGGAAGC
>JAADGG010000017.1:0-22630 GCA_013152485.1 Nitrospirota bacterium | reverse complement strand
TGAGTGAAGAGTCTGTCATATTGCTCCCAACAGCCATATTATTGCAGGAGTCGGCAAATAAATACTGTAGCCCTTTCATGTCGCAGGATCAAGCCCGGTATGACAAACCTGTACTTCCTGCAACCTTTCAACCATGGTTTCGGGTGTTTTGTTGCCGGTGTAATAAGTACGGAACATTCTACCGGAGCCTGTATCTGTAACCGAGTCCGATCATGAAGTCAGGAGCGCCTGCGGTGTTGGTATCCTCGGAGAACGAGAGTTCGAGGGCTCCGCTGCCGGTCCTGTACCTGCCGCCGAAGCTCAGGATCGTCGAGACTTCGTCTATGGCCCTTATGCCCGTGCTCCCGAACGGGGAGCCCTGTATGAAGAACTGGGCGTTGAGAGAGACCCTTCCGGAGCAGCGCCACTCCAGTGCGGCTCCGCCGTAAAGATAGTCTTCGAGGTCCACGTTCTCTTCGGCCCTCAGACCTCCGGTGAAGACTGCACCGGCATTGAAGTACGTCATGACGCTGCCGCCGACGGCCTTGTTTACGAGCAGGGCGACACTCGCATCGAGTGCTCCGTTTCCGTAACCGTCTCCGGGGTCACCCGTTGGGAGTTCCACGTAACCGTAGACGCTCACGAGCGGATCCCCGCCGTAGACGGTCTTCTTGAGCCCTATCCTTATGTCTCCCAGGGCTATTCCTCCGGATTCGCCCGTGACGACCGTGTCGGAGCCGCGCGTGACCTCGAACAGGAAGTCGTTTGGAGGCCTCCTGCTCCTGCCGTAGTCCGGAAAACCGAAGGCGTCGTGGTAGGTCTCGAGAAAACCGTCGAGGAAACCGCTGTTGAAGCTCAATACGGGAATGTCGATCCCGACCTCCATGGAGTCATCAAGGATGAGCTTCCTCAGCCGTATGTCCATGATCGCAGCCTCGAGGTCGAAACCGAAGGACCATTCTGACGAGTCAGCAACGATATAGGTGCTCGAATAGGTAAGGTCGACGTCAACGGAGTCCTCACCGGCCGCTGACAGCATCGACGGGCTTCCGAGTGTCAGAAACACCGGAAGACTGTTTCTGATATAGAGCGGCCCTTCGAACCCCGCAGCCATGCCCGGCGCGCTGAACAGGCAGGCCGTCCACAGGATGAGGGAAACCAGGAATCGCGTAAAAGCACGTCTCGGCATAAAACCTCCTTTTAACCGGTCCCGCTACCGCCGGCTTCCGTGCAGAACCGAAATTGATATAATAGTGCAAAAGGAATTATACTAGATAACAGCAGACCGATGCACCTCCTCATGCACATATGCTGTGCCAACTGTGCACTATATCCGCTCAAAACCCTTGAGAACCGGGGCATAGAGGTCCGGGGGCTGTGGTACAATCCGAACATCCACCCCTACACGGAATACAGGGCAAGGCTCGGCGCGCTGAAGGATCTCCAGGAATCCTGGAAGCTGGAGGTCGAGTACGTGGACCTCTACGGCGTGAAGGAGTTCATAAGGGAGGTCTCCCACAGGGAGGACGACCGGTGTTCCTACTGCTACAGGACGAGGCTCGAGAAGACGGCACTCACTGCGAGGGACCTCGGCATGGAC
Organism: Nitrospirota bacterium; assembly: GCA_013152485.1. Classification (GTDB taxonomy): domain Bacteria; phylum Nitrospirota; class Thermodesulfovibrionia; order Thermodesulfovibrionales; family JdFR-85; genus BMS3Bbin07. Next base: position 21,051 of record JAADGG010000017.1, on the reverse strand, counting down.
GGCTTTACGACGAGCCTGCTCGTCAGCCCCTACCAGGAGTTCGACAGGATCGTGGAGACGGGACGGGAACTCGCGGAAAGGTACGGCGTCGAATTCATTGCCGAGGACTTCAGGCCGGGATGGAGAGAGGGCGTGAAGATCTCGAGGGAGCTCGGGCTCTACAGGCAGAAGTACTGCGGATGCATATATTCGGAGATGGAGAGGTATACGAGCTGAGAGATGGAGAGCCGGAGGGATGGAGCCGCTGACACACATAGGCAAGTTTCTGATAATAACCGGGCTTATCATTGTCGTGCTCGGTGCCGTTCTCATGCTTGCGGGCAAGGTGCCCTTCCTCGGCAGGCTGCCGGGGGACATCGTCATAGAGAGAAAGAATTTCACCTTCTACTTTCCGCTTGCCACGAGTATCATTCTAAGCATCATACTGACCCTTCTCCTCTGGATCATCGGCAGGATCAGGTAATGGCGCAATGGACAGGAGACGGATCGATCGGCAGGAAACGGCTGCAGTGAAAAGGTGCGGGGCCGTTTTGTTCAGTGCCGATGCTTGACCGCCGGAGGGCTCAACGCACAGACGCAGCCGGTTATCTTAAACAAAGCTTTACGGAGAGACATCTTTAGTGACCGGTAAAGACACGGGAACCATACAATTAAGGACGGGGGAAGTCGATTCTGAACGGTTTCGACTTCGCAGCAAGTTCATCCGGATGGTGAACTGTCCCTAAGTGCTTCGGGATGCCCCGGAGTCCCGGCCGGACGCCGGAACGAGCCGGACGCCGGAACGGGCCGGACGCCGGGAGAATGAGATGAACAATCAATATCCCCTGTCCTGTTGGAACGTACCCTGTTTACCGGCCGGGATTGGAGAGACACATGAAAACAATGGCATTATCGATGGTCATACTGATCCTCGCATCTTTCTCGACGGCCTACGCGAGGGACATCCGGGTTCTCATACTCGACAAGCGTTTCTCGGCGACGCCCGACGCAGAGGAGAGCATCAGGAAGATAGGGAACTTCAAGGGCGAACTCCTGGTAAGCGGTGTGCGCTACCTCGGCAACATCGAGATATGGAAAGGCGAGCGGGGGCTGTATCTCATAAACGAGGTGCCCCTCGAGGACTACGTCAGGAGCGTGGTGCTCTCGGAGGTCGCAGACGGCTGGGAGATGGAGGCACTGAAGGCACAGGCCGTCATAGTGAGGACCTATGCGGTCAAGTACATCCAGAGGGGCGCCGACAGGCTCTATCACCTGACTTCGTCCACGCTCCATCAGCTCTACAGGGGGGACAATTCCGACAGCAGGGTCACATATGCCGTCATGCAGACGAGGGGAGAGATCCTGACCTACGACGGCGAACCGATCGAGGCGTTCTATCACTCAACCTGCGGCGGCAGGACGGAGTTGCCGGAGGAGGTCTTCGGGAGGTCCTATCCCTATCTCAAGTCGGTCTCTTCCGACTGTTCGCTCTCTTCCTACTGGATCTGGCAGAGACGGTTCGGCAGGAAGAAGCTGGAAAAGGATCTCGGTCTACCCGGACTGCGGGACGTAAGGATAAGCGGCTACACCAAGACCGGCAGGGTGAAGGAGCTGACATTCGTCACTGCCGGGGGGACGAAGACGATACTATCGAAAGACCTCCGGAGGATCCTGGGCTGGAAGACCCTGCCGAGCACGTGGTTCTCCATCAGGAAAAACGGCGACACCTTTGTCTTCGACGGAAAGGGATATGGTCACGGTGTGGGCCTCTGCCAGTGGGGAGCCCAGCAGATGGCCAAGGAAGGCAAGACGTACAAGGAAATACTCTCCTTCTATTACCCCGGAACTGTGATAAAACTGGACGGGACAGGAGGCCGGAGACAGGGGCGGGTGAGCCCTGAGTGACGGTTGACCGGGCAGCACCGTCTCCACGGAATCCCGGGTGTGGCCCGCCGGCACGTGAGAGATTCCGGGGCGGTTCCGGCCCCGGCACAGTACACGAGAGGACCGGCACGGTTCCGGCAACTATGCGATCAAATGAACCTTGACAGTTTCGACTTCGATCTGCCCGAAGCACTCATAGCAAAACGCCCCGCTGAAGAGAGGGACGGCTCGAGGCTTCTCGTCCTCGGGAGGGACGGACGCATAGAGCACAGGCTCTTCCGGGAGATAACGGCCTACTTCAGGGCGGGGGACCTCCTCGTTCTGAACGACTCGAAAGTGGCGCCGGTCAGGCTCTCGGGCACGAAGGCCACAGGCGGCAGGCTCGAGATACTACTGGTGCGGAGGGTCCCTGACGGCGGCTTCCGCATACTCTCGCGCGGAGGCTATACTGGAAAGGCATTCTTCGAAGGCGGGGTCGAGGCCGAGATAATCGAGGGAAGGTATGCCCGGTTCAACACGCGGGACGTCGGCGGCTTCATCTGGCGCTTCGGCAGGATGCCGCTGCCGCCGTACATAAAGAGGGTGCCGGAAGAGAGGGACAGGCAGTGGTACCAGACGGTGTATGCGGCAAAGGAGGGCTCGATAGCCGCACCCACTGCAGGCCTCCACTTTACGGAAGGACTCCTGGCCGAGCTCGCATCGATGGGGGTGATCATAAGGAAACTCACTCTCCATGTCGGCATGGGCACGTTCATGCCCGTCAAGAGCCGACGCATAGAAGACCACAGGATGGAGCCCGAGGAGTTCGAGGTGGATGCCGGCCTCCCGGACCTGATAGGGAGGCTGAGGAGGAACGGCGGGAGGGTCTTCGCCGTCGGGACCACGACCACGCGGACCGTCGAGGCCCTGATGTGCGGCCGTTACGAGGCCGTCCGGCCCGGGGAGGGCGAATCAGGGAAGATCCGGGGGAGGACCGACCTCTTCATCTATCCGGGCCACAGGTTCAGAGGAATCGACTCCCTCATAACCAATTTCCACCTCCCGAAATCAACGCCGATCATGCTCGCAAGCGCCCTTGCAGGGAGGGAAAAGATACTGGCGGCGTACAGGGAGGCGGTTGCATCCGCTTATAGATTTTTCTCCTATGGTGATGCTATGCTTATTTTATGAATCCGAGGTTCTATCATAAGATTCCTGCCGACTTTCTCACGGGCAAGGCGATACTGATACTGATCGTTACCCTGTGCAGCGCTTTGAGTTTCCTCCTCGGCTACTTCGTCGGCAAGAGCCGGCTGGAAGAAGGACCGACCCCGGTCTCCATGAACACCCGGGCCGAGGACTTCCGTGCGCCATATCAGGAGAGGCAGCAGCAGGAGGATGAGACGGCCGGACATGAGGAAAACGGAGGCAGCGGCACGATGGCCTCTGTCATGCCGGTGCCCGACTCTAAGGAACCTACGCGGACCGGGAAGAAGGCGGCGGTCGGGAAGAAGGACGTGAGGAAGACCGCCGTCGGCGCAAAGACGGCGCCGGAAAGGAGGGTGTCGGCCCGTTACACGATACAGGTCGGCGCCTTCAGGGGGAAGGAACAGGCGGAGAGGCTGAAGGAGCGCCTAAGGAAAAAAGGCTACAGCGTGAAGGTCGTCGCGGCCGGAAAGAAGAGGACGATCTACAGGGTATGGGTGGGCAGGTTCGGATCGAGGAAGGCGGCCGAGACCGCGGCCATAAAGCTGACACGGGCGGAGAAGCTGAAAACGCTCGTACTCAAGACGGACAGGTAGCGCTATGGAAAACGTAATCCTCGAGATAGAGATAGAGACGGAAAACGAGGCGGACTTCTCGTACTCGGGAATCGACAGGAGCTTCAAGCTCATAGAGGGCAGCCTCGGCGTCCTCATAAGCGCCAGGGGCAACCGGCTCTTCATCAAGGGCCCGGCAGAGTCGGCCCGCAAGGCAAAGAGGCTCGTCGAGGAGATAAAGGAGATCAACCGGCAGGGTTACGTCCTGAAGCCCGACGACATAAGGTTCGCCATCAGCGCCATATCAAAGGGGGAGGAGACCTCCCTCAAGGACCTCTTTCTCAACCACATCCCGGTCTCGTCGAAGAAGCGCTTCATCATCCCCAAGACCGAGGCCCAGAGAAAGTACATAGAGGCCGTCAGGAACTATGACATCGTCTTCGGCATAGGCCCGGCCGGTACGGGCAAGACATACCTCGCCATGGCCATGGCCATAAACGCATTGCTGAAGAAGGAGGTGAGCCGCATAGTGCTCACGAGGCCGGCCGTAGAGGCCGGAGAGAAACTCGGGTTCCTGCCCGGAGACCTCTACGAGAAGGTACACCCGTATCTGAGGCCCCTCTATGACGCCCTCTACGACATGATGGACTTCGAGAAGGCGACCGGGCTGATAGAAAAGGGTATAATAGAGATAGCGCCCCTTGCCTACATGAGGGGGCGTACGCTCAACGACGCGTTCATAGTGCTCGACGAGGCACAGAACACCACATCAGAGCAGATGAAGATGTACCTCACAAGGCTCGGCTTCAACTCGAAGACCGTGATAACCGGGGACATCACCCAGATCGACCTGCCGGCCGGGAAGACCTCGGGACTCATAGAGGCGGAAAAGATACTCTCCTCAATAGAGGGGATAAAGATCATCCACTTTACCGAAAGAGACGTGGTAAGGCACAGACTCGTACAGGACATAATAAAGGCATATGAGAGATTTGAAAAACGGACAGAAGAAAGAGCCAAAGATACTGAAGACAGGCAAGAGCTATACGAAGAATCTTGACCGGAGCCATGTCGTCAAGCTTCCACTGATCCTGCTGTTCGGGCTGGCGGCGTCACTCACCGTTCAGGGGACTTTCGGACTTCAACACATAATCGGCGGATTCTTCATAACGAGCCTCCTGTTCCTGATCTTCTACAGGGACATCCTCCGCTACAAGCCCGATTACGTGAAGAAGTACAGGCTGCTCCTTCTCCTGGGCTCGCTCGTCATACTGACGCTCGTGCTCGGCAGGAGCTTCCAGTACTTCTTCAGGAACTTCACGCTCGGGGTGGGACTCTTTCCCTCGGGGACCGCCATCTACGGGATGCCCATCGCTGCAGGCGCCATCCTGGTGGCCCTGATCTTCGACTTTCACACGGCGATAATATTCTCTTTCATCGTCAGCCTGCTGACCGGACTCTGGACCGGCGAGCCCCTCTATCCCATCTATGCCTTCGTGGGCAGCCTCGTCGGCGCATTCAGCATCATGAGGTGCAAGAAGAGGACCGACATACTGAGGAGCGGGCTCCACGTCAGCATAATAAACGTGTTCACCCTCATCGGCATACTGCTCTTCACTGACAGGCTCTTCGACGAATACGCTCCCGTGGCCATACTCTACGCAGTCACCTCGGGCATAGCGGTCGCCGCCGTCGTCTCGCTCGTGCTGCCGGCAATCGAGTACCTCTTCAAGGTGACCACGGACATCACCCTGCTCGAACTGCTCGACCTCAACCAGCCGATAATGAAGAACCTCCTGATAGCCGCTCCGGGAACCTATCACCACAGCATCATAGTGGGAAACCTCGTCGAGGCGGTCGCCGAGGATATCGGGGTGAACCCCCTCCTTGCCAGGGTGAGCGCCTATTACCACGACATAGGAAAGATGCGAATGCCGGAGTATTTCGTGGAGAACCAGAAGGGCACTGTCAGCAGGCACGACAGGATAACCCCTCACATGAGCAGCATGATACTGATGGCGCACGTGAAGGAGGGTGTGGAGATCGCACGGGAGTACAATCTGCCAGAACCGATCATAGACATCATACAGCAGCACCACGGCACCTGCCTGATGACATACTTCTACCAGAAGGCCCGGGATTCAGGAAACGGGGAGGAGCCGGCGGAAGAGAACTACAGGTATCAGGGGCCCAAGCCCCAGAGCCGCGTGGCAGCGCTCGTGATGCTCGCCGATGCGGTCGAGGCGGCGTCGAGGGTGCTGCAGAACCCCACGCCTGCGAGGATAGAGTCCCTGGTGGACCGTATCGTCAATCACATATTCCTCGACGGGCAGCTCGACGAATGCGAACTGACACTGAAGGACATATCCACCATAAAGAGGAAGTTTACGTATATCCTCACGGGCATACTGCACAAGAGGATAGAATACCCGGGCTTCAGCTTTGAAGAGAAGAAGGGGAAGGAAAGGGTTTCACCGGGTGAAGAGGTGACGATCACGGACAAGAGTTCCGCAACAGAGGTGTCCCTGCCGGATGAGGATTCTGATAAGAGATCTCCAGAGAAAGGTAAAGGTCAACCACAGGAGGGTGACCCGTCTGTTAAGGCGTCTCGGTAAGAGACTCGGCCTAGACAGGGTTGAACTGAGCGTCGTCTTCGTCAATGACAGGAGGATGAAGGAGCTGAACAGGACGTACCGGTCCATCGACAAGACGACGGACGTACTCTCCTTTCCCCTCTACGGTTCCATGAAAGAGCTGAGGCAGGCGTTGAAGACCCACCCGGACACCGTACTGCTCGGCGACATAGTGATAAACCTCCACAAGACGGTCGAGCAGGCCGTAGAGCACGGCAACACCTTCTACGAGGAGCTCACCTTCCTGCTGGTCCACGGACTCCTCCACCTGACGGGATACGACCACGAGACCGGAGCGTACCAGGCGAGGAAAATGAGAAAGAAGGAATCGGAGCTTTTGGATGCCCTTAAGGAAGTGGGTCAAGTCGGCTAACAATGCGATAGAAGGCATACTGCATGCCGCAAGGACGCAGAGGCACGTGAGGTTTCATCTCATCGCGGCCTCGGCCATACTGGTGCTGAGTTTCGTCCTGGGCGTCAACAGGGAGGAGTTCATCCTGATATCACTCATTGCAGTGGTGGTGATCCTTGCCGAGATGCTCAACTCCGCGCTCGAGGTGACGGTGGACATGATATCACCCCACAAGAGCGAGAAGGCGAGGGTCGCGAAGGACACGGCGGCCGGGGCGGTCCTGATCACGGCCTTCGGCGCCTCCATAATCGGATACACCATACTCACCCCATATATAAAGAAGGTCTTCTCCGAAGGCATCCGGATCACGAAACACTCGGGCGAGGACATAGCGGTCATCGCCCTCGTCATCGTGCTGATACTCGTGGTGATAACCAAGGCACACTTCGGCAAGGGTCATCCGCTGAGGGGAGGAATGCCGAGCGGACATGCCGCGCTCTCCTTCTCGGTATGGGTCTCAGCCACGTACATCAGCGAAAACTACATCATCTCCATACTGACGTTCATCACCGCCGTGGCCATAGCGCAGAGCAGGCTCACGGTCAAGGCCCACAATGCCTGGGAAGTGGTCCTCGGCGCAGTGATGGGGTCTCTGGTAACGTTCGTGCTGTTCGAGGTCTTCTATTGATGGCACGCCTCAGCCCTCGAGCGGCAGCCTCACGAAGAAGGTCGTGCCCTCTTCGGAGGAGACGAAGCTCACGGTCCCGCCCAGTAGCGTGACGTTCTTGTGGACGACCGCAAGACCGAGCCCCGTGCCCCTCTCCCTCGTGGTATAGAAGGGCAGGAAGACCTTGTCCCTTATCTCTTCGGGAATCCCCTTGCCCGTGTCGCTGACCGCGATCAGGAGGGTGCCGTCTTCACGCTTGGCCACTATGGTCAGGATGCCTCCATCCGGCATAGCCTCTGCGGCGTTCCTGACGAGGTTGTAGAAGGCCTGCCTCAGGAGGACCTCGTCGCTCCTGATCGTATAGTCCTTGAGCAGGGCGTCCAGCTTGATGTCCTTCCTCTCTTTCAGAACCGATTCGATGATGTTCTCGACCAGCTCCCTTATATCCACTTCCATCATGTTCGGCGTTATCGGCTTTGCAAACGAGAGGAAGTCCCCGATGATCCTGTCCATGACGGTTATCTCCTTCACTATGGTCTCGACCTCGGGGATCGAGTGGAACTCCTTCTTCCTCGAGAGTATCTTTGCATACCCGGTGATGACCGCCATCGGGTTTCTGAGCTCGTGGGCTATGCCGAGGGAGATCTCCCCGAGCGAGGAGAGCCATTCGCGCAGCCTTATCTGTTTCTCGAGGGATTTCAGCTCCGTGAGGTCCGTGAAGATGAGGATCAGTCCGATGGTCTCGCCGTTGCGGTTGAAGAGCGACGACATGTTGAGGCCGATCCAGCGCTTCTCGCCCGCTGCGTTCTCATAGAGGTATTCTCCCCGCTTCAGGCTCTCCCTCTTCTCGATCAGCTCCTTGAGCGGAGAGCGGAAGACCTCGTAGTACGGCTTCCCCACGATCTCTTCGGGCCTGTAGCGGAGTATGGCGGCTGCGGCGTTGTTGACCTTCGTCAGTCTGAGGTCGTTGTCGAGGCTCACCACGCCGCTCGGCACGCTCTGTACGATGTTGTCGCTGTAACTCTCCACCTCCTCGGCGCGGTCCTCGGCCCGCTTCCTGAGCTGTTCGAGCTCACGCTCGTTCTCCTTGAGCCTCGCCACGAGTTCGTGGAACGTATCGACCACGAAAGTGACATCAGAGCGGTCCTCCTCGGGCTCCTTCCTCTGCTTCTTCCTGAAGACCCTCATGAAGAAGAAGAAGAGGAAGATTATCATCACCATGAAGAGGAGCATGGAGAGCACGAACGTCTGTTCGGTAAAGAGATCCACCTTGTTCATGTCTTAAGAATACCCCCTCATATACAGCTTTAGCAACTCCTGGCCCCAGAGGACGGATACCGCGGACCCGAGGGCGAGAAAGGGGCCGAACGGGATCCTCGTCTTCCTGCCCTTGCCCTTGAAGAGCATGAGACCGATGCCGACGATCGAGCCCGTCAGGCTTCCGAGAAAGGTCGTCAGCAGCACCCCCTTCCACCCGGTCAGCGCGCCGACCATCGCCATCATCTTTATGTCACCACCACCCATGCCGCCGCGGCTGAGCACGGCCACTGCATAGAAGAGTCCGCCGCCGAGGAGGAAACCCGCAACGGACTGCACAGGTCCGAGCACGCTCGCGCGGTCGAACGGGTCGGAAACGACGAAGACGCCGAGTACCAGCGCTGCGGCGGCGCCGGGAAGCGTGATCGCGTCGGGAATTATCTGGAAATCGAGGTCTATGAACGTTATGACGATGAGGGTCGAAAAGTAGATCATGTATACGACGGCGTCGAGCCCTATGCCGAACCTCCACAGAACGAGCAGGTAGCCGAGGCCGTTGAGGAGCTCGACCACCGGATACCTGAAAGAGATGCGCGCGGAGCAGTACCTGCACCTTCCCCGCAGCAGCAGGAAGCTGAGCACCGGTACGTTGTCCCACGGTTTCAGCGCATTGCCGCAGGAAGGACAGCGCGAGGCAGGCCTGACGACCGACTGTCTCCTCGGCATCCTGTATATGCACACATTGAGAAACGAGCCTATGACAAGGCCGAATGCCAGAACAACCGCGTATGTCATGTCCTGAAAGCCGGAAAGATGAAGACGGGAAGCAGGCGCCTCACTCTGCAAAGCCGGTGACACGAAGACCTTACGTCACGAGGACTCGGCATCCCATCCTGCGTCTGAAAGTTTTGCACCGTGTGGACTAATCCTCCAGTTTGCTCAGTTCACTCACTTTGCCCTTCAACGACTCGATCTCTTCGTTTACTGCCTCGATCTCCTTGAAGACCGCCCTCACCTCCTGATCGGTCAGTACATCATGCGCAGGAGAGTCCTTCAACTGCAGCACCCTCTCACCGAGACGCAGAACGGCTTCATCACGCCGCTTCTTGAGTGCCTCTATGTTGTTGAGGAGTTTGATGATGGCAAGCTCGATATGCAGTCTTTCACTGAAGAGCGAGGCGAGCCACCTGAGTCTCCCCAAGCCGTTGTAGAACCACTCCCTGATGCGCAACCACTGCATTTTCGACCTCCTCTCTCTTCAGCTCGTCCTGAATATCTCTATTTTACCACGCCAGAACCTCTCGACCCTATCCCTCAGCAGCGGATGCCCCGAGAGGTCCGGATCCCGCTCCACGGTCTCGAAAGACTCCTTCCTCGCAATGCCGAGAAGGCGCGCATCCCTGATGAGGTTTGCAACCTTGAGGTCCGGCATGCCGGACTGCCTCGTCCCGAAGAACTCGCCCGGCCCCCTGATCATGAAGTCCTCCTCGGCTATCCTGAACCCGTCCGTATGCCTTACCATGACGTCGAGCCTCCTGCGGGCCTCATCTGAAAGCTTACCATAAGCCAGGAGAAAACAGTAAGACTGGTGAGGCCCCCTGCCGACACGGCCCCTGAGCTGATGGAGCTGGGAGAGGCCGAAGCGCTCCGCGTGAACTATCAGCATCAGGGTGGCATTCGGTACATCCACGCCGACCTCCACGACGGTGGTGCTCACCAGTATGTCTATCTCTCCGTTCTTGAAGGCCTCCATCACGCCCTCACGCTCATCCTGTCTCATCCTGCCGTGGATCAGGCCCGTCCTGAACTCCGGAAAGACCCTGTCGAAGGCCTCCTTGCCGGGAACGGCCGACCTCAGGGGTGTCTTTTCGGACTCCTCGATCATCGGATAGACGATATAGGCCTGCCTGCCCTTCTTTATCTCGGACCTGATGAATCCGTACAGCCCGCCCTTGTCCTGCTCCCTGAAGAGCCTCGTTATCACCTGTTTCCTCCGGGGCGGAAGCTCGTCGATCACCGAGTAGTCGAGATCGCCGTAGAGCGTCAGCGACAGCGTCCTCGGTATGGGCGTGGCGGTCATGACGAGCACATCGGGGTTGAGCCCCTTCTTCCTGAGCATCGCCCGCTGCATGACTCCGAAGCGGTGCTGCTCGTCGATCACCACCAGACCGAGCCTGTGAAAGCTCACGTCCTCCTGGATAAGGGCATGGGTGCCCACGATTATCTGGACATCCCCGGATGCGATCTCCTTAAGCGGCTTCTCCCTCCTGCCCCCGGTGAGGAGCACGCACCTCAGCCCCAGCCCCTCGACAAGGCCGTGGATGTTCAGGTAGTGCTGCTCGGACAGTATCTCGGTCGGGGCCATGAGTGCAGCCTGATAGCCCGCCTCCACGGCCACGAGCATCGCCTTGAGGGCGACTATGGTCTTGCCGGACCCCACATCACCCTGAAGAAGCCTGTTCATGGGCCGCGGACTCCGCATGTCCTCGTGTATCTCCCTGAAGACCCTCTGCTGGGCGTCCGTTAGCCTGAAAGGCACCATGTCCTCCAGCCTGTCGGCCAGCCTTCCGGCAGCAGATGCAAAGGATATCCCCCGCTCTCCCCCCCTGCCCTTCTTCAGTACCGCAAGACCAGTCTGCAGCAGGTAGAGCTCCTCGAAGGCGAGCCTCCTGTGGTAGGGGCTCACCCCCCTGTTGAGGCTGTCGAGATCAGTCCCGTCCGGAGGGAAGTGGATGTGCATGCAGGCCTCTCCGAGCGGCGGCAGCCCGTACCTCTCCAGGATCTCGCCGGGCAGGTACTCCTCGATAAGCGGAGAGGCAAAGCCGACTATGCTGTACATCATCGCCCTGAGCGCCTTTGCACCGAGGCCCGCGGTCGTCCTGTACACCGGGACGATCCTCAACGTGTGTATGTTGTCCCGGTCCGGGTCGTCGCTCAGGACCTCGTACTCGGGGTTCTGCATCTCGAAGCCGGCCCCGGAATACGGATCCCTCCTGACCACGCCGCTCAGGACGACCATCTTGCCGGGGGTGAGAAGCTTCTTCATGTAGGGCTGGTTGAACCACTTTCCCCTGAGAAAGCCGGTCCCGTCACCTATGACGAGTTCGAATATCTTCATCCGCTTCCTCGGGGTGTTTACGATCTCCGCGGAAATCACCTTGCCGGTGACGGACTGGAGCACTTCGTGCCTGAGGTCCGCTATCCTGCAGCTCCGGCGCCTGTCCTCGTACCTGTAGGGTATGTGGAAGAGGGCGTCGGCCACGGTCTTTATTCCCAACCGTGCAAGCAGCCTTGCTTTTCCGGGACCGATGCCCCTGACGAACTGTACGGGATGATCATGGAGGTCTTTATTCATGAACGTGAGGGAACATCCGGGTCATGCAGGGATGAGGCGACAACGGGCTACACCCTCCGTACACCCATCCGGTCACCTCCCGAAACGCAACCCGGCACACCTGACAGTCCGGAAACTACTCCGCCGGGTTGTCATCTTCGCTCTCGGCGCGGCTCTCGGCTATAGCCTCTCCGAAGGCGGCTTCGGCCTCATCCTGCTTGATCTTCGAGTATTCGGACTCGCTTATTATGTCTATCTCCCAGCCGGTCAGCTTCATGGCGAGCCTGACATTCTGCCCGCGCTTTCCTATGGCGATGGAGAGCTGCTGGTCGTTGACGACGACCATTGCAGTACGGTCCTCCTCGTTGATCCCTATCCTGTCCACGGTGGCAGGGCTGAGTGCCCGCGAGATGAGCATCCTCGGATCTTCACTCCAGGGGATGATGTCTATCCTCTCGCCCCTCAGCTCCCTGACGATCGCCTGAACCCTCGTCCCCTTCATCCCCACGCATGCCCCCACAGGGTCTATCGAGGGATCGTTCGAGGTAACGGCGATCTTGGTCCTCTCACCGGGTTCGCGTACAATGTTCTCTATCACCACGATCCTGTCGTCTATCTCGGGCACCTCGGTCCTGAAGAGCTCTGCGACGAAGTCCGGTGAGGTGCGGCTCAGCAGTATCTCCGGCCCCTTCGGCGATATGCGCACGTCCTGTACAAGGGCCTTTATGGCATCACCCCTCTTGAGGTTCTCTCCGGGCAGGGTCTCCCTGTACGGAAGCTGGGCCTCGACCCTTCCGAGGTTCACGTAATACACGCCCCTCTCCTTCCGCGTCACGACACCGCTCACGATCCTGCCGACCTTGTCCTTGAACTCGTTGTAGACGATCTCGCGTTCCGCCTCCCTGACCTTCTGGACGATGACCTGCTTTGCCGTCTGAGCGGCTATCCTGCCGAAATCGTGGAGCTCGAGCGGTATGGCAACCTGGTCACCGATCTTCTTCTCGGGGTCGATCTCCCGGGCCTCTTCGAGGGATATCTCCTCCTCCGGGTTGGTGACCGCCTCAACTACGTCCTTCAGCACCGAGAGGTGAATCTCGCATGTGTCGGGATCTATGCGCAGCTCGACGTTTCTCTTGCCGCTGAACCTCTTCTTTACCGCACTGAGCAGGGCGGACTCGAGCGCCTTGAGCACGGCATCCTTTGGGATGCCCTTCTCCCTGCAGATCTGTTCAATGATGTAACAAAAGTCCTTATTCATCAAAACTCTATCTCCAGTCTCGCCTTCGAAACGATCTTGTAAGGTATCTCAACCTCTCTGTTGTCAAGTTCGAGCACTATCGTGTCTCCTTCAACCGACTTTATCCTTCCCACGAAGAACGTCTGGTTGTCGACACGTTCGCTCGTCACCACCCTCGCCAGCTTCCCCTTGAAGCGTTCGAAGTCCTCTATACTCCTGAGCGGCCTGTCAAGCCCTGGAGTGGTAACCTCGAGAGTGTAGGAGCCCGGGATCGGGTCCTCCACATCGAGCAGCGCCTCCAGCTGCCTGCTGACACGCTCACAGTCCTTTATGCCCACACCGTGCTCACTGTCGATTATGACCCTTACTATCATCCTTCCGGTCTGCCCGAGCAGCTCCACGTCATCGAGATCAACTCCTGCCGTCTCCACGGCCTCCCTCGCCAGCTCCACCACCTTCTTCCTTATCGCCTCTCTGGATCCCATTCAAATAACAGAAACAACCGAAATAAAAATAAAAGAGTGGTATAACCACTCTCCAGTTCAACCCTGCAACGGGTCTGCAGACACGTTTCCGGCCCCTCTCAACCCGCTGCCGAGATTGTGGAAGGCCGGATAATGTAAAAAACGTACATAATTAATTTATCAATTTTTTTTATATAAAGTCAAACCCCGCATTGGATCATGAGAAAGTGTCCACGGACGGTATCCGGACAGATCAAGAAAATGTCCCTGGAACAATACCGCCCGAATAAAGAGTGCAGGTCATGGCAGGAGAGGGGATATCAATTCTGATCGGTGATTTATTCCGTTGCCTGATGTTAATATACCTGTGTTAATATATTTGTTATGTTAATATATTACGTGCCGATTACCTGACAACGTCTTGAAGCCCTGAAGAAACCCGGCACAACCCGGTACAATCTGAAAACAGCACCGAATCCTTGGTCCGGGGCTCGCCCAGGGACGCAGGAGGCAAGAATGGTCGTAGGAAAGCCTTTTTTGACGGAGGAAGAGATTCAGGCGAAGGTAAGAGAACTCGCCGGACGGATCTCGAGGGATTACGAGGGCAGGGAGCCGCTTATGGTGGGGCTCCTCAAGGGGGCGTTCATGTTCTTTTCAGACCTTGTCAGGCATATCCGGGTACCCCTGACGATAGACTTCATAACCGCATCGAGCTATGCAAAGGCGGACACGACCGGCGAGGTGAAGATACACTGTGACATGAGAGAGGAGATCGAGGACCGCGACGTCATACTTGTCGAGGATATCGTCGACACGGGCATAACCCTGAACTACCTCAGGGAGCGGATGCTGACGCGGACCCCGAGGTCGCTCAAGATCTGCGCCCTCCTCGACAAGAAGGAGCGGCGCATAGTCGACGTTCCGGTCGATTACAGGGGGTTCGAGATACCGAACGAATATGTCGTGGGCTACGGCCTCGACTACGACAACAAATACAGGAACCTCCCCTATATCGCGATATTCAAGAGGAGCGACTGAGTCCTTCCGGTCAGGGAGAATCAGCTCCATTCATCGGTAAAACAGCGGGGTATGAACGATGTATGAACTTACGATAGAGACGGTTTTTTCAGCAGCCCACCAGCTGAGGGGCTACAAGGGTAAGTGTGAGGCGCTTCACGGCCACAACTGGAAGGTCCAGGTCCACGTGCTCGCCGGAAGGCTCAACGAGATAGACATTGCAATGGACTTTCACGACCTAAAGCGTTATACGAACGAGATCGTGGAACAGCTCGATCACGGGGTGCTGAACGAGATATTCCCTTTTACCGAGATCAACCCTTCATCCGAGAACATCGCAAGATGGATATTCGACTCGCTCAAGAGGAAGGTGGACGACGACAACGTCAGGGTCTCTGCGGTAACCGTATGGGAGTCGGACACTGCATCAGCAACATACTATGAAGATTGACGCAAACTTGGCAGAGGACATCCTGAGGAAAGCACTCAGAAGCGGAGCAGACCTGGCAGAGGTCTTCATGCTCTCTGCCAGGTCTCTCTCCGCAGAGGTGAAGTCGCGGGAGGTGGACGCGCTCGAGATATCGGAGGACTTCGGCTATTCCCTCAGGGTGATCAAGGGTGAACGCCTCGGGTTCTCCTATTCGACCGCACCGGAAGACTGGCAGAAGGTCGTCGACGATGCCATGGAGTCGGCGGAGTTCACGGGCAAGGACCCCTTCCTCGATATCGCCGCTCCTGCGGAGTGCCCGGATGTGGAGATACATGACGCCTCCATAGCTGACATTACCGAAGAGGATGCCATCGAGAGGGTGAGGCGGATCGAGGATGCAGCTCTCGGCAGGGACGAGAGGGTGAAAAAGGTGAGGAAGGCATCCGGAAGTTTCAGCGAATCGGAGGTCTTCATCCTCAACTCGAAAGGGCTTGCAGCAGGGTACAGGGCGACCTCTGCAAGCGCGCAGATAATGGTGGTGGCGGAAGACGGTGCGGACGCCCAGATGGGCTGGGGGTATGAAAGCGGCAGGTTTCTCGGCGACGTGGACTTCGAGGCGACCGGAAGGGAGGCCGCCGACAGGGCGCTGAGACTGCTCGGGGCCAGGAAGGCCGCAACCGGAAAGGGTTCGGTCCTCCTCGAGAGCTCGGTTGCCACCGAATTCCTGAGCGTCCTCGCCTCCTCGTTCTCATCCGAGAACGTCCAGAAGGGAAAGTCCCTGCTGATCGGCAGGAAGGGTGAACGGGTCGTCTCTGAGAAGATAAACATAGTGGACAACGGCCTCCTCAGGGGAGCCGTGGGCAGCAGGCCCTTCGATGCCGAGGGCACTCCCTCCACGGAGAAGAAGCTCATCCAGGAAGGCAGGCTCATGGGCTATCTGTACAACCTCTACACGGCCGGAAAGGACGGGACCGTCTCGACATCCAATGCCGTAAGGCACGGGATACACGGCATACCGGTGGTTGGTATATCCAATCTCTATCTCGAGGGAGTATCTGATGAGTTCATATGCAGCCTCGACGCCCTTACCGCCCGCATGGAGCGGGGACTGCTCGTCACTGAGGCGATGGGGATACATACCGCAAACCCGATAACCGGTGAGTTCTCGATAGGTGTCACCGGGTTGTGGTTCGAAAACGGGAAGGCCGTATATCCCGTCAAGGAGGCGGCCATATCGGGAAACATCCTCGGCTTCTTCGGAAACGTTGCAGCGGTCAGCGACAACCTGAGGTTCTACGGAAAGATCGGAGCACCCGACATCCTCATAGAGGACGTCGACATAAGCGGCTGAGCCGTCCGTTGGTCAATCGTCACTGGTTACCGGCCCTGCGGCCGATGACTAATGACTATTGACCAATGACTCTTACTACAGGAGGAGACCATGAATTATTTTCTTACTGAAGAACAGCAGATGCTCAGAGACCTGACGAGCCAGATCGCGGAAGAGAAGATCGTACCCGTACGGGCAGAGCTTGACGAGAAAGAAGAGTTTCCCCACGAGATCATGAAGGTCCTTGCCCAGTCAGATATATTCGGGATATTCATCCCTGAAGAATACGGCGGACTCGGAATGGGCTCTTTCGAACTCTGCCTCGCCGTAGAGGAGCTGAGCAAGGCATGCCTGGGTGTCTCCACCACATATGCCGCGAACGCCCTCGGTACATACCCGATACTGCTGTTCGGCTCGGAGGAGCAGAAGAGGAAGTACCTGCCTGACATAGCCGCAGGCAAGAGGCTCGTCGCCTTCGCCCTCACAGAGGCGAACGCCGGCAGCGATGCCGCAGGCGTGCAGACCACCGCAACGAAGGACGGTGACCACTACATACTCAACGGTACGAAGCAGTGGATCACCAACGGCGGCGAAGCGGACATATACACGGTGATCGCCATGACCGACAGGTCGAAAGGTCCGAGGGGCGCCAGTGCCTTCATCGTGGAGAAGGGCACCCCCGGTTTCTCGTTCGGCAAGAAGGAGAAGAAGATGGGGATCAGGGCATCCGTGACGAGCGAACTGATATTCGACAACTGCCGCATACCCAGGGAGAACCTCCTCGGCCGCGAGGGCATGGGGTTCATCGTGGCGATGAAGACGCTCGACCAGTCGAGGGTAGGTGTGGGGGCTCAGGGCCTCGGAGTGGCCCAGGGGGCCATAGACGAAGCGATAAAGTTCGCAAAACAGCGCGTACAGTTCGGCAAGCCGATCATAAGCTTTCAGGCGATACAGCACATGCTTGCAGACATGGCCACCCAGGTGGAGGCGTCCAGGGCGCTCGTCTACGCAGTGGCCAGGCATATTGACAGCGGGGCGAAGGACTTCTCCAAGGTGTCGGCGATGGCAAAGGTCTTTGCCACCGACACGGCGATGAGGGTGACGACGGATGCCGTACAGGTGATGGGCGGCTCCGGTTACATGAGGGAGTATCCGGTGGAGAAGATGATGCGGGATGCAAAGATCCTGCAGATATACGAGGGAACGAACCAGATCCAGAGGAACGTGATCGGGCAGGCGCTCATAAAGGAGGCTGCCGGCAGGGAGAACGATTCATGAAGATAGTGGTCTGCATCAAACAGGTGCCTGACACGGCGGAAGTGAGGATAAACCCCGAGACCAACACACTCATACGCGACGGGGTGCCGAGCATAATAAATCCCTACGACCTGCACGCCATCGAGGCCGGGCTGCACCTGAAGGAGTCCCTCGGCGGCAGCGTAACGGTACTGACCATGGGACCTCCACAGGCGGAAGGCGCCCTCAGAGAGGCCGTATCGATCGGTGCCGACGAGGCGGTTCTACTCACGGACAGGGCTTTCGCCGGCTCGGACACACTGGCGACGGCCTACACACTGTCGAGTGCGGTAAGGACGATGGGATTCGACATAATACTATGCGGAAAACAGGCGATCGACGGTGACACCGCACAGGTTGGACCCGAGATGGCCGAGTTTCTCGACATACCCCACGTCGCCTACGTTGGAAAGTTCGAGGACATATCCCGTGAGGGTCTGAGGGTCAGGAGGCTGATGGAGGACGGATACGACATCGTAGAGACCCCGATACCGGTCCTCCTCACGGTCGTGAGGGAGCTGAACCAGCCGAGGCTGCCCTCTCTCAAGGGAAAGATGCGGGCGAAGAAGGCCGAGATAAAGAAGCTCTCACTCGCCGACATCGGCGCAGACGGGGAAAGAGTCGGGCTTGCAGGCTCGCCCACACAGGTGAAGAACATATTCGCACCCGAGGCAAGGAAGGACAGGAAGACACTGGCCGGCACGCCTGAAGAGCAGGCAGCCAGGCTCATCGAAGAACTCAGGGGCCTCAAGTGCATATGAGGAGTGTATACCGCACGGAACCGGAGACTGCAAATCAGAGAGACGGCAGCGCCGTCTTCCGCCGGGTCCGGATGGAGAAAAGAATGACCGGATTGAAAGAAAACAGCAATGGATCACCGCTGGATACGGCGATCGAGCAACCGTGGAGGAGATCATCATGCGTATAGTCGTAGACGTCGAGCTCTGCACAGGATGCGAAACATGCGTGAGCTCATGCCCCTATGATGCCATCGTTATGAAGGACGACAAGGCATTCATAAATGAATACTGCCAGCTCTGCAGGGCCTGCCTCGAGGTCTGTCCCGAAGGGGCCATAAAGGAGACCGGGACGGCAGCGGCAGTGGAGGATTCCGCCGAGAGAGACTCCTACAGAGGGGTCTGGGTCTTTGCCGAACAGAGGGACGGCAGGGTCGCAGACGTGGCCCTGGAACTCCTCGGTGCCGGCAGAAGGCTCGCAGATGCAAGAGGCACAGGCCTTTCAGCCGTGCTCTTCGGGGCAGGGGGCCCGGAGGCGGAAAAACTCGTCCACTGGGGTGCAGACAGGGTGTATCACGCAGAGGACCCGATATTCGAACGCTTCAACGACGAGCCGTACGTCGAACTCCTGTCCAGGCTCATCCGGGAGCACAGGCCGGAGATCGTCCTCACCGGTGCAACCCCGATAGGACGGTCCTTCTTTCCGAGGGTCGCCGCAAGGGTGCGCACCGGGCTCACCGCAGACTGCACATCCCTCGAGATCGACCCGGAGACGGGGAACCTGCTGCAGGTGCGTCCCGCATTCGGCGGAAACATCATGGCCACCATACTCTGTCCGGCCAGACGGCCGCAGATGGCCACGGTCAGGCCGCGCGTGATGAAGAGGGGAGAGTACGACGAGGCCAGGACGGGAGAGATCCTCAAGATATCCGCAGAAGGCATCTCCTCGAGGACCACGGTTACGGAGACCGTAAAAGAAGTCTCCGAGACCATGGTTAACCTGCAGGAGGCCGACGTCATCGTGGCAGGGGGCAGGGGACTCGGAAGACCCGAGGGCTTCGAGATGCTCGAAGAGCTTGCAGGACTGCTCGGCGGCGCGGTCGGCGCCTCGAGGGCTGCGGTGGACGAAGAGTGGATACCGTACAGCCACCAGGTCGGCCAGACCGGCAAGACCGTATGCCCGAAGATATACATAGCCTGCGGCATATCAGGCGCAGTGCAGCACCTCGTAGGGATGCAGTCCTCCGACATCATAATAGCCATCAACAAGAACCCTGACGCCCCCATCTTCGACGTGGCCAACTACGCGATAGTCGGCGACGTCTACGAGGTGGTGCCGGCCATCATAAAAAGACTGAAAGAGGTGAAAGGCGGATGAGCACTGCGTTCATATTCCCAGGACAGGGTTCACAGTACGTGGGCATGGGAAAGGCACTCCACGAAGAATACCGGGTGGCTAGGGAGACCTTTGAAGAGGCATCGGAGCTGCTCGGCTATGACGTGGCCGGCCTCTGCTTCGACGGCCCGAAGGAGGAGCTGAACAGGACGTTCAGGACACAGCCCTGCCTGCTTACTGCAAGCATAGCCGCCTACAGGGTGCTGGTGTCCGAGGGTGTCACCCCCTCGGTCGTTGCAGGACACAGCCTCGGTGAGTACTCCGCCCTCGTTGCGGCAGGGGTGATCGAGTTCGGAGACGCGGTCCTCCTGACCGAAAAGAGGGGCCGGTTCATGCAGAGCGCCGTGCCCGAGTCGGTTGGACTGATGGCCGCGATCCTGGGGCTTCAGAGGGAGCAGGTGGACGAGGTCTGCCTGTCCGTCAGCTCGGGCTATGTATCGCCTGCAAACTACAACTGCCCGGGACAGATAGTCATCGCCGGCAAGAAGGAGGCCGTGGAAGAGGCGATGAGGCTCGCCAGGGAGGCAGGAGCAAAGCGGGCCCTGCCGCTTGCCGTGAGTGCGCCGTCTCACTGCGCACTGATGATAGAGGCGTCCAGGAGGCTCGCCGAAGAGCTCAGGAACATCCACTTCACCCCACCGAAGGTGCCCGTGGTGAACAATGCAGATGCAATGTATCTCAATACCGTCGACAGCATCAAGGCCTCGCTCGTGAAACAGCTCGACAGCCCCCTGCTGTGGGAAGACTCCGTGCGCAACATGACCGACTCAGGAGTCGATACGTTCGTGGAAGTCGGCCCCGGCAAGGTCCTCTCAGGGCTGGTGAAGAGGATAGCACCGGAGGCGGCTGCATTCAATACCGATGCCGGTATCGACCAGGTCGTCAGGGAACTAAAGAGCCGCTCATGATACAGACTGTCCGGTCATGGGAACAACCCGGCCGCAGCGTGCCGGCCGCATCAGACCAAAACCCCCTGTCCCTGAAACCGGATATTGGCATCAGTGTCCGGTAAAAACAGAGGAACTATTAACTCAGGAGAGGGGATACTTATGGGAAGGTAGCGATATGACAGACTCTGAACGGTTTTAAGTATCACAGGAGCTTCACCTGGATGGTGAAGCGTGATACTTGCCTCGGAGTCCCGGCCGGATGCCGGGACGAGAATGAGTGAAGAGTCTGTCATATCGCTACCAACAACCATAAATTATTACTTCGGCGGCTTGAAAGTATCTGCCGATCTCGGCTATACTAAACCTGTTCACCGGAGGTGGGACGGTACTTTTCCGATCATCCGCAGAC
>JAADGG010000061.1 GCA_013152485.1 Nitrospirota bacterium | reverse complement strand
GCGACTACAGGGACTTTGCCTTCAGGCTGCTGAACAGGCAGATAGACTTCATAAACAGCCTCGACTGTCCCGAGGACGGCAGGGCCTTCGATCTGAGGTTCATATGCCGGCCCGACAGCTCGTTGCACACAAGGGGCAGGATCGATGTCGTCCTTGTCTCCATGGTGTCCGATGCCGGGAAGGAATCGTCCCGTGCAAAGGCCGTTGATGTTTTCCGCGACCTGTGGTCCATGCTTGCTTCGCTGTCGGAGCACTACGAGTTCGAGTGTGTAACCGGCCGTGAAGACTTCCGGTCCGTCCACGATCCCTTTCCGGTCAGGCAGATAGTCGAGATCACGAGGAGGGAGGATGTCATCGAGATCGGGACCGCCAAGAGGCTCAGGGGATTCAGCGCCGCAAAGGAGGGATACGCAGACGATGACAACAGGATATACTTCGTCTACCCCTTCATCTGGAGCGCCAATTCCCTGTCGAGACTCTTCAGCGTCTTGCTCTTTCAGGACGAGCCGTGCCTACTGAGCGTATCTCTCAAGCCGGTTGACTTCAGTGACGGCATCGAGCGCTTCTTCGTGAGACAGACGGAACTGTGCGAGAGATACCTCGCCTCGGAGTCCCAGGCGAGATCGCCGGTGAATGCACGGATCGAGTTCATTACGAGGACGCTCCAGAGCCAGTTCCTCAGGCTCGAAGACTCGCCGTTCCTGATGAAGATCAGGATCGCCTCCAGCGGTCCGGTCCGTCGGGCCCTGATAGACTCCTTCGGCGTGGAGATAACGGAGCACGCGGGCTCGCCCGACCTCATAAGGGATGCCAACGACGCCTACGTCTTCTCGGGCGGCTACGACTGGCACTGCTTCAGCGAAGGCCGCGAACTCGGGAGAGAGGCCGTCAACATGAAATACATGCGGTTCGAGCATCACGCCGCGACACAGGCGGACAAGGGGGACGTCCACATAAGATACCTCTTCGACGCGACACAGGCCAACTGCGCCTTCAGGTTTCCCTTGCCCGGGAGCAGTGAACTGCCCGGGGTGGAGACGAGTTTCTTCAGGAAGGTGCTTCCCCCGGCTGACGTGCCATCCGGAGGGATCGTGATAGGAAAGAATGCCGTTCACGGACAGGACGCCTACGTCAGGCTCTCTGAAGACGACCGCAGGAGGCACATGTACGTGGTGGGGCAGACCGGTACGGGCAAGTCGACGCTCTTTCTGAAGATGATACTGCAGGATGTCAATGGTGGAAAAGGGGTGGCCGTACTCGATCCCCATGGTGAGTTGATCGACGAAATAATGCCGGGGTGCCGCAGCAGAGGATTGAAGATGTCGTGTACGTGAACTTCGCAGATGTGGAAAGCCCTGTAGCTCTCAACATGCTCGAGCACGGGAACGAGCTCGAGAGGGACTTCGTCGTCGATCAGATGTTCGAGATATTTGACAAGCTCTATGATTTAAAGAATACGGGTGGCCCGATGTTCGAGCAGTACATGAAGAACGCCCTGCTTCTCGTCATGGACGACCCTGATTCAGGGTCAACGCTCCTCGAGGTGCAGAAGGTCTTTACGGACCGGGAGTTCATGAGATACAAGCTCTCGAAGTGCCGCAACATGTATGTCAGGGAGTTCTGGGAAGGTATTGCATTCCGGGGCAGGGGGGATTGGTCACTCGAAAACATGGGCTCCTACGTAACGAGCAAGCTCTCGAGGTTCATATACAACAATACCATGCGCAACATAATCTCGTCACAGAGGTCCTCCATAGACATGAGGGAGGTCATGGACGGGGGCAGGATCCTGCTCGTCGACCTCTGCAAGGGGAAGCTCGGCAACATCAACAGCCACTTTTTAGGGATGATACTCGTCTACAGGATACTGATGGCGGCCCTCGGCAGGAGGGACGTAAAGGACTTGAAAACCCTCAGGGATTTCTACCTGTATGTCGACGAGTTCCAGAACCTCGCCACGGACAGCTTCGTCTCCATACTCTCCGAGGCGCGGAAGTACAGGCTGAACGCCGTACTGACCAACCAGTACCTTACCCAGGTCCCGCCTGAAGTCCAGCGTGCCGTTACAGGCAATGTCGGCACCATACTGAGCTTCAGGGTGGGGATGGCTGATGCCGAGGTGCTGGAGCGGGAGTTCCATCCGGCATTCACGAAGTCCGACCTGATGAACCTGCCCAACTGGCGCGTATGCGTCAGCATGCTTGCAGGCGGCGAGGCCCTCAGGCCTTTCGGCATGGAGACGATACCGGTCGATTCGCGGAAGGATCCCTGTACGGAAAGGAAGATAATCGCAATGTCGAGGAAGAGGTACGGCCGGAGCCCGGCCGGGATCGAGAGGGAGGTGGCTGCCCGGTGGCCGCGTGCGGAGCCCGACCCGAGGAAAGCGATAGAGAATCTTTTTGGGGCCGTGTTTGATGAAGACGATTAACGACGAAGAACTGGTTGCGCTCGTTAAGGATGAAGACTCTCAGGAGGCCTTTGAAGAGCTCCTCGGGAGATACAGGCCCATCATATACAGTATCGCAGGCAGGATCTTTTATGCCGGCGATATTCAGCACGCGACAAAACTCGATGCGATCGACGAGGGTGTAAGCGCCCTCGGGCTTGCCATCATGAACTACGACCGGTCTGAAGGGAGGTTCAAGCGGTATGCGGTAAAGTGCATACAGGGGGCGATCATGAATTATGTCAACGGCAACAGGTCTATCGTAAAACCCCTTGCCCTGCAGCGGAGGCTCCAGAAGGTGAGGGCTGCGGTCAGAGCGGTGACGGACAAAGAGACCGGTGATTACGACCCGGCAAGGGTCAGGGCCTACCTGCTGCGGAAGTATCCCGGCGAGGCCCTTTACTGGGAGAGGTTTCTCGACGGCTATATGGAGGATATTGCGGATGCCCGTGAGGATGTGTCCCTTGACCGCAGGCCCGAAGAGGGCGGGACCGTGCGCGATGTGCCGGATGAACAGAGCTTGGCCGCCATCGAGCGGGTTGAAAGGAGGGAGATATCGAGAGGGGTTTCGCGCGTGTTGATGATATCGTGGCTGGAGGTCATCAGGAAAGAGCTGAAAAAGGGAAACAGGAGGAGTCTGGAAGTTTTATACAGGTACTATGTAAAGGGTGATCCTTCCGGGGAGATCATACGCTGGCTCGACGGTTCGGGCCTCAAGGGATACGACCTTTTCAGGCAGGTCGTCAGCAGGGGGTTCAGACAGTTGTGCGGAAAATACAGGGACATATTCAGGGGCATGGTTGCGGACCTGAACAGAATGCTCGACCATGTCTTCGTCGGTGAGGATGCGGAGAGGTTCTGTGACGAACTAAGGGCCTTTCTGCAGACGCTTGCAGAGACCGGTGTCTTGGCGGAGGGCTACGATGCGCAGTCCTGAAGGAGAGGGGCGGGAGAGGAGAGAGTCCTCACGCTTCAGGGACCGGCTTGTTGAAAGCTTTGAGATCCTGAAGCAGGAGAGGGAAGAGGCGGTCCGCACGGCAGTCGAAATCCTCGGAAGCGGAGACGAGGACGCCCGCTGGATGGCCGTCGGTGTGCTTGCCGAGGCCGGGGACGAAAGGGGCGTACAGCCACTGATAGATGTGCTCCTCTCCGACCGCTCTCCGCGCGTGCGGGCAGAGGCCGCCCGCGTGCTCGGTGACTGGCGCGACCTTGACAGCGCGTTCCAAAGCCTCGTGGAGGCGGCGTCAGGGGACAGGTCTGAATTTGTAAGGGCCACGGCGTTTGAAGCCCTTCACGGCATTGATGTCTTCGAGAAAGAGCCGGGCATATACGAAAGCGTGGACAGACGCTGCACGGTCCACGTGGAGAAGACGGAGGCTCAAGCCGCGAGATTCTCTTTCCTTGTCAGAAAGGGCGGGAAAATGCAGAGTCTCAGCCACAGGGGCTTCGTCGTCCTGGGTCCCGACGGATATGTTGAAGGAGAGACCGACGGCCGGGGCCGTGCACTGATCGACGGCGAAGCCCTCCGCAGGGCGGGCCTGAGAGAAGGTACCGGCAGATTGCGTCTCGTGCTGAGATGAGCCGTAATGCCCGACCCCGGCATTTTTGCCGCCGGGCTCCCGGTTCGACCGGGGCCGGGAGTCTTTTTCGTCCCCACCTCTTTTGCAGTTCCAGCCCGTAATCCTCTTTTCTGAACAGGACCGTCTTATGCCGTCCAGCCTGCTTTCGTCACAACCGGGAGCCACCTGTTTTACTACGGTAGTGTCCGGTGAAAAGCCAGGAGCTGTCAATAAGGCGCATTAGATCATAAAGGATGTCCGCGAACAACAATGTTCGATGAAGAGTGCAAGTCATGGCAGGACGGTATTGGCTTACGGTGTTTATTTGCCGAAGTAATAAATCCGTTCAAAATCAACATCCCCTCTCCTGCCATGAATTAAACTGTTTTCCGGACGATAGTGCAGGCGCATTATTTGAGGATGTCCCCGTGGATAGCGTCCATGAACCCGGAATGAACACAAAAAAGACCAGCTGCAGCGGGTTTACGGTGGGCGACGATCAGACATACAATCGTAAGCATCCGGATAATGAATAGGAGGTGACAACAATGTCGGTTTCACCCGTGAAAAAACCATCGGCAATCTCATACTTCAACGCCGTCCTTCTTCCTTTCGTATACTTTTTTTCACGGAAAAGGATGGCGGCAGGCACGGTCAGCCTGATCGTCTGCTTCTTCTCCATCCCCATGATGCTTTTCTTTGTGGGTGTTTTCAGTTATTTTGCGATGTCGGTATGGGCGACCCGGAACCTGCGCTCCGAGCTGAAGAGACCCCAGTCCGGCAGGCTGTTTTTCTACGTCCGGAGGGGATGTAACCTGCGCTATGACATTATGGGGCTTCAGGTTAACGGACAAGCCCGGGCAATCACGGAAAAGACGGCAGCTGTCCCGGGAGGAAAAACGCCTGATCTGGGATCATGACCGTGGCCGCCCCTTCACGTAGTCAACGGTTACGGAGACCCTCGTGACCTCAGGCAACCGCAGTACCAGCTTGCAATCCCTCCATGTGAGTACAGCGAGACGATAGATCCTGCTCGGAAACAGATCCCTGCCCCCAGCAACTGCGTTTTAGAACGTCACACGGTGAGTCACGGCATCCCCGCCAGAGTATCTCTGTCACAGATCTGCAGGATGGTTTTATAAAGGGCTTAACGGGAAAATGAATGCATTTCAGGACAAGGGGGGTGATTGTTTGGGTTGCGGGGAGGAGACCAGCTGCTGCGGGTTTACGGTCAAAAAGGGGCGGTTCTATAATTACATTCAAATAGAGGAGGCAGCAGACGACAGAGAACGCATGCTTGAAGGGTTCGCAGAAAACCTGAGAAAGATAAGAACGGAAAAGAACCTCACACAGGAACAGCTTGGCGGCCGGGCAAACATCAACTACAAGTATCTGGGAGAACTCGAGAGAAACATCAAGTCTCCCTCAGGGGTTGTTATCCACAAGCTCTCCCGTGCCCTTGGGGTGCCGGTCTGTGAACTCATGCCGACGGATGGTTGTCCGATATCGAAAAGGGAGTTTTTCAAGGAACTGGAAGTGCTGGTAGAGGGGAAGGATGAAGACGAGCTGAAAAGGGTGATAAGGGCCCTGGAGGTGCTGATGGAACTGCTTCCGGTGGTGAAGCGACAAGGCAGGCAGGACGCCAAGGAATGACCGGGATTTGCGGGGCGGAGAAGGGTCTGAAATGATCAGGAGGTGAAAGCCGTGGAGAGGAAGCCGGGAGGTCTCTTTCTGTACACCGTGGTCGATGACTGTTACCATGATATTCCGCATCTGTCCGGGTCCGTGATCTTCACCGGGTCCTGTTCTTCGACGAGCATTGACGTGGAGGGCGGATTTGATATGCGGGAACCTGCATGGCTGGTGGGGGTTACGAGTGAGGAGGATGCTGAGGTCTTTGTTACGATGAAAATCACGGAGTTTTCCGTAACATCCATGACCGGCACATACACCATGATCAGGATGGCCGCGTCTGTGATCGACTGTTACGATGCCGGAACCTTTTCAGTAAAGAAAACCGGCGGCGGTGACGACTGCAGGGGCCTGGCCGGAAGATGGAGCGGGATGTGGATGAGCAATATTCTGCTCCAGCTCAGCCCTGTCTGACGCTCGCAGATACGCACAAGCCCCAGGGCAAGGAAGCCAGCACGTGGGCCCTTATACTGTCACCCTTGCGGTAGTAGACGGATCTGAGCCCAAGCGTGCCCTTGTCCGCTTCACCTCAGGCAGTGCCTTGCATACGTCCGGAGCCGATCTTTGAGAAAGCCCTTGCAACGGCGAGTTTTACCGATCTATCGTAATGGCATTGTGTTTTTT
>JAADGG010000086.1 GCA_013152485.1 Nitrospirota bacterium | reverse complement strand
GTTCCTACCGGACGCCACGTGTTGCGACCGCATCTCTCAGGGCATCGAGGAAGATCCGGTTGTCCTCGGGAGTTCCGACCGTGACCCTCAGGCAGTCCTTCAGTGCCGGCCCCATGTACCTGACGAGGACCCCTTTCGACAGGAGCCTCTCATGGACGGCATGGGCGTTTCCCACCTTGAAGAGAATGAAGTTCGCCTCCGAAGGATACGGGGTCACACCTCCGGTACCCTGCAGTTCCCTGAAAAGCGTCTCCCTCTCTCTGCGGATCATCCCAACGGCCTTCCGCACCTCTGAGAAGTTCTTCATGGCCTCCACGGCTACAGCCTGAGAGAGGGCGCTGACATTGAACGGAAGCCTGACACGGTTCACCGCCTCGATCACGTCCTCTCTGCCGATCAGAAAGCCGACCCTGAGGGCGGCGAAACCGACCTTGCTCAGTGTCCTCATTATCGTCACATTCTCACTCTCATCAAGCAGCCGGAGCAGCCCGCCGCTGCCCGAGAAGGGCTGATACGCCTCGTCGATGACGACAATGCCTCTCGATGCCCTCACTATACCGAGTATCCTCTCGGTGGAGAAGGAGTTGCCCGTGGGATTGTTCGGAGAACTCAGGAAGACGAGTTTCGGCCGGTGCTTTCTCACCGCCCTGAGCATCCTCTCGGTATCGAGGTCGAAGGTGTCGTCGAGCGGTACGGCGACCGCCTCCTCACCGAGGGCCTGCGCAGTGATGCCGTACATGGAAAACGTCGGGACCGGAAAGAGTACAGGACCTCCGAAGGTGGTTATCAGGTATGATATGAGTTCATCGGAGCCGTTGCCCGGAAGGATCCGGCCGATCCGGACCCTCCACCTCCTTGCCGCCCACCTCCTCAGCTCTCTCGCCTCGGGGTCGGGGTACTGGTTGGTCCGTACACGACTGAGAGGTTCGAGAAAGGAGGGGAATCCGTAAGGACTCTCGTTGGCATCGAGCTTCACCCTGCAGGGAATCTCCCTTGCACTGTAACCCCTCAGGCTCCTGATGTTTTTCCGAAGAAGTCTATCTATGTTCACCGGTAAATAATACCATTTTCAGCCCTCTTTTATCTCCTTGAAGATGTTGTTCTTCAGAGACACGGCTATACGGTAGGGAACCCCGTCCCTGACGAAAAAGTACTCTCCTCCCTTCTTGTAGAGGTCGAGCGTTATCTCCTTTCCGGCATCGATGTAGAGTCTGCCGGCAGGCTCTGCATCCTCCGGCAGCCGGTCGTCCTCGGGAAACCCTATGGCCGTAATGGTCGATATACGCGCAAGGTAGGCACTGACCTCTTCAGTCGACAGTTTGCGTTCTCCCGCATACCAGCCGTCATCCTTCCTCGTCAGGGCGAAGGACTTCTCCCCCGACTCCCACCTCACCTCCCTGATCTCATCCTGAGGGAGCGACACCACGGTCTTGTCCCTGAAATCGTCCCTCCCTCTCGGAAGCGAGTCGGCGAACCTGGATTTCACGAGGTAGACGAACGCATCGTCCTTGCTCCTTACATAGACGAGGGAATACTTCGGTCCGCGCCTGCCCTTGTAGAGGGTGAACACACCGCCTCCGGCAGTAACGGCCTTTATGTAGTCGGCTTCAGCACCGACACCGTAGTCATTGTAGCGCTCCTCCTTGTCTGTTATGGGGTTTTCGAGTACGGTCTCCTTCAGCCGGCCGATCAGCTCCTCGATCAACCTTCCATTGGCCTTCCACCGGACCGGCCGGGACATCTTCCAGAGGCCTCCCTCTTTCTTGAACCCGTAAACCTCGTCTCCGTTCTTTATCTCGAGCTCCACCACGGATGCATCCGGTTGCAGAAACACCCTCCTCTCCGTCGTCTCTTCGGTCAACAGAGAGACGATGTAGAGCGCCACCAGAGAGAGTGCTATTGCAGGGAGCGCATATCTCTTCATGTTCACAGCCTCACTCTCCTTCCCTTCCTGTACACCCAGATCCCAAGCCCGGTAAGCACCGCCAGCAGGGGCGGAACCGCTACCGAAGAGTACCTCACCGCCTTCTGCAGTGCAGGGGAGAGATCCCTTACGGGCCTGCTCTCTATCCTCTTGGCCCTGATCGATATGAGGGTATCGTCCTCCGAGAGCCAGTCCACCGCGTTCAGGACGAACTGTGCATTCTCCGTCAGTCCTATGAAGTCGTCAGAGGCGAAGTCGCTGTCGGCAATGACGATGAGACGGCTCTCTCCTTCCTTGACCAGATCCCCGTCTTCGTCCTTCCCCTTGTCGCTGAAGAGGCTCCTGAACTTTCCAGAGACCACCACCGCCACCGGCCGGGGCGGACCGCTGAAGTCCTTCTCCTTGAACCTCCTGTCCACGGCCACGTAAAACGGCGCGTTCAGGACACCCGAGCGGTCCGAGGTCCTTGCAAGCACGGTCGTCTCTATGCCTTCCCTGTTCTCGATCCCGATGGGAGAGGCAAAGCCGAGGGTCACGGCCTCTATGTTCCTCGTAACCATGCTCTCCCTGCTGAGGCCGGTTATACGAGGAAAGAACGGATACGGCGCCACAGCCGTGAAGACGAAGCCGCCACGCCTCTCCTTCACGTTCACCATCCCTGCCGACAGGTCGTAGACGAGAACAGGCTTCAGCTCTATGCCGTAGCTCGAGAGCAGGTCCTCGAGGCCGGTCTCGACGGCCCGGCCGAACCCGTACTGCAGGTCCGCGCTGACCCTGTCCAAGAGGAAGAGGACCTTACCGCCCCGGAGGATGAACTGATCGACGGCCCTCACCTCGTCATCACCGAGCTTTTCTCCAGGTCCTGCTATCAGCAGGAGATCGGCATCCGCCAGTTCGTCGTCCCTGAGCTCGACCGTCTTCACCTCATAGCCGTCCCCCAGGAGCTCCTTCAGCCTCGAATACGACTTCTCGTCCCCGCCGCCTCCTCCAGAGAAGGCAACGGTCTTCTTTCTCTCTCTCAGCAGGCCCTTCAGTATGGACGATATCTGGTACTCCAGCTGCGACACGTCTGAGATCACCGGTATGTTCTCTATCCTATCGCCGTGAACAAAGGCAACCCCCATGTAGACCCTCTTTATCCGTATCTGGTCGTTCTCCATCACGTTCACCCGCACCGGCGGAATTCCGTAGATACGCGCCGCCCTCTCGAGCTCGGCCGCGTCTTCGGAGCTGATCACGTCAAGACGGATCTTTCCCCGCGAGAGCATCCTGTAGTCGTTCAGCATGTCAAGCGCATAGCGCGTCCTCACGCTGTAGGGATACGGGATCTCCCTTGAAAACACGACCTTTACCGTGACCGTGTCGTCGAGTTCACTGACCAGCTTCTCGGTGGCTGGACTCAGGGAGTATATGCCGGCCTCCGTGAGGTCCGCCGTAACAACATACCTCTGGGCAAGCAGGTTGCCGAAGATCACGATGACTATCACGGACACGAGGTTTACCAGTTGATAACCGCCCTTCATCCCCTTCTCCTGTAAAGCATGTATGTTGCAAGAAAGAGAAACAACAGATTCAGGGTGAAGAAATATACGAGGTCGGACGACCGTATGACACCCCTGAGCATATTGTCGAAATGCGGCACCACGGCAGCCCTCTCGATCCATGCCTGCATCCAGAGGGGAAACATCATCTCGAGCCGGCTCAGGACGAACAGGACGAAAATGATGCTGAATGCCGCAATGAAGGCGATAACCTGGTTGGCGGTCAGCGTGGACGCGAATATGCCTATGGAGATATAGGACGCGCCCAGCAGCAGGAGTGCGAGATAGGAGGCCGTAATCATGCCGGTGTCAGGGCTTCCGAGCAGATACAGCAACATCGGATAGAACAGGGAGAAAGCGAGCGTGACGGCGTAGAGGACCAGTGACGCTGCATACTTGCTCAGGGTTATCTGCCACTCCCTGACCGGCATCGTCAGGACGAGCTGTATGGTGTCGACCTTCTTCTCCTCTGCAATGGAGCGCATTGTTATGGCAGGCATGAAGAACATGAGCAGCAGGGGCATCACGTCGAGCATCCCTCTCAGCTCCGCCTCCTTCCTCAGAAAGAGCGAGTTGGAGAAAAACCATCCTGTTATGACCAGGAAGATGCATATCACCACATAGGCCATCGGTGAATAGAAGTAGTGCTTGAGCTCCTTCCTGATCAGCGACAGTGTCGTCATCGTTCCGTCAACTCCCTGAACACATCCTCAAGGCTCCTCTTCTCGCTGTGGAGCTCCAGGAGCACCAGGTCTTCCGTCTTGCAGAAGCGGTAGACGTCCTCACGTATATCCCTTTCATCACGCGGGATGAGCCTGAATGCAAAGACACCTCCGCCGCCTTCCACGACCTCCTCGACCCTGCCGAACCGCTCGAACACCGCGGGCCGCACACCGCCCCTGTACTCTATCCTTATACCGCCGGCCATCCCGCTCCTCAGCTTCTCGATCGGACTGTCGGCGGCTATGGAGCCCCTGTGTATCACTATCACCCTGCTGCAGGTCAACTCCACCTCTGAAAGTATGTGGGTGGACAGGAGTATGGTCTTCTCGCGGCCGAGTTCCCTGATAAGGTTGCGTATCTCCCCCACCTGGAGGGGATCGAGTCCCGTGGTGGGTTCGTCGAGGATCAGGATGTCGGGATCATGCAGGATCGCCTGTGCAAGCCCGACACGCTGCCTGTATCCCTTCGACAGAGTCCCGATCGTCCTGTTGATGACCTCCACTATGCCGCACCTCTCCGACGCCTCCCTGATGGCATCCCGCTTCCTCTGCTTCAGTCCGCGCACTGATGCGGCGAACTCGAGGAAGTCATAAACCGTGAGATCTTCATAGAGCGGAGTGTTCTCAGGCAGGTAGCCCATCCTCTTCTTGACCTCGAGGGGGTGCTCGGTCACGTCGAGGCCGTCTACGAGGACCCTGCCGCTCGTCGGGTCGATATAGCCGGTAAGGATCTGCATGGTCGTCGTCTTCCCTGCGCCGTTCGGGCCGAGAAAGCCGACGACCTCTCCCTTGCTGACCCCGAAAGAGAGGTCTGAAACAGCCCTCACACTGCCGTAGTCCTTGCTCAGTGAACCGACCGAGATCATAAAACAGGCCAACTTGCAGAGTTTCCAGGGGAGCTTCGTTGCACAAAGCCTGCACGAAACGCAAGAATATTTTTTTAAAACACCGGGGTCCTTGTCAAGAAAAGCTGCAAGCAGAAAGCACGAGAAAACACGCGGAACAGGCTTTTTTTGGTCTTTATTTT
>JAADGG010000078.1 GCA_013152485.1 Nitrospirota bacterium | reverse complement strand
GACCGTCACACTCTCTGAAGGCATCGTGAGAGTGATAGAGTCCGGGGTCTTCGGCATACACCACGTAACCGACAGGACGGCGGGAGGCATCAGCTGGTTTGAACTTGCAGCCGAGACCGTCCGGCTCTCGGGCGCCTCCGTAAAGGTCATCCCCATATCATCAGGGGAGTATCCGACCCGTGCAAGACGGCCGTCCTATTCCGTCCTCGATACGTTCCACACCGAGGTCTCAACCGGATTCAGCCCCCCTCACTGGAAGGTATCCCTCGAGCGGTTCATTCATACCCTCAAGAACCACTCGGCCGTCTCCTCGTCCTGATAGACCCGGTACTCGAACCCCTCGGCGTCCAGGAGCCTGAAGTACCGCCGCCGCTCTCTTGTATTGAAGTCCTCGGATACCCACTTCTCCAAGACCTCGACCTCTACGGCACGGCCGTCAATGAATATGGAGAGGGGCCTCTCGTCCGGCCTGCCGCCCGAGTATGCAGATACTCTGATTTTTCTGTACATACCGGTATTGTACCTTTTCCGTCCATGATTTTGAGATAGAGGGGAAACAAACGGCTCTTTTGTCCGGATTTCCCGCTGCTGGCTGTATTGACAAAGCCCCGGGCTTATGTTATTTTAGTTTAAAACTGAAACACTGACAGTACGGGAGGTAAACCCCTTATGAACACGTTGAAGACATTCATGCTGCTGACCGTAATGACCCTATTTTTCGTATGGGTGGGCGGCTTCTTAGGCGGCAGGACAGGGATGACCTTCGCCATCGTCTTCGCTGCCGCGATGAACTTCTTTGCTTACTGGTTCAGCGACAAGGTCGTCCTCAAGATGTACAGGGCAAGGGAAGTGACCGAGGCAGAGGCCCCCGAGCTCTACTCAATCGTGAGGAGACTCGCACAGAAGGCAGGTATGCCCATGCCTAAGGTCTACATAATCAACGGTGAGCAGCCGAACGCCTTTGCCACGGGAAGGAACCCGAAGCATGCGGCCGTGGCCGTAACAACCAGCATAATGAGGCTCCTCAGCCCCGAGGAACTGGAAGGGGTGATCGGGCACGAGCTTGCGCACATCAAACACAGGGACATACTCGTAAGCAGCATCGCAGCGACCATTGCAGGAGCCATAAGCTACCTTGCACAGATGGCACAGTGGGCCTTCATATTCGGAGGTTTCGGCCGCAGCGACGACGACAACGGCAACCCCTTTGTTGCGTTGATAATGATGATCGTTGCACCTGTTGCGGCAATGATCGTTCAGATGGCCATATCAAGGTCGAGGGAATTCGCCGCTGATGCAGGCGGTGCAAGGATCACTGGCAACCCCAGGTATCTTGCCAGTGCATTGAGGAAACTCCACGCCGCCTCTGAGAGGATCCCCATGAATACGAGCCCGGCCACCTCGCACCTCTTCATCGTGAATCCGCTCTCCGGGAGGCAGGTTGCAAAGCTGTTCAGCACTCATCCGCCGGTAGAGGAGAGGATAGCCAGGCTTGAGGCCATGAGCCTCTAAAACTCAAACAGGGAGGCAGGCTGGATTGCATACTACGGTTTCTGATGCCGGATTTTTCAAGACAGGCTTCGGCTGAACGGAGTCCGCAGGCCCGGTACGGGTCGTCCGGCTGATGAAACCGTGACAGCTTTCCTCTTCACGCTCCCTGCTCCTTCACAGATATTGCTTCCCTCACGGTTGTCTCTTTCCTGAACCGCACCCCCTTGAGGTGACAACTCAGAAGCCGGCCCCACCCTTTCCGGGTGACGACTCTGTAGAGGCTGAGATTGCGGCCCCGGCACGGAAAACCCTGCTCACGTATCACGGGTTTGAGGGGTATGGAACTGGCTGTTCCACCTGGTCTGCAAAACCAGGGTCAGGGCCGATGAGAACGCCCTGGTGGGTTCGATTCCCACTACCCCTCTCCAAATCCCGCGGCTCTGTTGTATTCACCGGCCTGCTTGATTTAAAATAGACATGAGACGAAGATCCGGGACCGTTACCGTTGAAAACATAGATGCCGATTACCAGAGACTACAGAAAACAGCACGAGAAGATCCTCGAGCTGATAGACGAACTCTCCGAATATCTCTCCGAAGAGCGGCTCAAGAGCGGGGCGCACGAGGCGAGAAGCATCCTGTCGAGACTTTCAGGAGCACTGAAAGTGCACCTCGCAATGGAGGACAATTCATTGTATCCGAGGCTCCTGGCAAGCAAGGACGAACAGATCAGGAGCACCGCGAAGCAGTTCATCGAAGAGATCGGAGACATTGCATCGGCATTCAACGACTACCTGCACAGATGGCCCAAAGCAGCCTCCATAGAGAACAATCCCGTCGAGTTCATCAATGAAAGCAAGGAGTTCTTCAGGAAACTGGGAAGCAGGATACAGAGGGAAGACGATATCCTGTATCCCCTGCTGGAGAGGGCTCAAGCCACTTAGACGTCACTCCTTCAGGAAACCGTCAGGGTCATATCCTGTCATACACAGCCCGCGGCATGATCTTCAGAAGCCACCCGATGAGTCTCCAGCGCCTGGTGATATAGGCGTGTCTCTTCCTCCTTCTTATCGCATCGAATATCT
The DNA here is from genome assembly GCA_013152485.1 of Nitrospirota bacterium. Taxonomy (GTDB): domain Bacteria; phylum Nitrospirota; class Thermodesulfovibrionia; order Thermodesulfovibrionales; family JdFR-85; genus BMS3Bbin07. The sequence goes on along the minus strand of JAADGG010000078.1, from coordinate 8,765 downwards.
GGCGGGCCGCCTTCTGCGGTGGGGCAACCCAGAACAGGCCGTCCCCTGCCGCCATCGCGGTGTCCACGAACCCAGGCTGAATGTCCGTCACCGTGATCGGCAGCTTCAACCGTTTCACCCGCTTGCGCAGTCCCTCCATGTAGTTGGAGACAAATGCCTTTGATGCATTGTAGGAAGGAGCATCACCGTCTCCCCTGATGGCCGCCACCGACGAGATACCGACGAGGTGTCCCCTGCCGCTCTGAACGAAATGATGCATGGCCACGTTTGCCATGGCCGCAAAGCCCGTAACATTGACGTCTATAACCCTTTTCTCCAGGGACCATCGAAGGTCTGGACTGATGAAGCCCACGCCCGAGCTGATACAGAGGTCGACCCCGCCCATCTCGGAAATGAGTTCCTCGAGTTGATTCATGGCAGCGGCGGGTTTTGAGACGTCTATGAACTTGGTGAAAGACCTGTTGGGCAGCTCTTTGCGGAGTTCATCCAGCAGGTGCGTCCTTCTTCCCGCGATGCCGACGATGTAGCCGTTTCCGGAAAGGATCTTCGCCAGCTCTCTTCCGATGCCCGAGGTTGCACCGATTATGACGGCACTTTGCATGGAACGATCCCGCCTATGGAATGAGTTTCTCGTATTGAAGACCGTGTGGTTACCGGAAGAATTATGGTCACTTCCGCGCAGGTCTGTCAAGGCCTGTGCTCCAAGCACGGTCGTTCGAACGGAACGCCCCGTGCATCTTCATCTCATATCGACTCTGGATCAAGTCCGGTAGTGGTGTACTTGATTACATCCACGTCAGAGAGTATTACTATCCCCTCCTGCACCATGTCGTCCAGAACAGGCAGGATCTCCTTGATCTTCTCCTCTGTATCGACAACGGTGATCAGTACTGGCAGCTCACCACCCCGGGAGAGAAACTTCATCTTCCTGAACCTCCGGCGGGGACCGTAACCGGCTATTGCCTTGTAGACGGTGGCACCTGCTACGTCCATCATGATGAACCTCTTCACGATCGCCTCGTACAGGGTCTCACCTTCCCACTTGTGATCCTCCCTGACGATCACTCTCAGCATCTTTGCCTTTCCTTGCAGTTTCATCCGCTCATGCTCCTCCTTCTTCTCTTCCTCCGTACCGCACTTGATCACATTCGTGTCACTCACTTCCACCAGGCCTTTCTCCACGACCTGATAGACGTCCGGCAACACCCTGTCTATCATCTCTTCGGAGTCGACTGCTTCTATCTTAACGGGCATTTTGCCTGAAAGGGCCAGTATCTTTGATGTGTGGTATACACCGTCACTGCCATACCCCGCAACCCCCCGGAATACACTGACACCGGCAAGCCCCTTTTTGTAAAAGATGTCCATCAGGACCTCGTACACGGGCTTTTCGCCGTACCGGTCGGATTCATCAACATAGATGGAGAGTTTCTTTGCCAGCCCTTTCTTCAGCATATCGAACACTCCTTGTACGGTTGGATCCGGCCCTTCATCGCTCCGGCCGACGCTCTCTCCGAGGGGGGCGATTCAGCGCTTATGGGGAGGGTCAGCAGGTAGTGAGAGCCTCTTGTCCCGCACATCGAAGGTGACGCACCATTCAAAGCCCCCGGGAAGACCTTGGAAGAGGAAGAGTCGTTCTGGTTAAGCATCTTCAACATGACTTACTGACATTATATCACAAAGAAAAGCACAAAAGACCGAACCTGAGAAACCGGTCGGCACTGCGCCTCCGCAGCCGTGCTGTCAGGGGCATCAACAAGCTGCAAGAGTGATTCTTTCCGGGGGATTCTGCTACACTATATGCCATGAAAAGACTTGGATACATCGGCCTGGGAAAGATGGGAAAGAACATGGTCCTGAGACTGCTCGAGCACGGCTGGGACGTTACCGCTTATGACCCTGTAGCAGAGAATGTAGCGGAAGTGGAACGAAGGGGGGCAGAAGCAGCGGCCTCCCTGCAGGAACTTGTCGAGAAAACAGAAACTCCACGGCTCCTCTGGCTCATGGTCCCCCACCAGGGAGTCGACGATGTGCTGAGGACACTGACCCCCCTGCTCGATGCAGGTGATACTGTAATCGACGGAGGAAATTCCAATTACAAGGAATCAATGAGACGGGCCGGGGAACTCAGGGAAATAGGGGTCGGGTTCCTCGATGCCGGCGTAAGCGGCGGCCCCGGTGGAGCCCGGGAGGGAGCCTGCGTAATGATCGGGGGAGAGAGGGGGCTCTTTGAGAAGCACGAAGCCCTGTTCAGGGACATAGCCGCTCCCGATGCCTACGGCTACATGGGAAGGTCCGGAGCAGGCCACTTCGTGAAGATGGTCCACAACGGAATCGAATACGGGATGATGCAGGCTATCGCCGAGGGCTTTACGGTGATAAGGGAGTCAGGCTTTGATATCGACCTCAGGGAGGTCTGCAGGGTATACAACCACAGAAGCGTCATAGAGTCCCGCCTTACGCAGTGGCTGCAGAAGGCATTCGAAGAATACGGCACTGACCTCGACGAGATCTCGGGCAGCGTCTCTCACAGCGGAGAAGGTCTGTGGACGGTAGAAACTGCAAAAGAATTAGGGGTTTCCGTGCCCGTTATTGAAGAATCACTTAAATTCAGGGAGAACTCCTGGAAGAACCCGTCCTACACCGGGCGGATCCTCTCGGCCCTCCGGAACCAGTTCGGTGGACACGAAGTGAAGAGGAAACAGGGCTGAGATTCGTCGCCATGGAACGTGGACGACGGCCTTCACTGCTTCCCGACCACTGCGCGGCAAAGCACCAAACCGTTCTGTTCTTTACATCAAATGCCTGGCCTGCCCGAGTCCGGGCAGGGCTGACAGCCTTAGTGCCGGCATTCATGCCGGTGCCGACAAGTGCCTTCTTCTCCGAAAGTAAACTTTGATACAAAGCCATCAACCCAGTCATAGTCCGTATCAAACGATCCAGGGGTCACCGGGAAGTCCGGCGAACTCGTCCTGCCCGCAACATACAGATTACCGTCGCTGTCAACGGTTAATGAATTGGCGTCGTCACGGTCAGCCCCTCCGAGATAGGTCGACCACAGCAGGGTCTTCAGGTCACCGTCGAAGCGTGCTATAAAGGCATCATAAGAACCGTTCAGCGTTGCATCATGGGCGTCGGGAGTGGTCGGAAAGTCTGCCGAGGAGGTCCGGCCGGCCACGTACACGTTCCCGTTGCCGCCGATAACCATGGAATCAGCGCCGTCTGAATCATCCCCACCGAGAAAAGTGGAGGCAAGGAGGACTCGGAGGTCACCGTCGAGCTTTGAAACAAAGACATCACCACCACCATTGTAGGTCTCATCGTAGGCGCCGGGGGTTGTCGGGAAATCCGGCGACGTGGTCCTGCCGGTCACATAGACGTCCCCATCGTCGTCTGTGAAGACCGCCGAGGGATACTCACCAGACTCCCCGCCAAGGAATGTGGCAGCAAGGGTGGTTTCAAGATTACCGTCGAGCCTTGAGACAAAGGCATCACCGCCGCCATTGTAGGTCTCATCGTAGGCGCCGGGGGTTGTTGAGATGCTGCTGCCTGTACCCACCACATAGACGTTTCCGCTGCCGTCAACGGAAACAGCGCTGACACTCGTGTCAGGGGGAAACAGTATGGAAGCAAGCTGGTTTCCGAGCCCGGCATCGAACCTGGCTATAAAGGCGCAGTAAATCTCACTGTAGGGATATCCACAGCGAAAAGGGCTCAGCATGTAAATGCCGCCGTCATTGTCCAGCGCTATCTCAATACGTCCATAGAAGTCGTAATCGGTCACAAGCCCCGCAAACGTGGATGCGAGAAGATTATCGAGGTCACCGTCAAGCTTTGAAATGAAACCGTCATGGAAAGGATGATCAGGAGCCGTCGGGTCAGGGTCGCCGAAGCCGATGGTTCTGTCGTATGCACCGGGTGTTGTAGGGAAGTCCGGAGACGGGGTTACGCCGGCCAGATAAATGTTGCCTTTTCCGTCCAGGGCCATGGAGGAAGAGTAAAAAGCCGGACCGATGAATGTAGAAACGAGCAGCTCTTCAAGGTCGGGATCGAACTTTGACACAAACGCCTCCACATACGAGAAGGTCGAGTCAAGGGCACCCGTGGTTGTCGGAAAGTCTGACGAACGGGTTCCACCGGACACATAGACGTTGCCGCTTCCGTCCACAGCAACGGATAGGGCGTTGTCTTCACTGCCGCCGCCTAAAAACGTGGAAGCCAGGAGCGGGTCTATTATGAGGGGCCTGGTCTTGTCGTAGTCTCCGACCCGAAAACCATAGGTCAACCCGGAACCCTGAACCGTGGCGACGTAGCCTGCTGCGACCTCGACCCTCTTGCCGTCGATCTCCTGGTAGGCAACCGGTCTCGTCATCTTCACGGTTCCGATGGCTGTCGCTATCTCGAGCTCACCTTCACTGTTCAAACCGAGTCCCTCTGCTCCCTCTATCCTCAGCCTTATATCCCTGACAGAGCCCCCGGGAAAGACGGTGAAGAGCTTCTCAACGTTATTTCCGTACGCCCTCAGCTTGAGTTCTATGCCCTTGTATGCCTCTCCGAGGCTCACCTCCCGCCACGTCGGGATCGCCGTCCTCCAGTTCTCTTTCCTGCCGACGAAATAATTGACCCTTGCAACCGCCCTATCGGTGCCGACCGGGTGCAGAAAGACCGGCGCCTCCTTCCCATCCTTCCCCTTCGGCCCCACAAGGCTCTCCCTCAATACCACGGCCGCTTTTAATGATGCCGGACCATTGGGACGGCCGGCAAGGCTGTAAACGATCCCGCCACTCTCCGTTACATAGACCGTGCCTGCAAAAGTACAGGCATAGAACCTGACCGACTCATTCCCCACCTGCCCCCGGTTCTCGATAAAGGGCATCCGGAGTCCTGACGCCTTCTCCAGTACTGCGTTCCCGCCTGCACCTGTCGATGCAGATGCCGGAAAAACCATCATCAGCAACAAAACCACTGCAAAACCCGGTCGACACGCCATTCTCTTCATTGATCCCCTCCCCTTTCTCTTTTTTGGGCTTCTGCAATGATACAGCCCGACAAACCGTGCGAGCCACCGTCGCATGGTTCCCGAGTCTTTACCTTATGCCCATATTGCGGCTTATAACTCACCTATATCACACTTCACTTCAGACTTCAAGGCTTTAATGGACTCACCAGCCTATTCAACGACCGAGGCCCCCTCCCCTTCATTAGGTCAAAGGTGCTTCTTTCTGCAGCCTTCTGCTAAAATATTGCAGATCGATACCGTCAGATCATTCAGTTTCCGGCTCTTCACCGGTCTCTCATTACTTGAATGGAGAGCGCGTGACAGATCCCCTCACGGTACAGGAGAATGAACGGGACCATCGGAAATCTCAGGATAAACGTTTTCGGGGACAAGGCAGCGGCGGCAAGGCAGGCTGCCGAGGACATCTCCCGCTGTCTGTCGGATGCACGGAGAGGAGACAGGACGGTCCTGTTTCTAAGTTCCGGCGGGTCCTCCCTCGCAATACTCGACTTCATGTCCGCTGACATTCTAGGCGACTATCTGACAATCGGCGTCCTCGATGAACGGTACGACACAGGGGGGGAGGACAACAATTTCGTCCAGTTATCCAGGACGGATTTTTACGGGAAACTGCGGGCCGGTTGTGCCTTTATCGATACGAGCGTCAGGCCGGGGCAGTCACAGGAGGCCCTTGCCGGGTATTTCGAGGAAAGACTCAGGGATTGGAAAGGCGAACACCCGGGAGGTATTGTCATTGCAACCATAGGAATAGGGCCGGACGGGCATACCTCCGGCATCATGCCGTTTCCTGAGGACAGCGAGAGGTTCAAATCCCTTTTCAACGGTGAACGGTGGGTTGTTGCCTATGACGCGGCAGGCAAGACACCGTATCCGGAAAGGGTGACGACGACGAACACCTTCCTGAGGCTGATAGACCGGGCCTTTGTCTTTGCATGCGGCAGGGAAAAGGCCGAAGCCCTCCGCCGCATGCTTGCAGACAGGCCCGCAGCAGAGGTGCCGGCGGTCATCCTCAGGGAACTCTCCGGGGAGATGTACATCGACAGGGAACTGGCAGAAGCCGCCTCGATACAGTGAACCGGAAGTTGCAAAACCGTTCTCGGGATAAGGTAAAATAATAAGCACCATGTACATTTTTTGACATAGGGGCAACCAATATGCGCCTTGCCGCTTCAGCAGACGGCACGGCACTCGATGCGGTAAAAAAGCTTCCAACCCCGAAAGGATTCGAAGAGGGCATAGAGGCCTTCAAAGAAGCAGCCCTTGAGCTTGCCCGGGGAGAGCGGATCGATGCAGTGGTCGGCGGCATAGCCGGGCCGCTGGACAAGGACAAGACAATGGCGGTCGGAGGTCCCAACATACCCGGCTGGTGGAACAAGCCGCTCAAGGACGCCCTCGAGAGGGCATTGAGAACGGTTGCCCATATCGAAAACGACGCTGCAATAGGTGCCCTCGGAGAAGCGATATACGGTGCAGGCAGGGGATATCCGATAGTCGTATACATAACGGTCAGCACAGGCGTGGGGGGCGCGCGGGTGGTAAACGGCAGGATCGATGATGCCGCGATGGGCTTTGAACCCGGAGCCCAGATAATCGATGCAGGCAATGCACTCTGTCCCGGCTGGAGCGAAAGGGGATACCTCATAAACTACGTCTCAGGCGCGGACATCGAAAGACAGTGCGGAAAAAAGCCCTATGAGATCACCGATGAGAAATTCTGGGATGAACGGGCACGGTTTCTCGCATACGGTCTCAACAACGTAACCGTATTGTGGTCCCCTGACATCATCGTGCTTGGAGGTTCCATGATGAACGAGATCGGTATCCCGATAGAAAGGGTAAGGCACTATCTCAAGGAGGCGCTCAACATATTCCCCTCGCCTCCAGTAGTGGAAAAGGCGGAGCTTGGCGATGAACTGAGCCTCTACGGTGCGCTGGCCTATATCGGTCAGAACCTGAGATAGGGGAGCTTCATATCATGTGACGAACAGACCGAAGGCGCCGTCACATGGCCTTCACCGCGGACGGCCCTACCCTTCCTCCATCCAGCCATATACCTGCAAACATTAGTATCCGGTAAAACACAGGAACCATCAATAAGGACAGGGGATGTTAATTTTGAACGGATTCTAATTTTGCAGTGGTGCCTGCCGTGATGGCAGGCACGCAAAATTGCCTCGGAGACGTACAGGATGTACGTCGAGAATGAGATGAAGAATTAATATCCCCTGTGCTGTAGGGACTTACTCTGTTTATCGGACAGTAGTGTTCGGCAATTATTAGTTGTCTCATAATAGAGCTGACATTGTTTCAGCTCACCATGCTGAGACAGTTCAGGAAAGCCGTATGTTCACGATATTCATTCATGTTATAAGTCGATCATAGAGAACAGCATTGCCTTGACTATTTTGAGAACGATTAATAAATACTGTAACCCTTTCATAACGCGGGATAAAGTCCGGCATGACAAACTACCGCCCGGATACAGAGATAGAAAGGCCCGATCGCTCCCAACAACCATAAAGGACAGGGGATGCGAAATTCCCTATGGAGTCCCGGAATGAGATGAAAGATCAGTATCCCCTCTCCTGCCATGACTTCCGGACGGTATCGATCTGCAAACACCGGTATCTTTCGATGATGAAATAATACTTGACAGATATGGTTAAGTATTCTATAATGACTTATGCTCAGGTTGTCGACAAAGGGTCAATACGGTGTGAGGGCGATGTTCGAAATAGCACGAGGATATCCTGACGAGCCGGTAAATATCAAGGTGATCTCCGAGCGGCAGGATGTCTCTCCACACTACCTCGAACAGATCCTCAACAGGCTGAGGCGTTCGGGCCTCATACGTAGTGTCAAAGGTCCCGGAGGCGGGTATCTCCTTACGAGCAGCCCGGAGGAGATAAGCATATCCGAGATACTCAGGGAGCTCGAGGGCCCGGTTGCCATAACCTCGTGTCTCAACCCCGCAGAGGGGTGTGTAAGGGTCGACAGTTGTGTCACCCACCTCTTGTGGAAGGCCCTCGGCAGGCAGATAGAGGAATTTTTGAACACCATAACCCTCAGGGACCTGCTGAACGGAAAGTCGTATGACGACTTTACGCTCATTGCGAGAAAGGGCAAAGGGGCGCTGGCATGAAGAAGGTCAAGTTTGTCGAGCATATACGGCCCGATGTTACCACCGACATAGTCTACATGATGTGCCCCATGCACCTGCTCAAGCTCGACGAGATGATGGGCAAGCTGGAGGACGGACAGATCCTGGAGCTGCTCACTGATTATGACGGCGCACTTGAAGACATTCCCGAGTGGTGCGAGAAGACGGGAAACGAGTTCATCGGTGTTGACGAAACGGATGACTATTTCAAGTTTTATATCAGAAAGACCGGTTCATAACCAAGATAAGGACGGAAGGAGATCGTGATGGAATGTTATTTTGATCACGTAGCAACAACCCCGCTGAGGCCCGAGGTGCTGGATGCAATGATGCCTTACTTCAGGGAGGAGTTCGGGAACCCCCTGAGCATCTATCCCCTTGGGACGAACGCCAGGGAAGCGGTCGAGAAGGCGAGAGAAGAGGTCGCAGGCCTGATCAACGCAAAGAGCACTGAGATCATCTTCACGTCGAGCGGAGCAGAGGCCAACAACTTCGCCCTCAGAGGCATCGCCTTCGCCCGCCAGCACGAGGGCAAGCACATAATAGTCTCGCGGATGGAGCACCACTCGATACTCAACTCCGCGC
>JAADGG010000011.1 GCA_013152485.1 Nitrospirota bacterium | reverse complement strand
GAAGTTACAGGAAAAACGACAACTGTTTTGTAGAACAGAAGAATTACTCCGTTGTGAGAAGGGCCGTGGGTTATCTGAGGTATGATACGGAGAAGGAACTAAGGCTGATAAACGAGCTCTACAGAAACCTCAGACTATATACCAACTTCTTTCAGCCTTCCATGAAGCTGAAGGAAAAGACGAGGGTGGGCAGCAAGGTGACAAAGAAGTATGATAGTGCCAAGACCCCTTATCAGAGGGTGCTGCTGTCTCCCCATATATCTGACTCCGTCAAGAGAAGCTTGAAGAGACGTTATAAAACCCTGAACCCTGAATCCAGCTTCGTTGAAAAGAAAGATAACCGGATTACAGCAGAAACTTATTCGTATGGCTGAATATAAATCAAAAAGGAGAACTTCGGCACGATGATCTCTGAATCACAGGGGGAGATGGGGCCCCGGATAAAGCCCTTCCCCATGACGTTATTCAGAAGGCTTTTTTCAGAGCACTTTTATATGGATTTTATTTTGAGGCAACGTTTATCATTTCATCAAGATTTATTTTTGAGGCAACACGTCTTTCTTCAACTGCTCAGGCAGCCCATCTCCTCACGGACGGCATTTATGATCCGGGCAGGAGGTATCTCCCTCATACACCTCACCGTCTCGCACTTGCGCCTGAAACACGGAGCACAGTCCACGTCAGCCCTGAAAACCCGGTGGCAATCGCCGTACGGACCGGTGAGGACCTCGCTTGTGGGTCCGAAGAGCGCGTAGACAGGCACGGATAGGGCTGCAGCCGCATGCATGGGGCCGGAGTCGTTGGACAACATGAACGCAGCACCGCTTATCACGGAGAAGAGTCCCTTGAGATCGGTCTTTCCTGTCAGGTCGACGGAGATTCCCGCTGTAGCCGAGGCAATCGTTCCCGCGATACCGATATCCTCTCTGCCCCCTACAAGCACTGCAGTCATCGGCAGATTCCTTATAACCTCGATGAAATGCTCCACGGGCCACCTCTTGGTGGACCATCGTGCCCCGGGGACCACTATGTAGTATGGGGGGGCGGGGCAGGAGTCCTTCCGTACCGAGGGCAGAGGAAACTCGATCACGCTCGTATCGATCCCCACGAGGGAAGCCAGCCTGAGATATCTATCGACGGCATGGATTCCCGTTCCGCCCTCGATCTTGAGGTTATAGAAGACAGGGCTGAGCTCCCGTGCATCACTGAAGCCCACCCTGAGCGGTGCCCCCGACAGGGCCGTGATGAGGCCGCTCCTGAACAAGCCCTGAAGATCCATGACAAGGTCGTATCTCTCGGCCCTCAGCCCCCGGAAAAGGCTTCCGAGCTCTGAAACTGTCGACAGGAGTCTCGACGGCCTCTTCCACTCATCCTTGTTTATCACCCACAGGCGGTCTATCATCGGATGCCCGTGAAGGACTCCTTCAAAACCCCGGGCCACGACCCAGTGAACCTCGGCATCGGGCAAGGAGGTCTTCACGGCGTTCAACAGGGGAAGTGCATGGATGATATCACCCAAGGAGCTCGGCTTTACGATCAGTATCTTTCTGAACCCCCGCAGGCCGGACAGCATCACGCCGCAGCACTCACCGAGGTCCGTTGCCGGGGACGTCAGGACGGAACCTGAGCTCACTCGACCATCTCTTTACGAATTTCTTGAAAACCTCCATGTCACACCGGTCCTTGATGAGAGAGTATATCTCCGCACAGAGCAGTAGGTAGCGATCCTTCTCCGAGGCTCCCTTCAAGAGGGGAATCTTCTCGCTGATGGTGAGCACCTCTTGTTCGGACAGCTCCGTCTCGAGATCCCTGCTGAGAGAAGGCAGCAGATGCGTCCTGAACAGGATCGCAAGGGGATCGGCGGCGCCAGACGCCCCCACCGGCTCACCGGTCCCGGGGAGGGCGTTTATCTTGTCATCGTAAAGGCCGTTCCTGAGGTTTTCGATCATCTGATTATGTATGCCGCTGAGCATCTCCTGGAAACGGCCGGAACTCACATCTGCATCATCGTACGAGAGGCGCTCCTCCGACAGGATCACCCCTCCGTAGAAGAGAGTGCATACCAGAGCGGGCCGCTCCCTTCCCCGCTCCTCGGTCTGAACATGGAAGACCCGTCCCTTGTAGCTTATATTCTCGTTGATGCCCCGGCTCACGATAACCCTATTCTATCAAAAAAGACACCGGTTAATAAATCACCGCCTGAAAATCCGGAAAACCAGCCCGGCAATACGACCTGACAAAGTGCGTGGACAAGCTGCTTCCCCAAGGTCTTCGGCTTCATCACCGACAGCAGGCCGGATACAAGCACGCCGGAGCCTTACCCGGTCTTCAACGGACAGATCAGGGCGGTGAGTTTCAAGGCCCGCAGGAGAAACGTTTTCATTTCAAGGCGTTCATGCAAACATGCTAAACCAATTGAACAGAAATGTACCGGAAAGGGGTTGAAATATAAAAATAAATTATCTATAATGTCTTATAGGCTTGGATATGGATACGGAAAGGGTCGAAAAGGCGATTGAGAAGATAAGGGAAGGCCTTCACAAAGAGGGCGGAGACATCGAGATCGTGGAGATCAAGGATACGGTCGTCTACGTGCGGCTCAAAGGACAGTGCAGCAGCTGCATGATGGCAGGCCTGACCATGAAAAACTGGGTCGAGAAGACACTCAGGGAAGAGGTTCCTGAAGTGACCGAGGTGAAGGCCCTCTGAATGTCTGAACTCTGAAAATGGATGCTCCATAATGGCTAAACGGCCCTTTATAAAGGCGATCCAGCTATGCGCGTTGTTTATGCTGCTGTCCGTTCTTCCTCCCGTTCCTGTGGCAGCTGCAGAGAACACCGTCGAGGTCAAGGAGCTGAGGGTAGGAGTCAACGGCGGCGGCACACGCATAGTCCTTGAGTTCAACCGGCTTCCCTCATACTCGGCCCACAGGCTGAAGAACCCTGAAAGGGTCTATTTCGACTTGAAAAGGGCGAGGCTGTCTCCTCGCATAGTACCTGTTCAGTCACCGCAAAGAGGCCTGGTGAAGGAGATCCGCATCTCCCAGTACAACGAGGATACGGTCAGGGTGGTCCTCGAGCTTGATCAACTGAAAGACTACAAGACCTTCACCCTCGAATCCCCTCCGAGACTGGTCGTCGATATCGGACAGGAGAGAAATCCGTTCTACAGAGAGCGAAAGATCGTCGTGATAGACCCAGGGCATGGCGGCCATGATCCCGGGGCGACGGGACCGAGGGGGCTGAAGGAGAAGGACGTAACCCTCGACACGGCCCGCAAACTGAAAAAGATACTGCAGGAGCGCTACAACCTCGATGTCTATCTCACAAGGAACAGCGACGTCTACATAGGGCTGGACGCACGCACCGCCATTGCAAACAAGAAGAGGGCGGACCTGTTTGTTTCCATCCACACCAACGCCAGCCGCAGAAGACGAGCAGGCGGAATAGAGACCTACCTGCTGAACTGGACCAACGATACAGAGGCAATGCGGGTGGCTGCGCGGGAGAACGCCATATCCATGGAGAAGATGAAGAGGGCGAGGAGCGAGCTCGGGACGATACTCGCCTCCCTCGAGAGAGAGACCAAGAGGGACGAGTCACTGAGACTGGCCCATTTCATTCAGAACTCCCTGTACAAGAGACTGACCAGCAGTTATCGCGGCATCGGGAATCTTGGAGTCAAGCAGGCCCTGTTCTACGTGCTTGTGGATGCCGAGATGCCGTCGGTGCTTGTAGAGGTCGCCTTCATAAGCAATCCGCGGGAAGAGCGTCTGCTCAGGAGCAGCAAGTTCAGGAGCACAGCAGCCGAGGCCATAGCATCGGGGATCTACAGGTACATCATGTCCCTGCCCGACGCGCCAAAGCTTGCAATGAAGTAAGACAATCTGCCACAATTGTAACTGAAGCAGTTCACTGCAGTACTCTCAGAAGACAAGGCAATCTTTCCGGGGGGCAGGATCGTATTGAGGGCATCATCGAAGATATTGCTGTATATCGCATTCTCCGCCTCCCTCTTCTGGGTGGAGGGCAAAACTGCAGCCCTGTGGCTGCTAACTTCGAGCCTTGCCGTCTTTCTCGCGCCCGGCATGAAGCGTGGAATGATACCGATAAGCCTGTTCCTGCTCACAACTTTCCTTGGAAACCTCTTCTTCCATCCGGGAAGGGTCCTGATCGAGGCCGGCCCGCTCAGTATAACGGATGAGTCCTTGAGGACGGCCATTGTGAGGACGGCAAGGGTTTCGGGACTCATAGCAGGCGCAAAGCTCCTCACCCGCGGGACGTCTGTCGAGGAGATACTCGAAACACTCAAGAGGTTCTTCCTGCCTCTCGAGCGTATACGGGTGCCGGTGAGGGAGTTCTTCGAGACTGCAACGCTTACCTTCAGACTGCTGCCCGGCATCAGGGCAAAAGCAGTCAAGAGCTACAGGGAAGGAATAAGCAGCACAACAGGAAACGGCCCGCTCGACAGAATCAGGATCGTCGCAACCTTGATGCTGCCGCTCATGATAAACACCATACGGTCACCAGAGGAACTGCTGTACGACGATGAAGGCGTGCCGGAGGCCGGTCTGGGGGAAGGAGATCAGAGGAGCCGGTGATGGGAGCAAACAGGTTCTACATGTTCACGCTTGTAGCCTTGACCTCTCTGCTCGGATATCTCAGCTATCTGATACTGAAGCCGTTCCTGTCCCCCATAGCATGGGCCATCGTGCTGAGCACGGTATTCTATCCCGTATATGCGTACATGTGCAGACTCCTCAAGTGGAAGGTCCTCGCATCCGTCCTGACACTCGTCATCACCGTCGTAATCATCCTGGGACCGTTCTCGTATCTGACCATAGCCCTTGCAAACGAGCTGAGCAACTTCGCAGACTACATAAACACCGAAGGGATCGGAAAGTTGCAGGACTGGATAAACAGCCCACAGGCGATATGGCTGCAGGAAAGGATCAAGACGACCCTCAACCTGGAAAAGCTCGACCTGGCGTCCATCATCTCGGAGAACCTTTCGAGGATGGGAAAGAACATCCTGGGGAAGGTCACAAAGGGTGTCGCCAATATCGCCTCCGTATTCATCAATTTTTTCCTGATGCTGTTTGCGATGTTCTTCATGCTCAGAGACGCCCCGGACTTCATACGAAAGTTCCACGACTACATGCCGTTTTCCGAGTCACAGAGGGACAGGCTCGAATCTCAGATGAAAGACATGGTCATATCGACCATCTACGGGGGAGTGGCCGTGGCCGTTGCACAAGGCACCGTGGGAGGACTGACCTTCCTGATCCTCGGCATGAACTCCCCCATACTCCTCGGAACGGCGATAGGCCTTATGTCGTTCATACCCGGCGTGGGGACGTTCTCCGTATGGGGCCCGGTAGTGGTTTATCTCCTCATAAAGAAGGCCTTCATCAAGGCAATCATCCTTCTGTTCGTCGGCACCTTCATAATAAGCACAATAGACAACATCCTCAAACCGATAATAATCAGCGGCAGGACGCGGATGCCCACGCTCGTCATATTCTTCAGTGTAATAGGAGGGCTCAAGGTCTTCGGACTGATCGGACTGGTGCTCGGTCCCCTGGTTATGGCAATGTTTTTATCCGTGTTTGAAATATTCAGAAACCTTGAAGGAGGCTTGAATGCTGAATCGTGAAGAGTTAAGAGAGCTGTCGGAAATCCGCAGTGACGAAAACTACTATGTCAGTCTGTATCTCAATGTGAACCCGATTACGAACCCAAAGGGTGAGTATGTCGTGCACCTCAAGAACATGATCAGGGAGATCTCTGAAAACACCGGCAAGGACGTTTACAAGAAGATAAGGTCGGACCTCGAAAAACTCACCGCCTACGTGACATCCAACAAGAGGGAGTTCCGGAAGGGTCTGGCGATTCTGAGCTCCGAGGGAGAGGGCTTCTGGAGGGAGTACAACCTCTCGGTGCCGGTCAAGAACTCTCTCACCGTCGACCATGCACCCTATATAAAACCCCTGCTGGACATACTCGACAACAACCCGAGATACCTCGTTCTGATAGTCGAAAAGGAGGAAGCCCGGATATTTGTCGTTCACCTCGGCGAGATCGTCGAGTACGGCGAGGTCAAGACGATGGACGTACCGGGAAGACACAAGAAGGGCGGCTGGTTTGCACTCGCCGAACCACACTATCAGCGCCACATAGATTATCACGTCGGCCTGCACCTGAAAGAGGTCATAAAGCGGCTCGAGTCATTCATCTCTGCCGAGCGGATAGACGTGGTCTTCGTCGGGGGACCCGACGAGGCGGTCACCATGTTCGAGGAGATGTTGCCGGAGACCGTAAGGGCAAAGATAAAGGGAAGGTTCTCCGCCGAGATGTTTTTAAAGCCCGACGAGGTTCTGAAACGGGTGGAACCGCTCCTTGCAGTCTATGAGTCCGAGAAGGAAAAAAAGATCGTGGAAGAACTGATAACCAGGGCCATGAAGGGAGACCAGGCCGTGCTCGGCCTTGCCGACGTCATAGGGGCGGTATCTGAGGGCAAGGTTCACAGGCTCATATTCGTGAAGGACTACAGCGAGTCCGGATTCAAGTGTGTAGAGTGCAGCCTTGTCTCTCTCGAGGCGATACCCAGGTGTCCATACTGCGGCAGTGAGACGGAGCCAATAGAGTATCTGGTGGAGCTGGTTGCCCAGAGGGCCGTCGAACACGGTGCAACGGTCGAGGTCCTCGCATACGAAACCGATTCCCTCAAAGAGAGGGGCGGCATCGGGGCGATACTGAGATTCTGAGCAGAAGCGGCAGTGGTCGGGTTCTGCACGAGCGGGTCCGCGAGATCACGCATGGTGACCGCAAAGGACGCTGCAGCGGGCGGAGACCGGGATGAGATACTTCACGGCATTCCGACCCCGTCGATCGTCGAGTTGCACCCGGGACAGCGTCCAGACTTCATGGTCACACTCCTCAGCGAAAAACCGAAGCGCTCGATAAGGAGAGCACCGCAGGAAGGACAATAGGTGCTCTCTCCTCCCTCTCCCGGCACATTCCCCTCGTAAACGTATTTGAGCCCGGCCTCAAGCCCTATCTCCCGCGCCCTCCGCAGTATCCCTATCGGTGTTCTGGGCCGGTCGAGCAGCTTGTAGGTCGGGTAAAACTGGGTTACGTGCCAGGGGATCGCAGGGTCGACGGATCTTATGAAATCCGCCACCCATCTCAGGAACTCCTCCGTGTCGTTGTATGTGGGAATGATCAGGGTCGTCACCTCGACCCAGACACCAAGTTGCTTCATGAGCCTTATGGTATCCAGGACAGGCTGCAGCCTTGCTCCCGCCACGTTCTTGTAAAAGTCGTCGTCTCCCTTAAGATCTATATTGTTTGCATCGAGATAAGGGGCCATCTCCCTTGCAGCCTCTGCCGTGGTATAGCCGTTGCTGACGAAGACGTTCTTTATGCCGCGATCATGAGCGAGACGTGCACAGTCATAGGCAAACTCCATGAATATCGTCGGTTCGGTATAGGTGTAGGATATGCTCCGGCAGCCTGCCCTCTCGGCCTCCCCGACCACGTCTTCAGGGGTCATCTCCTCGCCTGCAATGTCATCATGCACCTTCGGGTACTGTGATATGTCATAGTTCTGGCAATGGAGGCATCTGAAGTTGCACCCGACGGTGGCGATCGAGTAAGACCTCGAACCGGGAAAGAAGTGAAAGAGCGGTTTTTTCTCGATGGGGTCTACGTGCCTGGCGATCACCTTCCCGTAGACCAGACTGTAAAGGGTGCCGTCCCTGTTTTCCCTCACGGCACAGCGGCCGCGCCTGCCGGGCTTTATCACACAGTAGTGGCGGCAGAGACGGCACTTCACCCTTCCCTCGCTCAGTCTTTCATAGAATCGTGCCTCACGCATAAAACAATGATACCACTTTGCAAGGCCTTCTGCAAGGGGCCGCAGTTGCGCTCTTCCCTTTTACAAATCAGCCTGCATAGGTTATCCTATAGTCATGAATGAACCGTGGGTTACTCTACGCGTTACATACGACCCGCTCGAAGCGGAGATGATCAAGGACCTCCTTGAAAGCGGGGGCATACCCGTGGTTCTAAGGTCTGAGAAGGTGAGCCCCTACCCCGTAAACGTGGGACGGATGGGAGAGGTCAAGATCCTGGTGAAGGAAGAGGACCGCGAGGCAGCGGAAAAGGTTCTGGACGAGACTTCCTGAATCCACATGCCGGATCCCGGCTCCGTCCATATCTCCGTATGCAGGTCACGGACAAGTTGCCATGGCTGAAATAAGGCTGGAAAATGTAGGTAAGACATTCAAGGACGTGGTGGTGATCAGCGGACTGGACCTCACTGTCAGGGATGGAGAGTTCTTCACGTTCCTTGGACCAAGCGGGTGCGGAAAGTCGACGATACTGAATCTGATTACAGGCCTAGAACCTGTAACCTCAGGCAACATCTATTTCGACGATATACTCGTGAACGACCTCTCCCCCAGGGACAGGGACGTTGCAATGGTCTTTCAGAGCTATGCGCTCTATCCACACATGACCGTCTACGAAAACATTGCCTTTCCGCTCAGGATGAAGAAGCTCGACAGGGAGACCATCCGTGCGGAGGTCGAGAAGGCGGCGTCCGTGCTCGGCCTCGAGGAACTGCTTCAGAGGAAGCCCAAGGAGCTCTCGGGAGGCCAGAGACAAAGGGTGGCCCTCGGCAGGGCGATCGTGAGGAAGCCGAAGGTCTTTCTGATGGACGAACCCCTGTCGAACCTTGATGCAAGGCTGAGGGTCGAGATGAGGGCCGAACTCAAGAGGCTCCACAGGGAGCTCAAGACCACGATAGTATACGTCACTCACGACCAAGCAGAAGCAATGGGGCTCTCCGAGAGAATAGCCGTCCTGTACAGGGGGGAGATCCAGCAGTGCGCGCCCCCCCTGGAGATATACACTCGGCCGGCCAACACCTTTGTAGCAGGTTTCATAGGGAGTCCCTCGATGAACTTCTTCGAGGCCGTCGTGCTGTCGCGGAAGCCATTACGAGCGGACTGCAACGGCATGGTCCTCGAGCCCCGCGTCGAAAAAGCGCCCGAGGCCGATAAAGTGCTGCTCGGCATGAGGCCTGAAGACATTCGCATCTCCGCCGGGAGGAAAGCAGCCGCAGAGGCGTATGTGGAGATGGTGGAACTCGAGGGGGCGGCTGTATGGCTGGACCTCAGGTGGCGTGAAACGAGCCTGAAAGGAAAGGCGTCGGTTGATCAAGGAATCGAGGCTGGAGACTGCATCAATATAGAACTGCCCCACGAAAAACTCCACGTCTTCGACATCGAGACCGGAAAGAGACTGTAGCAGTCAGGCAAGGGATTATTCAGAACTCCCCGCAGTGGCTGCAGCTCCGCAATCCCACCCTGTAGGAATCCCCCTCCTTGCAGACCCACCTTACGACACCGTATTTGGGCACTTCGGGAGCAGAGCTCTTTATCTTTATCATGTTGCCCTGCATCAAGGGATAATCCGTTACGAGGCCGACTCCACCTGCAGATACATCCATTACAACGCCCTTGAGCTGTATGTTCTTCACTGCAGACTGTTTTTTCACTGTCATAGTACACTCTACGACGAGTTTCAGAGGTATTCTGTTGTGTCTCCTCTTAGTCAAAACATCCCCCCAGCAGAAAAATCAGAGTAGATACAGAATCACGATGGATTTTCAAAATCCTTGCAACCGAAGGTCTTAGCCCCCTCTTTCAGAGAACTCGCCCCTTGCATGCAAAGACTATAGTGTGAATTCGAAACTCACGGTAACAGCCAACATCGTTTAAAGAGCGTTTCAGCCGTTTCACGCACCGGCAGGCCCATAACTGAAACAGCCCGGCACAACTGCCCTAATCGAGACATTAATTAACATTATAGCAGTAAACCGTAAAAATATACAACGATTTTTTCATGGGAAACTCAGCCGTACCGCTTCATGCAAAGCGATGAAAGCGTATCCTTGAGCACCTGCACCAGCTCGTTTTCATCACTCCACGGCCCCATTATCGAGAACCCGTCTTCGTGCAGGCGCAGCCGTCCCCTCATGTCCCTCTCGCACTCGAGCAGGGCTTCCACTCCGACGGCAGTATCAGTGGAGAACCTCACCCTTGCGGTGCCGTCAGCCGCGCCGACGGAGACGATCCCGAGCTCGCGTGCCAGCACCTTGATCTTTATCAGCTCGACCAGTGCAGCCACCGGCTCGGGCAGAACACCGAACCTGTCCCTCATCTCTTCGGCGATTGAATCGGCGTCCCCGTCCGACCGGCACATGCTCAGCCTGCGGTACATGCTCAGTCTCGTACCGATATCCTGAATGTACTCCTCGGGGATGTAGGCACTGAGTCCGAGGTCCACGGAGGGCTCGATTTCCTCCTTGAGGGGCATACCCTTAAGGGCCGCGACCTCTTGCTGAAGCATCTCCATGTACATCTCGAACCCCACGGCATGAATGTGTCCCGACTGCTCGGCGCCGAGCAGGTTTCCTGCCCCCCTTATCTCGAGGTCCTTCATGGCGAGCCTCAGTCCTGCCCCAAGGTAGCTCAACTCTTCTATCGCCTCGATCCTCCTTCTGGCATCCTCGGTAAGAGAGTCGGGCGGGGGAAGGAGAAAGTAGGCATATGCCCTCTGATTGCCTCTTCCGACCCGGCCCTTCAGCTGGTATAGGTCTGCAAGGCCCAGCCTGTCCGCCCTGTTTATGATTATCGTGTTTGCCGAGGGTATGTCGATGCCCGAGCCGATTATGGCCGTTGCGAGCAGGAGGTCGACGGCTCCATCCATGAACCTGATCATGACGTCCTCGAGTTCCCGGACCTCCATCTGTCCATGCGCAACGGCGAGTCTCACCCGGGGAACGAGCCGCTTCAGATAGTCAGCCATGCCGTAGATGTCCTTCACCCTGTTGTGCACGAAGAATACCTGACCTCCCCTGTCAAGTTCTCTCGATACCGCCTCTCTGATGACGGAATCATCGAATGTGGTGATCATGCTCCTGACGGCGAGCCTCTCCTCGGGCGGCGTTTCGATCATGCTCATCTCCCTGATCCCCGAAAGAGACATCTCGAGGGTCCTTGGAATGGGGGTTGCGCTCATTGACAGGCAGTCCACGCCCTTTTTCAGTTCCTTGATCCTTTCCTTGTGCCCCACACCGAAGCGGTGTTCCTCGTCTATGATCAGCAGTCCCGGGTCATAGAACCTGACCTTCCTGCTCAGGAGTCCGTGGGTACCTATTATGATGTCGATATCCCCTCGGCTGAGGGCTGCAAGGGTCCTCTTGGTCTCGGATGCGGACTTGAATCTGCTGAGGAAATCTATCCTGAGGGGAAAGGCCGAAAACCTCGCCAGGAAGTTTCTGTAATGCTGCTCGCAAAGTATGGTTGTGGGCACGAGCACGGCGACCTGCTTACCGTCGTAAACCGCCTTGAAGGCCGCGCGCATCGCCATCTCCGTCTTTCCGTAACCCACGTCTCCGCACAACAGCCTGTCCATGGGGCGGGGGGACTCCATGTCCCTTTTTATCTCTTCCCACGCCCTGAGTTGGTCGGCGGTCTCCTCGAACGGGAAGAAGGACTCGAACTCCCTGTGGAGTTCCGTATCCGGACTGAACGGATGCCCCTTTACGAGCTCTCTCTGAGCATAGATGGATATGAGCTTGCCTGCAAGCTCCCGGACCTTCTTTCTCGCCCTTGCCTTCTTCTTCTTCCATCTGCCCCCTCCAAGCCTGTCGAGCCCGGGGACAACCCCGTCAGCGGCCCTGTATTTCTGGACAAGTCCTATATTCTGCATCGGCAGGTACAGTTTGGCGCCGTCGGCATACTCTATGACCATGGCTTCCCCCTTGTACGCGGAGGTGTTCAGGGGTTCCAGCCCCTTGAATATTCCCATGCCGTACTCGCGGTGGACCACATAGTCGCCAGCCTTGAGGTCATCCAGGTTCTCTATCAGCCTCTTGACCCTCGATGACCTGTGAGACCTCAGAATCGGCCTCCTGCCGAAGACCTCTTTCTCCGTAAGAATCACGAGTCCCGGGATGCGGAGTCCGCACGAAAGCATGCCCACGGTAATGCAACACCTGCCGCTGTAGCCGCCGACCTTCTCCACAGGGACCACCGGAGCCACCACGTCGCCGTCCCTCAGGATCTCGTTCAACCTCTTTGCCTGAGCTTCCGAGGAGAGGACGAACACGACCATCTCATCCACTCCCTTCAGCGCATCCACTATCCCGTAGACGTCATCCCTCTCACCGTGCAAAAGCCCGAGCCCTGAAAGCGAGAGCACCGGAGCCCCCGTCGTGCCATCCACGGACAGCGAGTTGAGTCCGAAGAACAGGGGACGCTGACTCGACACCTTGCCCCCTTCCAGGGACTCAAAGAAATCCTCACGCCTGCCGACGGTCTCCGAGACATAGTAGACGGTATCTCCGCCAAAGAACTCGAGCATGGGGGCCTCCGCCCTCTCGACCGCGGGCAGGATCTCTGCCTCGTCCAGACGGCCGCTGGAACGCTGCGTGTCGACTTCAAAGGTCTTTATGGCATCGAGCTCGTCGCCGAAGAATTCCACCCTGAGGGGGCTGTCCATGTTCGACGGATAGACGTCAAACACCCATCCCCTCTGGCTGAACTCACCCTTGCCAGAAACAAGGGCAGCCCGCCTGTAGCCGATCGAGAGAAGGCCATCAGCAAGCGCATCCCTGCTGAGCGTCATCCCTTCTGCCAGCCGCAGGATGGCGCGGGAAAGCTCTTCACGTCTCCACGTGCGGGAAATGAATGCGTCGACAGAACCAACGGCGAGATCCCCTCTCTCGAGGGCCAGAACACTCCTGAGGCGGATGCCGGTAGACTCGATATCCCCCTGATCGGGCACGAAAAACTGGCGCCGGACCCTGTCGGTATCCCCGAGGATGCGCCTGTAGAACAGCACGTCGTCTCTGAACGCCAGGGCTTCATCCTCTGTGCCGGCAACCAGTACGTGGCTGCACGTCCTCTCCAGAGACGACAATAGCGCAACGAGAAGGGCCTTCGACGAGCCCTTCAGGTTGAAGACATCCACGACTCCATCCCTGATCCCTCCGGCAGTATCAGGAGGTTGGGACAGGATTCCGGTAAGGTGTTCGAAAGAAGAAAGCAGATGCGACTTCATGAGGACCGGCAAAACCTCTCGATGATCATCTCGATTATACCTGTCGTAGAGACACCCTGCCTGTATGGAAGGCTGTGGACATCCCTGACGAGGTCTGCACCGACGATATCATTCACCTTCCAGTCCCCACCCTTGACGAGCACGTCGGGCATGATCAGCCTTATGATCTCATAAGGCGTATCTTCATCGAATACGGTGACATAGTTCACCATCTCGAGGGCCGCGAGCACCTCGACCCGCTGGTCCTGAGGAATTATGGGCCTGTTGCTTTTCAGCCTCCGGACAGAGGCGTCAGAATTGACGCCGACCACCAGTACGTCTCCGAGGGCCCTCGCCTCCCTCAGATACTGTATATGCCCGGCATGGACGAGGTCGAAGCAGCCGTTCGTAAACACGATCCTCTTCCCTTCCGTCCTCAGTCTCTCGACCTCTTCACTCAACTCTTTCCTTTTCAGAATCTTCCTCGTGCCCATCGGCAGACGACAACCTCTTCTTCGCCCTTTCGAGTATCTCCTTGTCACCTCTATATTTTACCATCTTCAATGCATCGTCGAGGGAAAACCACGCAGCCTCGTCCACCTCCCGGTCGTGATCGTCCGTGCTTCCTTCCGCATACTCCATCAGGTAGTAATGGACCGTCTTGTGGTACTTTGTGTTCTCGTCCTTCAGGAAATACCAGTAAGATATGGTATCGAGGCTGTCCACTATCCGTCCTCTCAGGCCTGTCTCCTCCTGCACTTCCCTTACGGCCGCAACATCAGGCTGCTCTCCCCTCTCGATCAGCCCCTTTGGGAGGGTCCAGACGGAACCGCTCTTCACGGAGACGAGAACGACCTTTATATCGTCTCCGTCTCTTCTGAAGACGACCCCTCCGGCGGACACCTGCTTCTTCAGCCGTGCCGGCCTCATGTCGACCTACCGGTAAACACGGGATTGTTACAGGCCTCTATCACTCCAGGACCTTCAGGACAGAGTCGGGAAGTTTGGTCGGCTTCATGCGACCTGAAACGGATGCGATCTTCACGTGGCCGGATACGAGCAGGTCGCCTGTCTGCTTACTCTTCACCAGGTGTGAAAACGTGATGCTTGCCGGACCCCTGTCCGATACGGAAGTCTCTATGATCAGTGTGTCACCGTACCTGCCGGGCTGGCGGTAATGTGCCGAGGCGTCTACCACGACAAACATGGTGCCCTTCTCCATCAGGTCCTTGAGAGAGATCCCGCGGTGCTCGAGGAACTCCGTCCTCGCACGCTCGAAGTACCTGAAGTAGTTGGCATAATAGACTACCCCGCCACAGTCCGTATCCTCGTAATACACCTTTACTTCGATCCGATCTTCCGTCACGGCGTGTTCTTGTTGGAAAAGATTCTTATAAAGTCGTTATAGAGTGCAAAGGCCATGAGCAGAAGAATGAGTGCGAGGCCTATCTTCTGGGTGATGGCGACCGTCCTTTCGCTGAGAGGTCTTCCCTTGATCCCCTCTATCACAAACATCACGATGTGGCCTCCGTCAAGGATCGGGATGGGCAGGAGATTGAGCACCCCGAGGTTTACACTCAGCAATGCCATGAACATGAAATACGCCAGGAATCCTGCAGAGGCCGCCCTTCCCGATTCCTGCAGGATGGTAACGGGACCGCTGATGTTCTTGAGTGAAACCTGTCTCGTTATGAGCATCTTTATGGAGTCCACGACAAAGAACCCCATCTTGTAGGTTGCCTCTGCCCCCTTTATGGGCGCATCGAGTATGGAGTCGCTCTCGACAGACTCGAAGAAGCCTCCCCCGAGTTTCTTGACGCCGATCCTTCCTATGACTATCTTGTTGCCCTCAGGATCCACCTCGTCCACGGATTGAGGGGTGATCTTCAGGTTCAGCAGCTCTCCATCCCTTTTGACGACGAAGTCCAGGGGCTTGCCGGGGTTCTTGACGACTACATTGACCATATCGAACCACGTGTCGATCCTCACACCGTCGATCTCCACGATCACGTCCCCTGCCCTCAGCCCTGCCGCGGCAGCCGGATACCCCTCCTCGACCTCGTCAACCACCGGCAGTATGTTGCTCAGCACCGGCACATTGACTGGGAGCCCCGCAGACAGCACTGCGGTGAATATCATGTAGGTGAGAAAGATATTGAAGAGCGGACCTGCAAGAACGATGAGTATCCTCTTGGTGACGCTCTGCTGGTTAAACGCCCTCTCTTTTTCAGCCTCCTCGAGTTCCTCGCCCGTCTCCTCTCCGAGCATCTTAACGTAACCGCCGAGAGGGAAGGCAGAGATCATGTATTCGGTCTCTCCGATCTGTCTGCCGACTACTTTCGGTCCGAAACCGAGAGAGAACTTCAGCACCTTCACACCCGCCGCCTTCGCCACGAGAAAGTGTCCGAGCTCATGCACGAAGATGAGTATTCCTAACAGAATTATCGCCGAAAGAATTTCAAACCTCCTTTTGAACGCCGCGAGTCACATGGAAACAGGGACAAGTGCCGCAGAACGGAACCCTACCGCAGTTTCTGACGTCAACGTTTAGCTTTTCACAACGAGTTCCCGGAACATCCTCCTTGCCCAGCCGTCAGCCGAGAGGACGGTCTCTATATCGTCAAGAGGCACCGGCTTGTGGGCATCGAGCATCTTTTTTATTATAACAGGTATCTGGTGGAAAGTTATACGCCCCTCCATGAATGCATCCACAGCCATCTCGTTAGCCGCATTGAGGACAGCCGTGGCCGAGCCGCCCGACTCCAGAGCATCATAAGCGTATCTGAGACACGGGAACCTCTCCATGTCCGGGCTCTCAAACGTAAGGGTCCCCAGCTCATGGAGGCGGCAGGGAGCAAGAACCCCATCGAGCCGCTCCGGGTATGAAAGGGCATAGGAGATCGGTCCCTTCATGTCGGGACGGGACAGATGGGCAATGAGTGCACCGTCTATGAACTCCACGAGGGAGTGCACGATACTCTGCGGATGTATTATGACTTCGATGTCCCCGGGTGCAAACCCGAACAGATAGTGCGCCTCTATCACCTCAAGCCCCTTGTTCATCAGGGTTGCAGAATCTATGCTGATCTTCTTTCCCATCTGCCACGTGGGATGATTCAAGGCTTCTTCGGGTTTTATGTCCACGAGATCGTCGGCCTTTCTCCCGTGAAACGGCCCGCCCGAGGCTGTCAGGATCAGCTTCCTTATGTCGGAGCCGTTGTGTCCGTGCATGCACTGAAAGATGGCACTGTGCTCGCTGTCGACCGGAATTATGGTTGCACCGTGCTCTGCCACCGCCTTGTTCACCAGCGGCCCCGCCATCACGAGTGTCTCCTTGTTTGCAAGGCCGATGGTCTTACCCTTCGTGATCGCCGCCAGTGTGGGCAACAAACCTGCTGAGCCGGAGATGGCCGAAAGCACGAAGTCTGCACCGTCATGGGCGGCAACCTCTCTTATTCCGCCGGGACCTGACAGGATCTCCACTGAACCGGCATCCTTCCGCAGCCTCTCCGCCGCTGTATCGTCTGCAACAGCAACCACCTGAGGCCTGAACTCGTCAATCTGTCTCTTGAAGAGCTCGATGTTGCGTCCTGCTGCGAGCCCCACAACCCTGAACCTGTCAGGGTACCTCCTGACGACCTCAAGGGTCGCGGTACCTATCGAGCCTGTTGAACCAAGAACCGTTATTTTCTTCATCCGCCGCCTCTAAACCAAGTCAAGAACAAACTTGCAGGTATTTCATGGGGATCACGACACCTACTGCATCCTTGCTCGAACCTATTGAGCCACAAACCTGACGACGGTGTAGACCACGGGGGTCACGAACAACATACCGTCTATCTTGTCGAGGACTCCACCGTGACCGGGGATCAGAGAACTCGAATCCTTCACCCCCGAATCACGCTTGAACATCGACTCTGTCAGGTCGCCGAGCACGGCAATACATCCTATGAAAAATCCCACTACCAACACCTGCCGGACCGTCATGCTCTCTATCAGCAGTATCTTTATCAGGACTCCCGCCAGGGTCCCTCCGGCCATGGATCCGATGGCACCCTCGACCGTCTTCTTCGGGCTCACGGAGGGGTAGAGTTTTCTCCTTCCGAAGTTCTTTCCTATGTAATACGCAAAGCTGTCCGACGCCCATACCGTCGCACCGATGAATATGATCCACTCGGGACCGGAGTCCCTGATGGCTATCTGCAGGCTGAGTATCAGGGGGATATAGAAAAACCCCACGGCCACAGGGGCGATATCAGAGAGCGCATGTCCGGGGCCTGCCACCGAGTCAAAGAGCCTGAACAGAACGAAGGCGAGAAAGAACAGGACCAGGAGCAGGTGCAGGTCGTTCCAGCCGGCATAGACGGCATAGAGCAGGAGCCAGCCCGCGGAAACCCCCAGGAATCCGAAGGGCCTCTTTACACCGTACATCGAGTAGAACTCCATCTGCGCGGCTCCTGAGATCAGGAACAGGAGACCGAGAAAAAAGACCGGCGGAAGCACCATTATGTAAAGGTAGATCAAGGGAAGCAGTGCGAGGGCTACTATCTCTCTCTTCTTCTTCATCTATTCCGGTTATGACTCTGAAGGGGACATTATCCCCCCGAATCTCCTCTCTCTTCGTTGATAGTCCTGGATTGCGCAGAGGAATTCCTCCCTTGTGAAATCAGGCCACAGAGTCTCCGTGAAATATAGCTCGGCATAAGCACCCTGCCACAGGAGGAAGTTACTGAGCCTCTTCTCCCCACTGGTCCTGATTATAAGGTCGACCGCAGGCAGTCCCGCCGTATCGAGCAGTGTTTCGAACCTCTCTTCGTTTATCTCCTCTGGTTTCACACCCCCTGCAATCGCCTTTTTCACGGCCCGGAGTATTTCGTCCCTTCCGCCGTAGCTCAGAGCAGTTACAAGCGTCAGGCCCTTGTTTGCAGATGTCCTCTCCTCTATATCCGTAATGATACCCTGTATCACGGCGGGGAGTTTTTCCCTGTCACCGATCACCCTGAACCGGATGCCCTCCATGATCAGGTCCTTCAACTCCTTCGTCAGATAGAGGTGTAGAAGCTCCATCAGGGTGGTCACCTCACTGTCGGGTCTCTGCCAGTTCTCAAGGGAGAATGCATACAGGGTGAGCACGTCTACGCCGACCTCCTGGGCAGCCTTTATCAGCTCCTTCGTCCGTTCAGCCCCCTTCCTGTGACCCTCCACCCTGGGCAGACCTCTCAACTGTGCCCATCTTCCGTTGCCATCCATTATCACACCTACATGTCCTGGAATATTTGTCAGCACAATCTCTACCTCCCCTTTATTGAATATATCCGAAGAATCGTCACCATCGGGGTCTCCCCTCTCAATATGTTTCCGGCCTTTATACCCAGAAGGGGTTTGATCAAAACTGCCGCCTTGTCGTCAAAAATCGAATAGTCGAGCACCTTTCCGCTTATTCCGTCCAAAAGCACGGACCCTTCCACGCCATTGCCGGAACAGCGGTAGGTGAGCAGCTGGGAACTCTTGTATCCCAGGGCCTTCCCGATCAGGGGGCTGCGCCTGATGACTACAGCTTCGTTGTTCCTCTTCGTCATCCTGTCATTGATGTGCCAGGCAACACCGTCGTCGTAGGCATCCGGGAAGAACTCCCTTACGAATCCCCCCAAGGTCTCTTCACTTCGCCAAATCACCTCACCATTACGGTATTCGAGTTTCAGGCGGTTCTCCTCATCCACTGAAAGGTATACGGTCTTTCCTTCCCTGTCCTTGAGCTCGACGAAATCATAGATGTCAAGGCCTTCCGGCTCCATGTAGAGACCTTTCGTGCCGAATCCGTCACCGGGATCTATCACGCTCACCGGTCCAGAGAAACCTTTACCTTCAGAGTATCCCTGGTAGAGAATCATTCCATCCAGAACCCTTATGAAGCCGTCCTTCTTCCAGAGGCGTTCGAACTTCCCATCTTCCAGACTGTACACGTAAGAGTCGACGGCGTCCCGGCCTGAAGAGATGCTGGTCAGCAGCAGCTCGTCTTTTCCGTCCGAGTCGACGTCGAGGGTATCCAGCCAGATGACGGTTACGCCTGAATCCATCTTCAGCCTGTAAAGGAAGTCCATATCAACGTCATAGCTGTACACATACACACCGTCTCCGGCACTTATAACCAGCTCGGTTTCACCGTCACCGTCAACGTCTGCAGCGTCTATCAGTCCTGCAGGAAAGGGAAGGTCATGACTCATCAGGGGTTCGTTCCGCACATCTGCAAGGAGTTCCGAGGCGAAACTGATCTCGCTCAGAAATGCAGGCGGTACATAGAGGGAATCCTCCGACAGCAGTGTCCCGTCAGTCCACGAGACGGTCTGCTTCAGAAAGGTCTTTCCTCCGTCCTTGTACGAATCCAGAACGAGCACAAGATCGGCCTTTTCCGAGGCAGCCAGACCCAAGAGGTCTCGACGACCGAGGTGTCCAACCGGAGCGTCCATGATGTCGAATCTTCCGGTCGCCCTCAGCCCCTTGTAGTAGGCGTCCCCCAGATAATAATCGACTGCATCCTCCTGATAGAACAACAGCTTCTTTCTCGAGGCCGAGATCCTTGCGATATCACCACCTTCCGCCTCACCGTCGATCACTTTGCAGAAGGCCTCCGACTCTTTCACATCCACGACCTCTATCGTTCCCACAGGCTTCTCCGCTCTCCCTATAGGTTCCTTCGTTACCGGATGATAGAAGAAGTCACCTCTCCTCAGCACCCTCAACCGCATCCCCTCCAGCAGGCCGTCCTTCTTTCCGAGACCGATCCTTACAACCCCGTCACCGGACACGGACACGACATCCCCGGAGACGGGCCTCACAAACGATACGATCCTCTCTATGAGCGGGGTCAGCGGGGTATCGTCAGCATGCGTGTACGGTGGAACCATGGACATGATGAGCAGAAAACAGGCAGCACATGCAGCCAGCACCGTACGGCGGGCATAAGGCCTGTTCAGCCCCTCTATCATCCAGATTCCGAGTCTGCCGAATATCTTTCCCATCACTCTCCACAGCCCTCCCCATCTTCCACATGATCCACAACAAGAAACTGAAGTCGTATGGATACTTGGTCAACGGGGTTAAGAGCTGGCATCACCTGACGGATTATGCAATAAAACGAGCCCGTTCGGTCCCGGCAATCATTTGTCGAGCTATACTCCAACCCTACACGTGACACCGATTGCCTCGGGCTGCATTTAGTGCCGGGTCGACTGACTGGTATTATAGCACAGACTTGACTAATATTGAGAGTATTTGTTACTCTTTAACCCAGCACCACAGGTTTAATTCCGATAAACGCAAGGAGCATGATATGCCTGAGAAAAAGAAACAGAGCAAACGAAACGCATCAGGTTCCAGCACGGCCACAAAGAAGAAAAAATGCAAGAAGGCATCAACCAACAAGGAGATATCCGAAAGACAGCAAAGGATTCTCGAGATAAGAAAGAACCTGGCTCAACAGAGGGAGCAGCTTCTGCAGGAAGCCGGCTCCGCACTCAATACACTCCCCGACGAAAATGCGTTTCCCGACATGGGAGATCAGGCCACCGCAGAGATCGACAGGAACTTCATGCTCCGTCTGCGTGGACGCGAACAGCGGCTGCTGAAGAAGATAGAACTAGCTCTCGAGAGGATCGACAGCGGCACCTACGGCATCTGTGAAATCTGCGGCTGCGAGATCGGAATAAGGCGGCTCGAGGTCAGGCCCGTGACGACGATGTGCATAGAGTGCAAGACAGAGCAGGAAGAAGAAGAAAAGATCATCGAGTCCTGACGTATCCGCAACACGAGTCTGTCTCTTTCAGTCAGTTGGATCCAAGCATCGACGCATAGCCTACCTGCCCTTGATGTATGTTATGAGGGACCTTATCTGGGAGTCGGTCAGCGGACCGCCGACCCTCCAGGAGAATCCCGGCATTACGCTCTCGGGGACCCCCTTCTCGATGACAACCTGCAGTCTCTTCCGGGACAGCTTCCTGAGAGATGCCAGGGGGGGAGCACTCTTGCCCCTCATGTGGCACATGATACAGTCGGCCCTGAAGAGGTCAGCCCCGAGACGCCCTCTGCCCCTGTCGACGTGGCACTTCCGGCACGGCGAGCGGAACATCTCCCCGGCATCGAGATTCTTCCCGTGGAAGGGGTCGAGCACCTTCGCCCTCAGATTCAGTATGACCAGCGGATTGAGCGGATCGTTCGTCCTGACCTGCACGGTCCTCGCTATCACGCCCTTTTTCCTGTCGGTCCTTACCGTTACCTGTATCTGTCCCTGCTCACCGGGGGCAAGGCGGTCTGAACTGACCACCGCTGCAGTGCACCCTCACGATGCGGTCACCTTTTCTATCACGAGAACATCCGTTCCGTCGTTACTGAAGACGAAGGTGTGTTCGAGGAGGTCTCCCTGGTTGACATCCCCGAAATCAACGGTCTTGTCCGCAAAGGATATGACCGGCTCGGCGAGTACGGCCTTGGAGGCCATGAGCAGAGGAACGAGGAGGAACACGGAAAACATGACATATCGCATGAACAATTCTACAATAAAAAGCCTGCTTTTTTCTATTGATTAATCGTCTCAGTTATAGTCAAGGCAGTACTGTTCTCCATGATCGACTTATCACATGAATGGATATCGTGAGCATACGGCTTTCCTGAGGATTCCGATACAGCGGCTGCGGCCGCAGAGAATCCCGACACCTGCATCAACCTTGACAAACCGATGCTTTGGTTGTAACATTTAGGTATGGAGAAGAGGGATGTTATAAACATTATCTCCAGAAAATCCTCTGACTTTTCCACGAAGATAGAGCATCAAGGCAAACCCTTCTATGTAATCACGGAAATCCTCGGAGATGAACCCGTAACAATAAGTACCACCATTTACCTCGAAGGAGCCCACATAGAGACCCTGAAGCTCACCACGTCGGTGAAGGAGAAGGATGAACTGTCAAAGCTCGTCGACCGTCAGCACGACAGGGCGATAAGGAAGATAACCGAGGAGGAGACCGCCAACAAGACGCGCATAGCATACTTCAGGGAGATCAAGCGACTCGTCAGGACGGGGGATTCCCGTGCATTGGATGCCACCGTAAAGGCCCTCGAAGAGTTTCCCGAAGACCCACTGCTGATCTCTTATCACGCTTACCTGACCGCAACGGTCGGTAACGAATACGACAGGGCCGTCGAGCTATGCAGGGAAGCCTCAAGGAGGCTGAAAGAGTCCGAGGCATCCGCAATAGACTTCCCATACCCGCTCTTCTATCTGAACGTCGGCAGGGCATATCTGATGGCGAACATGAAGAAAGACGCCATAGAGTCATTCCAGAAAGGCCTCTCCTTCGACCCCGGAAACCGGGAAATAATCTCCGAGCTGAAGAGTCTCGGGATGAGGAAAAGACCGATATTCCCTTCCCTGTCGAGAAGCCACCCCCTCAACAAGTATCCCGGCATCATCCTCACGAGGCTGAAGCTCAGATAGCAGTCCCGACGCGGGTCCTTGAAATAATCCAGGCAATAATTTTAACTTAACCGTATCATGCTGACCCTTGCTGTTGATACTTCCACACCGGTAGGCGGGGTCTCCCTCTACGGCAGTGACTCCGGCCTGGTGGGAGAGGTGCGCCTCGGGATCAGGCAGACGCACTCCGAGCAGCTCATGAAGGCCGTCGACTTCCTGCTCAAGAGCTCCAAGACCGGGATCGACGAGATAGACTTCTACACAATCGCCATCGGACCAGGCTCTTTCACGGGACTGCGCGTGGGTCTGAGCACGGTCAAGGGCCTCTCCTTTGCGACCGGCAGGCCTGTTGCAGCCGTATCGACACTCGAGGCCTTCGCATCGTCCCTTGCCTTCACGGAAAAGCTCATCTGCCCGCTGCTTGATGCAAGGAAGAAAGAGGTCTACGGCGGCCTGTTCAGATGGACCGGAGAGGGGCTTCAAAAGGTCGCGCCCGAAGCCGCCCTCGACATAAGGAGCATCCTCGCCCTGATCAACGAAGAGACCGTGTTTGCCGGAAGTGGCGCCATACTCTACAAAGATGTTATCATGGATATCCTCGGGGAGAGCGCACGCTTTCCCCATGAAAGCCTCATGCACCCGTTGCCGACGGCACTCGCCGCCGCCGGGCTCCATAAGGCCGAAAGGGGTGAGTTCTCGGATCCCGTAACGCTGACGCCCGTGTACCTGAGGAGGTCTGAGGCGGAACTGAAAACAAAGACCTGACCGCAGTCTCGGATCTGCACGGGCTCAAGCAGACTTACCTCCGCGGGCACCAAAACAAGGAGGTCCATGAACCATCGTAACCCGAGGTCTGAAACTCTTTCGACCCAACACTGAAAAAGGAGATGATCGATGAAGATAGGCATTGTCGGGCTTGCAAACTCGGGTAAGACCACGGTATTCAACGCCCTTACGGGCCAGAACATTCCGACCACGGTGTACCCCACCACAGAGGCGCAGCCGAACGTCGGGGTGGTGAAGGTACCGGATGAGCGGGTGGAGAGGCTCGCGGAGATATACAAACCGAGGAAGGTCACTTTCGCCGCTGTCGAGTACATAGATTACCTGGGGATAACAAAGGGAGATCCTCAGCAGAACCGTAAGGTGCTGGACATGATAAAAGACGTCGATGCCGTGGTACACGTGATAAGGTCGTTCGAGGACGAGGCGATAGTGCATCCGGCCGGATCCGTCGATCCTTTGAGGGACGCAGATACATTAGAGCTCGAACTGATATTCTCGGACCTCGAACTCGTGGAGAAGCGGCTCGAGAGGATGGAGGAAGGCGCGAGGAAGGGAAGGAAACAGGACGAGAAGGAACGGCAGGTGCTCCTCCGGTGCAGGGAGGCACTCGAGGAGGAGATCCCCCTGAGAAGGGTCAGCTTCAGTGAGGACGAGCTGCTCTCGCTGAGGCACCTTCAGTTCATCTCCATAAAGCCTGAAGTCATGCTGCTGAACCTCCACGAGAATGACATCGGCTCTGACAAGGCATCGAGACTGACAGAGGAGTTGCAAGAGAAGTTTGCAGTCCCGGTGGTGGCACTGTCGGGCAAGATAGAGATGGAGATCGCGCAGTTGAGTCCGGAGGAGGCAGGGGAATTCCTGAAAGACCTCGGTATCGATGAACCTGCAATGGCTCATCAGCCTCTGTTACGACCACCTCGGCCTCATATCATTCCTTACCGTCGGAAAAGACGAGGTCAGGGCCTGGACCATAAAGAAGGGGACGACCGCGCAAAAGGCGGCGGGCAAGATCCACACCGACATCGAAAGGGGGTTTATAAGGGCGGAGGTCATCTCGTTCAGCGACTTCATCGACGCCGGCACGATGGCGGCTGCAAGGGAGAAGGGCCTCGTGAGGCTCGAAGGAAAGACCTACGTGGTCAAGGACGGTGACATCATAAACTTCAGGTTCAACGTATAACCCGCTGCGCTGTTTCAGCCCCCCTTGAACGCGCGCATCGCCTCCTCAGTGACCCTGTCCGGAAAGGTCCTGTACTTCGGCGAGATGTGCATGGGTATGATCTCGCCGACACCTGCCTCTCTCGCTATCTCGCCTGCCACCCGCGCTGTCAGGTGGTTTCTCTGAAAGGCCCTCTCCCTGTCTTCATCGAGGAAGTATGTCTCGATATACAGAACGTGGGACCCCCTGACCAGCTCCACCACCCTGCCGATGTTCTCCTCAGAGGGTGATACGTCCATGACATAGGAGACCTTCTGGCCCTCGGTGATCCTGACGATGTCTTCGAGCTCCCTCATCGAATATTCACGGCCCCCTACAACCGCCTTGAAATCCTCCCTTCCCTCTCTCACGGCCTGCTTGAAGCCCGAAAGCCACGGTCCGACCGGAAGCCCCTTCCCGGTCAGTGCCGCCTTGTCTATGTTTATGTGGACGTCTTCCTCCACGCAGAAGCCGAGAACCGCGATGTCGTGCCTCAGGCAGGCCGCCTTCACTGAAAAGAGAGGGTCTTTCAGCAGGACTCCGGAGTTTTCCGAGTCGGCCACCCGCCGCTTCCTGAAGCCGTCCCTTGCAGAGAACGCCGAGACAGAGACCGACGCATCCGTCACCTCATGGACAACAAGGCTGACAGGATACTCCTCTATAAGGTTCCAGGTATACCCCCTCAGCTTTCCCTCCACACTGCCGGTAATGCCCGCTGGACCATAGATCCTGAGGGGCCGATCCCTCCTGAGCATCACCCTCAGCAGCCTGTCGAACCCGATAAAGTGGTCTATATGGGTGTGGGTCACGAAGACGTCCGTTATCTTGTGTA
>JAADGG010000089.1 GCA_013152485.1 Nitrospirota bacterium | reverse complement strand
ATGAACTCACCCCACGCCTTGGACGGCAGATACCGTATATTGTTGATCGATCCGGACGCAGGATTGTATCACAGAAGACTCTCATCCGCACTCAGGGAATGCTGCATAATCGCCGAGACCGACAGGGACAAGGCATGTGACGTGTTCCTGTGTGACGATATAGATCTCGTTATCCTGGATCACCGCGGGGATGCCTTCTGCAACGAACTGCTACAGTTCTTCAGGTATGTCAAGCCCTCTGTGCCGGTGATCGTTGTGACCTCGCACGGGTCGGAAGGTCTCGCCGTCACCGTCTTCAGACTGGGAGCAAGAGACTATCTCAACAAACCGGTCATCCTGTACGACCTCAAGAAGAGCATCAGGCGCGCCCTTGGCATAACGCATCACAATGGAGACAACTGCCGGGAAGATCAGCATGACGGCTGGAGCAGCATCTTCAGGGCCATCCGGTATATAAACCAGAACTACACCAAACGCATAAAGCTCTCCGAAATCGCCAAGGAGGCCGGCATGAGCATCTCGTGCTTCGAGCGGACCTTCAAGAGGGAGACCGGCATCACCTTCACCACGTATGTCAACAGACTGAGAATCTCAACGGCCATAAAGATGCTGAGGAGAAAAGGCCTGTCCATGAGCGAGATAGCCTTTGCCTGCGGATTCACGAACCAGTTCCACTTCACCAGGACGTTCAAGAAGATAATGAACGTCTCACCCATGACGTACAGGAAGTCCCTCCAGCGGAAACCATTACACGTGACCTGTTCCCGGCCCGCAAAGAGACGGGAAGTATCGCTGCAAACCAGGCTGCCCCAGACCTGACCACGACGTCCCAGACAGCACTTCACGACGGTACGGCAGTGCATTCCCCGCCGGCAATATAGGTCAAAAAAAAGGCAATATAGGTCAAGACTTTATCCACTCCCTGTGATAACATCATATCTATTGACAACCCGGAGATCGAGCGTCCATGTCCGGGTTGCTGCTTCCGGATCCCGGCACGGTACGGAAAACTCCAAGCGAAGATCTGCCGGGACATGCGGTCCGAAGGCCCGGGCTCAGCGGCGTAGACACGGAATCCTGACAGGGAGAGGGAAACCGTTCCGAGCCGGTGCGGGACGGGCGTTGATCCGCGGTATCCCTTACTAAACCGTCACATTGACATTTAAAGCGGAACATATCAGGCTGAAATGATAGACAAGGTCCTCGACGTAATGAAGACAGGCATACAGGAGTACCTCGTACGCCTGCCCGAACTCAACATAACGAGCGAGACCGTAGTCCATATAACACCCGTAGTGAAACCGAACGGAGACATAGCCGTCCCCGACAACTCGCTCGGCCTGACCCTGGTCAACGTCGAAGAGGAACGCGTTGTGAAAGCGCAGAAGTCCTCCGCCTTGACTTCTGGAGGACAGGTCGTACACATGAACCCGGACGTGAAGATCAACCTCTACCTGCTGATAACCGCCAACTTCAGCAAATACGGAACAGGACTCGGCTTTCTCTCCGGCGCCGTAAGATTCTTCCAGGCGAAGAACGTCTTCAACCACGACAACACCCCGGGGCTTCACCCTGACATCGAGAAGCTCACCGCCGAGCTCTTCACGCTGAGTTTCGAACAGCAGAACCATCTGTGGGGTTCGCTCGGGGCCAAGTATCTGCCTTCGGTCCTTTACAAGATACGGATGATAACCATACAGGAGGCCGCACTGACCGACGAGCAGCCTCCGGTCGGGACCGTCGGTATATCGGGAAGGGGGATCAGAACTGCATGAGGTCCGAGTTCAGAACGCTCTTTGAGGTCGAGATACTGCACAACTATTACAAGTCAGGGGTGAGCGGGGATTTCAGGACAGAGCCGTCGACCAGCTGCCTGGGGACTCTCGAGGACCACGCCCTGCTCTTCAGACGGACCGCGGGGGGTTTTGCGGTAATGTACGAGACATCGGGCGAGGGGACGACGGAACCGCTCAAGCCGTTGAACGGAGAGATCAAGCTCTCTTTCATCCTGACAGCGGAGAACCCGTTTCTGCTCAACTACACGGACCTCCCGCTCCAGAGCCCTTCGGCGCATATCTACCACCTGCACAACATGAACGACAACCAGCAGGACGGAGACCTGTTGCTCACATCCGGCACCTCCACCGCTTACGTCTCCACGGAAGACCGTCTCGAACTCAGACCCCGGTATTTCCGCTACAGCGCCGATTCAGCAGGCCCTTCCTCGGAGGTCGAGATACGGGACGAGCGCGGGAGGCTGATCCACGGTGAGACCGTGAGGGTAATGAACGGGAAACTCGAGTTTCCGGTCGACCTGCGGCGCCGCGAGCCCGGCAGGTTCTCGCTCGGCATCGATGGAACCACGGCGCTGGAGTTCTATGCGAGCGACGAGCTGGCAGGCAGAGGTGCATTCGGCGTAATAGAGATATTCGTAAACGACGACGTGCCACCGTCATACCGGTTCACGGCCCAAGGCGGCGGTGTGACCGGAAAGAGATACAGTGTGAAGTTCGACAGGAGGCGGACCTACTGGAAGTATCTCGTTGTCCTCAAGTACCGCAAGGATGCGGCTCCGGAAGACCTCTCGGTCTCGTATCCGGACCCTGCCGTGACATTCGGGAGGGAGGAGCTCCAGACCCTGAGCGACGGGACGAAGGCGGTCCCCTTTGTATCGAATGTTCCACTGCCTATGCAGAGCGAACCCGTCAAGGGCATACAGTTGAAGAAGGACGGAGGTAACGGGATATTCGAGATCGAGAACCTGCCGAATCCCTCGGTGAGGCTCGTCAGGCCCGGCATCCCCGACGACAGGGTATATTCGGACATATACGTTTATGTTTAACCCCAAAGAGAAAAGGAGGTTTTATGGCTACTTACAAGACACCGGATGTATACGTGGAAGAGATATCGCTCTTCCCTCCGTCGGTAGCAGAGGTGGAGACGGCCGTTCCGGCGTTCATCGGCTACACCGAGAAGGCGGAAGAGTTCGGTCCCGACGACCTGAGGAACGTACCTACGAAGGTGACCTCGCTGCTCGAGTATGAAGCACTGTTCGGGGGTGCTCCGCCTGTCACGGTAAACAGCGTCGTGATCGATGAGAACAACGTCCTGAGCTCACAGGACATAGATTCGAACTTCTACATGTACGACAGCCTCAGGCTCTTCTTCAAGAACGGCGGGGGAAAGTGTTACATCATATCGATCGGTTCCTACGACGATACCCCCGCGAAGGCCGACTTCGAGAA
This sequence comes from Nitrospirota bacterium, assembly GCA_013152485.1. Taxonomy (GTDB): domain Bacteria; phylum Nitrospirota; class Thermodesulfovibrionia; order Thermodesulfovibrionales; family JdFR-85; genus BMS3Bbin07. The sequence goes on along the minus strand of JAADGG010000089.1, from coordinate 21,157 downwards.
GGGACTCGATGCCTTGAAGAAGAAGGACGAACCGACCATCATACTCTTTCCCGACGCCGTAAGGCTCGAAGACGACCTCTACGACCTTCAGCAGCAGGCCCTCGCCCAGTGCGGCAAGCTGATGGACCGCTTCGCAGTGCTCGACCTGCTCGAGTCGAAGGAGGCGGATGCGACGTTCGGGTGGAAAGACGGAATCGAGGAGTTCAGGAACAAGATAGGCATCAACAACCTGAAGTACGGCGCAGCATACACACCCTGGCTCAGATCGAGTCTCGGCCTCGAGATCCGCTACAGGGACATCAAGGGCAAGATCACGCGAGGAGGCAACACCGTCAGCCTCGATGCCCTGACCGATGACGACGAAGTCAAGGAGATAATCACCAAACTCGACAATGCCGTTGCCGACGTGGACAAGGTCGCCTCAGACCTCAAGAGCCTGCGGGGCACCGAGGGCACGCTCAAGGCGAGATACACCGTGCTGCTCGACCAGTTCAAGTCCTCGCCGTCGACGGGCAGCCTGAAGGACCTCTTCGACTTCATATACAAAATCGCCGACAAAGTGGACGACATGGCAAAGGATTCCAACACCATAAAGGGCGAAGACCTGAGGACCGACATAAAGGACCTGATAACGAACTCCCTCAAGGGTTCTCTGTCGACACTGGTGGCATACGACAAGGGAGCCGAGACCCTGTGGAGCGGTTCCTTCAACGTCTATTCGGCCTACACGTTCGACGCAGCCGAGTGGGGCGGCATCTTCGACGGCAGTTCACCCGACGCCGACGGCTCGATATACAGCGGGAGCACGGAGGCCGAGAAGCTGAAGAATGCCGAGCCCAAGATAACAATGATATTCGAACAGGTCAACGCCGCCTTCACACAGATCGCAGACTCGGCCGGCAACTATGAAAAGACCTACGAGAACAGCCTCGTCAGCTCGCACGTCGTCTACAGGAACCTCGTGACAAAGCTCGCAAACTCTCTGTCTGCGCTTCCGCCAAGCGGTGCCATAGCCGGCATATACGCAATGGTCGACGGCAGCAGGGGTGTGTGGAAGGCCCCTGCAAACGTGAGTCTCAGCGGTGTTGCAGGACTGACCGAGACCATAGACAGCGACGAGCAGAAGGACCTGAACGTGGACACCACGGCCGGCAAGTCGATAAACGCCATACGGGCCTTCACCGGCAAGGGCATACTCGTCTGGGGAGCGCGCACCCTCGCAGGCAACGACAATGAGTGGCGCTACATCCCGGTGAGGCGGTTCTTCAACATGGTCGAAGAGTCCGTGAAGAAGTCGACCTACTGGGCCGTATTCGAACCGAACGACGCCAACACCTGGATAAAGGTGAAGTCCATGATAGAAAACTACCTGACGCAGAAGTGGCGTGAGGGCGCGCTGGCAGGGGCCAAGCCCGACCAGGCGTTCTACGTCAAGGTGGGGCTCGGTTCCACCATGACGGCTCAGGACATACTCGAGGGGCGCATGAACGTCGAGATAGGGATGGCGGTCGTAAGGCCCGCTGAATTCATAATCCTGAAGTTCTCGCACAAGATGCAGGAGGCTTGACGGTTCCGGGCTGTTCATGATACCGGGAGGCTGTCACAACACCGCCCACCGGTGTCTGACCGCCCGGCCCGGGTCAGGACATCCGAAGACGGACAGAGCAAAAACTTCTTGAAAGGAGAGATGGCATGGCTGAATATCCTTTACCGGCTTTCCACTTCCAGGTGGACTGGGGTGGTTCAAAAGGGACAGAGGTAGGTTTCGCAGAAGTGTCCGGACTCAACATCGAGACACAGGTGATCGAGTACCGCGACGGAGCAAGCAAGGAGTACGGGGCGATAAAGATGCCCGGCATACCCAAATACGGCAACATAACGCTGAAGCGCGGCATCGTGGCCAAGGACAACGATTTCTTCAAGTGGCTCAACACAACCGCACTGAACAAGGTGGAGAGGAGGACCCTGACGATCAGCCTGCTCAACGAAAACCACGAGCCGGTGATGACCTGGAAGGCGGTCAATGCATTCCCTGTGAAGATCGAAGGTCCCGGGCTGAAGGCCACGGGCAACGAGGTGGCCATAGAATCGATCGAGATCGCACACGAGGGGCTGACCATAGAGAATGAATAACTCCTATCCGCCGGTCGGGTTTCATTTCAAGGTGGAGTTCAGGCTCGACGGCGTGGTGGACGGAGACTCCAGGTTTCAGGAGGTCTCAGGCCTGACCGCGGAACTCGGCATCGAGGAGGTGAACGAGGGCGGTGAAAACCGCTTCTCCCACCGGCTGCCGACACGGGCCAAGTACGGAAACCTCGTCCTCAAGAGGGGCCTGCTGAAGGACTCGCGTCTGATCAAGTGGTTCAGGGATGCGGTTGAGGACTTCGAGTTCGAGCCGGCCGACGTGCTCGTGACCCTGCTCAACGAGGAGCACGAGCCCCTCATGGGCTGGAACTTCGTCAACGCCTGGCCCGTAAAGTGGGTGGTCTCCGATTTCAAGGCCCAGGAGAACGCGCTGGTCGTTGAGACCATTGAACTTGCCTACAACTATTTCAAGAGGACCTGATCATGCCTGTACAAGTGAACGAGATAATCATACGCGCCGTGGTTGAAAGCGGCACAGGCGGAGGCGGAGCCACGCCTGGAAGCGGGACGGACGGGATGGAAGCACTCGTCTCGGAGTGCGTCGAGCAGGTACTGGAGATCCTGCGCGAAAGGGAAGAGAGGTAGAGTGCAGATGACGGACAAGGGAGAACTGACGAAGCTCGTCATAAAGGCATACACGAAGCCAGACTACACGGGCGGGGTCGTGGATGAATTCACCGTCAGCTTCAATCCCGAGGAGTATTCTCAGGTATACGACATAGAGTACGACGACAAGAGCGGTGACGGGACCACCGGAAGCCCCATGGTCTTCAAGAGGATCAAGCCGCAGGAATATACGCTGAAGTTCATGATAGACGGCACGGGTGCAAGCGGCAAGAAGACAAAGGTGCCGGAAACCATAGAGAGGTTCTTCAAGGTGACGGGCTACGACGGCAACATACACAGACCCCGTTATCTCGAGATCCTCTGGGGCACGTTGAGGTCACACTGCATACTGCTCAAGGCCGACATCACCTACAAACTGTTCAAACCCGACGGCACACCGCTCAGGGCGGTCATAAACGCATCCTTCAAGGAGAACATCGACGACCGCACGAGGGTCGCCAAGGCAAACGACAGCTCACCCGACCTCACCCACGTCAGGGTCGTAAAGGAGGGAGACACACTGCCTGCCATGGCTTACGCGATTTACGGCGACTTCACTCACTACATAGAGGTGGCCAGGGTGAACGGGCTGGATGATTTCAGACGGCTCGTTCCGGGCCAAAGGATATTCTTTCCGCCACTGGAGAAGACTGAAGATGATGGATAACGGAAGCAATGAAAGGACCATTCCGGCGCCGAAGCCGACCGACAGGCCGACGTATACTGTACTGGTAGACGGGGAGGAGCTTCCGCGGCAGTACCACGTCATATCCATCGTCGTCACCAAGGCGGTCAACAGGATCTCCCGTGCAAAGATAATCCTCAAGGACGGTGATCCGGCCGAGGAGGACTTCAAGGTCAGCAACACCGGGCTCTTCATCCCCGGTGCAAGGATAGAGATACTGGCGGGATACCATTCCGACGAATCGAAGATATTCAGCGGAATAGTAATGAAACACGCTATACGCGTACGGCAGGGAAAGCCCTCGACGCTCACGGTCGAATGCATGCACGAGGCTGTCCGCATGTCCGTATCGAGGAGGAGCGCCTACTACCACGACTCCTCGGACAGCGAGGTCTTCGAAACCATAGCAGGCATGTATTCCATCGGCAGCGACATAGAGGAGACAGGCGTCGAGCACAAGGAACTCGTACAGTACTGCAGCACGGACTGGGACTTCATAGTAAGCCGCGCAGAGGCAAACGGGATGCTCGTACTGACCAACGATGAGAAGCTGCGCGTCAAGAGGCCCGACTTCACCGCCGAACCGGCAGTCTCGCTCCTGTACGGTGCCACCATAGTCGAGTTCGACGCCGAGCTGGATGCCAGGACCCAGGTCCCCTCCGTGGAGGGCGTGTCGTGGGACATGGCGAACCAGGAGGTGCTGAAGGCCGAGGGCGAGGAACCGGAGATGGCACAGCAGGGAAACCTCGACCCTGAAGAGCTGGCTGACGCCGTCGGCATCATCGAGGACTTCAGCGTCAGGCACGCCGGCTCGCTGCCGGACGATGAGCTCAAGACGTGGGCCGATGCACGGCTGTTGAGGTCGAGACTGTCGAAGATACAGGGAAGGGCCAGGTTCACCGGGTTTGGAGAGATAGAGCCCGGGGAGCTCGTCGAACTCAGCGGTGTGGGCGAGCGTTTCAGCGGCAGGGCGTTCGTCTCGGCCGTGAGACACGAACTCGGCAGCGGCATGTGGACCACAGACGCCCAGTTCGGCCTCTCACCGTCATGGTTCACCGAGGAGAAGAAGGTCAACCCGGAGCCAGCCTCGGGTCTGCTGCCCGCGGTCAACGGCCTGCAGATAGGGGTGGTGACCAGGCTCCAGGACGACCCTGACGGAGAAGACAGGGTGCTCGTAAGGATGCCTCTCGTCAGCAATGACGACGACGGCGTATGGGCACGGGTAGCGGCTCTCGACGCCGGTGACGGCAGGGGGTCATTCTTCAGGCCGGAGATAGGGGACGAGGTGGTGCTCGGCTTTCTGAACGACGACCCCCGTGACCCCGTCATACTCGGCATGCTCAACAGCAGTGCAAAGCCTGCACCGATAACCGCAAGCGACGACAACCACGAAAAGGGGTTCGTCACACGCAGCGGCATCAGGCTGATCTTCGACGACGGGAAAAAGAGCATAACCATAGAGACGCCCGGCGGGAAGAGGTTCACTATGGACGACGACACCGGAGAGACGACCATCGAGGATGAAAACTCCAACAGGTTCAAGATGGACTCATCAGGCATAACCATCGAGAGTCCCGCGGACATAAAGATCAAGGCCGGGGGAGATATCAAGGTCGAAGGCACCAACGTCGCAACAGAAGCGGCCGCACAGTTCAAGGCGAAAGGGGCCTCGGGTGCGGAGATGAGCACAAGTGCCACCGCCGTTATAAAGGGCGCACTGGTGCAGATAAACTGATCAAGGCGAGACATCGCAACGGGAGGTCGGTTCGGATGCCATCTGCAGCAAGGGTGGGAGACATGACCAACCATGGAGGAACGGTTTCAGGACCGGGCATACCGAACGTCCTGATAGGCGGTATGCCTGCCGCCGTTGCCACCGACATACACGTATGCGCGCTGCCTCCGAACACGCATCAACCGACGTCGAGCCCTTTTCCCATGGGGAGCACGACCGTGATGATCGGGGGAAAACCGGCTCTGCGGGTGGGTGATGCATGCATATGCGGCGCATCGGCGGCGATCGGGGAACCGACCGTAGATATCGGAGGATGAAGCAAGAGGAGGAGTCATGAGTCAGGACGAGAGTGCAGAGTATACATCGTTCCTCGGAACGGGCTGGAGCTTTCCTCCGGCCTTCTCCAGGGCGAAGAAGGGCGTGGAGATGGTCTCCGATGAAGAAGACATAGAGGGCAGTCTCCGGATCCTCCTGTCAACGTCAGTGGGCGAGCGCATACTGCAGCCGGAGTACGGCTGCAACATCGACCACCTGATATTCGAGCCGCTCAACACGACACTCAAGACCTACATCACGGGACTGATAGAGCAGGCCATACTGTTTTTCGAGCCGAGGATCGAACTCAACAGCGTCTCGCTCGAGGCCGACGAGCTCGAAGGGAGGGTCGACATAGTAATCGACTACACGGTGAGGACCACGAACTCCAGGTATAACCTGGTCTATCCATTCTACAGGAACGAGGCTGAGAACGTCTGAAATGGACAGGATTTTCGACTACAGGACTTACCTGGCAAGAGACGGGCAGAGCCGGAAGCAGCGGTTTCCGAAGGCGCTTGATCCGTTCTTTGCAAGGATCGACGACCGCACCAGAAAGGACCTGCTGCGGTTCGCCTCGGAATACTCAAAGCTGATAAACTACTTCGACCCTGTCACGAACAAGCCCTCGGGTGACTGGGAAGACTTTTTCAAGGCCATTGACGACGAAGAGATCACGAGATTGAAAGGCTATGCCAAGCACGAGCCTCACATCGCACTGTACTTGGCCTTCATACTGCTTTTCAGGCATGCCCAGAAGCAGATAAACGGGCTTACGAGGAGGCATCTCGACTTCTACTACAGGGACGTCCTCGGCTTCGAAAAGAGACCGGCCGTACCCGACACCGTCCATGTGCTGTTCGAACTGAAGAAGAACGCGGACGAACAGCTCGTAGAGGCAGGAACGCTGCTCAAGGCCGGAAAGGACGGCAAAGGCTCAGACCTGTTCTATGCCCTCACCAGCGATACAGTCGTCAACAAGGCTGAAATCACCGGTCTCTGCTCGGTCTTCGTAGACGATGGCGGCGTCATACATGCCGCCCCTCAAGCCGACTCCTCCGACGGCCTCGGAGGGGAGCTCGACAGGGACGAGCCCATGTGGTATGCCTTCGGCAACAGCGCGATGCCGAAGGCAGAAGTGGGCTTTGCCGTTGCATCCCCGATACTGCTGCTCAACGGGGGCAAAAGGACCGTGACCCTCTCTCTGGAGTTCTCGGACATAACGGGCCAGGTGCCGGATCCGACAGACCTGGAACGGTTGAGTGTCTTCCTGACGGGAAAGAAGGGCTGGACAGGTCCCAAGGCGGTCTCGGTCGAGTCCGGGACCGGCACGAAGATGAAGCTCACCCTCGTGCTCGAGAGCGACGACGAGGCTGTGGTCAGCTATGATCCCGCCGTACACGGCGGCGATTTCGGCACGTCATATCCACTCATGAAGTTCGTACTCGACACCGGGGAGGAAAACGTATACCCGTCCCTTGCAAACGCTGTGCTCGGCAGCATCAAGATAGACGTCGTCGTGGAGGGGACGGGCGGGCTGAACCTCGAAAGTGATACCGGATCGATCGACGCCTCGAAACCCTTCCTGCCCTTCGGTCCGATCCCCGAGACCGGATCAGGCCTCTACATCGGGTGCGAAGAGGCGTTCGGAAAGAGACTCGACAGCCTCTCCATCAACATATCCTGGAGGGTCCCCGCGGACGACTTCTCGGACTATTATGCGGAGTATGACACCTCGGTGAGCAACGACTATTTCAGGGCGAGGCTGCTCGCCCCCGACAGATCGACCGAGCTGAATCCCGACACGGCACTCTTCAACAGCCTGGACGCCTCGAACGAGGCCGTCATAACAGCGGAGGTCAGCGGTCATACACCCTTCAAGGGGGATTTCATCGTCCTCGAGCTCATCACGGATTTCCTGCACAGGGAATACAGGCAGGTATACACGGAAAAGGTACTGCAATACACATCGTCGACCGAGTCATCCAGCGGCGGATTGCCCAACGAACCATACACTCCCGTCATACAGTCCCTGACGCTCGACTACTCCAGTTCGACGGAGGAGGTCGACCTCGCCTCGGACGAGGAAGCCGACTATACCGGCAGCGAGATAGAGTTCTTCCACGTCACGGCACTGGGGCAGGCGAGGGAGCACGGATTCCTCAAGAAGGGACTCGACTTCGTAACCGACAAGAACGTCTACCTGCTGCCGCAGTACAGGCATGAGGGCGAGTTCTACATAGGGGTGAAGAACATCCGTCCGTTGCAGGAGCTCTCCATCCTCTTCCAGGTGGCCGAGGGCAGCTCAAACCCGGACAAGGAGAAGGTCTCCGTCAGCTGGAGCATCCTCTCGGACAACCACTGGAGGGATTTGAGCGCTTCGGAGATCGCTTCAGACTCGACGAACGGGCTGCTAAGGAGCGGCATAATCAGGTTCCGGATCCCCAGGGAGGCAACAGACAGCGGAACCGTGCTGCCGGGCGGGAGCTACTGGCTCAGGGCCGCTGTCAAGGAGGACACCGATGCGGTATGCCGGCTTGTAGACGTCCGGCCGAACGCGGCGGCTGCGGTCTTCACGGACAGGGACAACGACCCGTCTCATCTCCGGGAGCCGCTCAAGGCCGGCACCATCGGCAAACTCGCCGAACCGGTATCGACCATCAAGGGCATCGAACAGCCTTATGCCTCGTTCGGAGGAAGGATGGCCGAGGATGACAGGTCATTCTACACAAGGGTGAGCGAACGCCTGAGGCACAAGGACAGGGCGCTCACGCTCTGGGACTACGAACGGATAGTGTTGGAAGAATTCCCATCCCTGTACAAGGTGAAGTGCCTGAACCATACTTCCCCGGATTCATTCCACGCCCCCGGTCACGTCACGGTGGTGGTCGTTCCCGACCTGAGAAACAGGAATGCCGTCAACCCCCTCGAGCCGAGGGCGGACAAGAACACCCTTTCGGAGGTCGAAAAGCTGCTGAGAGATCACACCGGGCCTTTCGTAAAGCTCCACGTCGAGAACCCCGCCTACGAACAGGTACGGCTGGAGTTCAAGGTCGGCCTCCGCAGTGACTACGAGTTCGGTTACTACAGCCGGATGCTCGAGGAGGAGATAAAGAAATTCCTCTCACCATGGGCGTTCGGGGAGGGTATGGATATAATGTTCGGCGGCCTGATACACAAATCCGTCATTCTCAACTTCATCGAAGGCCTCACATACGTGGACTTCGTCACCGACTTCAGGATGTATCATGTCATCGGAGACAAGGAATCACCCGACACCGATACCGTCGCGGCATCCAGCCCGAAGGCCATCCTGGTGTCGGCACCAGGGCACAGGATAGAGGTGGCGCAATGCTGAGAGGATTGAAGATAACGAAGACGAGACCCGGGGAGAGAACGCTCGACTACGCGTTTCTCCGCAGCGAGGGTCTGAAATACATCGAGCAGCTCTCGAGCAGGATATGGACGGACTACAACATCCACGACCCGGGGGTAACGATCATCGAGTTGCTCTGCTACGCCATAACCGACCTCGGCTACCGCACGTCCTTTCCCGTCAAAGACATACTCGCCGAAGGCGGGGGCGGAAAGTTCCTCACCGCCGCCGAGATACTGCCGACCAGGCCGGTGACCGTCAACGACTACAGGAAGCTCCTGATAGACATCGACGGGATAAAAAACGCCTGGCTCAGGGTGCACACGGGCACCGAGTACCATCTCGTATGCCCTGAAGGCGGATTGTCTCACAAGCCTCCGCCATCAGGCGTGCCATCGAGAAAGATAACCCCCGGAGGCCTCTACGACGTCATCATCGACATAGACGCGGAAGAGGCCGGCACCGGCGACGAAAGCGCCGTGAAGGCAGCCGCTCTCCGTAGGCTCCACGAAAACAGGAACCTCTGCGAGGACTTCGTGGAGATAAAGACGGTCAGGGAACAGGAGTTCATCATCTGTACCGAGGTGGACCTCGACGCCGACGCCGATGTAGACCTCACACAGGCAAGGATATTCCACGAGGTCCAGAGATACCTCACGCCCTCCGTCAGGTTCCGCTCGCTCAGGGAGATGCTCGACAGGGGGAAGGGGACCGACGAGATATTCAGCGGCCCTCTCCTCGAGAACGGTTTCATAGACGACGAAGAACTCGAAGAAGCGTCGCTCAGGGAGTGCATACATCTTTCGGACGTCATAAGGGTCATCATGGCCGTCGACGGCGTACGCGCGGTAAGGGACATAAAGATCAGTCCGGCCGGGGGAATACTGGATGACGAGAGCAAATGGGCCGTGACGGTGGAGAAGGACCACAAGCCCGTACTCGACCGCGAGGCATCCCGCATCGTCTTCTACAAGGGGCACCTTCCCTTCAGGGCCGACAAGGATAGGGTCTCCTCCCTGCTCGAAGGCCTCAGGGCGCAGGAGGCGGCGAAGCAGTCGGCAGTGAAGACAGAGGACCTCCCGGTGCCGTCTGGAAGGGTCAGGAACATAAAGAACTACTACTCCTTCCAGAATCATTTTCCCCGCAACTACGGAATAGGAGAGGCAGGGCTGCCGGATTCGGCCTCGAATGAACGCAAAGCCCAGGCAAAACAGCTGAAGGCGTACCTGCTCTTCTTCGACCAGCTGCTGGCCGACTACCTTGCACAGCTCGCCAATGCCGGACGACTCTTCTCGACCGATGAAGACATCGACAGGACGTACTTCACCCAGGTGGTCGACAGTGTCAGGGACGTCGAGGAGCTGTACGGTATCGACCATGCAGACATCGGTTCCACCATCCAGGCACTGGCAGAGGACGAGGAGCTGTTCATAAAGAGACGCAACCGGTTCCTGGATCACCTGCTTGCACGGTTCGCCGAAAGCTTCAGTGAATATGCATGGATAATGTATACGCACGGACACGACATGAACAGCAAGGACCTGATAAGGACCAAGACCGCATTTCTCGATCAGTACGCCGGGATCAGCAGCGGCAGGGGTCGGGCGTTCGACTACACGAGGAGCGGGGAAGTCTGGGATACATACAACGTCTCTGGCCTCGAACAGAGGGTGGCACACCTGCTCGGCATCAGGAACTACAAGAGACGCAACCTCTACAACATAAAGTACGAGGTCTACCAGGAGGCCGACAGCGACGGCGTGGATGAATACAGGTTCAGGGTGGTCGACGACGGCGGCAAGATACTCCTGAGCAGCAGCACCCGGTACGCAACCGGGGAGGATGCCGTGCGCGAGATGAGGAGGGCGCTGGGGCTCGCCATGACGAGGAAAGGCTATGAGCTGAAGGAGACCTCAGACGGGAGGTACTACTTCAACATAACCGACGAGACCGGCGAGGTCCTTGCCAGGAGGATAGAGTATTTCGAGACCGAGCAGAAGCGCGAGGAGGCGGTCAGGTACCTCATGGACTTTCTTGCAGAACGCTACAGCGATGAGGGCTTCTTCGTGGTTGAACACATACTGCTGAGACCCAAAGGCCCCGCCGACGGGTTTCTGCCGGTCTGCGTCGGCGCCGACTGCACCGACGGTGAATACGCAGACCCGTACTCGTTCAGGATAAGCATCATACTGCCTGCATGGACCTCGAGGTTCTCGGATACTGACTTCAGGAGGTTCGTCGAGAAGACGATAAGGGCAGAGACTCCCGCCCACATACTGCCGCGGATCTGCTGGGTCAACGAAGAACAGATGGCCGAGTTCGAAGAGGCATACAGGGAGTGGCTCGAATTCAATGCATCCGGCGCGAAAGACGGTAACGCACTGAACAGGCTCATAGACGTCCTCAGCCGGCTGAAGAGTGTCTATCCCGAGGCCGTCCTTACCGGCTGTACGGACGGAATGACCGGGGAGAGGACTTTTATACTCGATAAATCAAATCTGGGAACCCGGAAGGAGTAGAGTCATGACAGACAAACTTTTCAAACTTTCAGAAGAGCCGGTCACTTCATATACGGTCTTCGAAAGGGACCAGGTACTGACGTCCGAGCAGCTGAACGAGATAACACGGTACCTCGACAGGCAGCACAGGCTCTCGAGAGTGAAGCTCTTCGGTGTGGGCATCGTGTGCGGCCTCGATCCGGAATACACGAGGCTGGGACAGAAGTGCTGTATCACGATAACGCGGGGAGCGGCGGTCACGACGGACGGCGACATACTCTCGTATGACGACGACATGAAGTTCTGTCACTTCAAGCCGTTCACCGACGAGAACGCGAAGTATCCCTACTTCGTACGCAACAAGAAGCAGATTCCCCTGTACGAGCTGTTGACACAGGAGCAGGCCGGAAAGATCCCTGACGCCGTGAGTCTCTGCAGGTTCGAGGAGACGGCTGAGAAGGGAATGGACGAGATGGCCGTCGTCCTCTACCTCGAGAGTTACCTGCACGACCCCGACATATGCACCGGCAGCGACTGCGACAACAAGGGGCTGCAACAGATAAACAACCTGCGGGCGCTCCTCGCCTCCAGGACGGACCTCAAGGCATTGACGGAACAGGCCGGCGGGTATTACTTCGACCTCGACGACCTCTCCTGCAGGCGGGTCATGTTCGGCTCTTCTGCAACGGCTATAAAGGATTACGCCGGCCTCTCCGCGGCCTACGGCAAGGTCATACGTTCCCAGCTGACTGTACTCAAGAAGGTCCTTCCGGAAAGCTACAAGGTGTGCGAACCCCTGCTGAAGGAGGTCTACAGGCGCGACCCCTCTCCTGCGTGGAAGGCGAAACTCGACAAGCTCTACAGCGACGTCAAGAAGAAAGAGGTCACGGGCATACAGTACATCTACGATTTCGTGAAAGACCTGTCAGCCGCCTACAATGAATTCAGGGAGGCCCTCTTCGGCGACGGGGCACTGTGCTGTCCCGGGGTAGGGCTCTTTCCAAAACACGTAATGCTCGGCACACCGGCGGCGGACGATGCATGGACGGAGGAGACTTTCCGGCACGGATTCCATGAATCACCGGTGCTCAACAGGGAGGCGGAGCGTCTCAGGAAGGCTCAATTCCTGCACATGCGCATCGACCGCATGATAAGGAGTTTCAAGGTCCCTGCCTCCGGCAAACCGATCCGGATCACGCCCTCCCCGACCGGAGGACCCGTCGGCTCGAGGGCTATACCCTACTACTACATCATCGACAGCCGGTCTCCCCTGAACGCTGCGTGGAGCCATGAACTGACCCTCAGGAAGAAGGAATTCTCGATCTATTCCTACAACGCAGACAAGTACAGCAAGGACGAACAGGCGCTCAAGCCGCTCGAGTACTGCATTGCGGACTACGGGTTCTTCCGGATAGAGGGACACCTCGGCTGGGGCATCGAGGAGGCGGAGGCGGAGCTGAAGAAGCTGATCTCATATTACAACCTGCCTTTCAGGGTCGTGACACTCCAGATAGAGGACGACCCGGATCTCCTGCCCTACAAGCCCTTCTTCGGCTACAGCGACCTGCAGGTGCTGCACCAGCTCTTCAGGAAGGATATCAAGAACGAGCTCGACAACATAGAGGACTTCAGTACAAGCGTAAACGACATCATCCAGAAGTCCACCCTGCCGCCGAAGGAGGTGGCGGAGCCGAAGACCTCGATCAAGGCGATAAGTGACGAGAACTCGAAGACGCTGAAAAACCAGATAAAAGGCATAAAGACGAAACTTGACGCACCGGTGACCAAGTTCGACTACAACGGCTTCATGAATGAATACGATTCAGCCCTCAACACCGTCGCAGTCCTCAACAAGAGCATCAAGGGCATCACGTACAGCTCGGCATACACCCCCTACGAGGTATTCATAAACAACACGAAGTTCAAGTGGCTCAAGTGGATCGGTGAGATATTGAAGAAGAGGGAGGAGAGTGCAAAGAAGCTCTCCCTCTTCTCCACGTTCCTCGTCGAACATCCGGGGATGGAGCACCTCGCAGGTGTCGAGCGGGGAGGGACGTTCATACTCGTCTACTCATCGCTCACAAAGAAGGTGGTTGCGGACTTCGCTCTACCGTACTACTGCTGTGAGCCCGCAGCCGAGGAAGAGGAGGAGACCGTGACAGAAGAAGAGACCCCGAAGAAATGGACGGAGATGAACGACCTCTTCGTCTTCAGGATCGATGAAAAGCTTGACAGCAAGATCAACGAGTTCGACGCGGTGGTGAACAAGAAGTACACTGAACTGGATGCAAAGCTCAACCAGATCAGTGCCGAAGTGAGCAGCAAGTACGCTGAACTGGACTTGAAGATCTCTTCAGAGAAGGAGACGATAAACCAGATGTACATCAGCGGCTTGAACACCCTGAACAACCTCGTCAAGACGGTCGTCGAGGTTCAAGGCATTCAACCGTCCACCCCGGCCGGCGGCGTCACCATGGAGACACCAGGCTTCGCAACGGCCGAGACCGGGATATTGGAGAACACCGTAAGGGTCGCGCGGGAGATAGACAAGAGGATATACGAGGGGACTGCAACCGAGGAGGAGAAGGAGCTGAGGAGCAACCTCGACAAGGTCATAGCGAGGAGCGCTGCAGAGGTCGTCGCAAGGATCGGCGAGGGCCCGGCAGATGTCGCCGAGGGCTCTGTCGAGGAGAAGATCATCGAGTTTGTACGGGACAGCTCCGCACTCATCAAGGACGATGCAGCCAAAAAACTCTTCGCAGCCGAGCTCGAACGCATAAAGGAAACGAGCGGGGAGAAATCGAAGTTCACGGCGGAACTCGGCAAGTTCGACGTCCTGAAGGACCAGTAATGGACCATCCTCAGGACAGCAGACGAACCAGGCTGGTAAAAAGAGTCGAGTGCACAAGTGTCCGGTAAAAACTCGGAAACCATCAATGAAGGAGAGGGGTTGCTGATTTTGAACGGATTTAATCTTGCAGCGGTGCGTGTCCCGAAATGCCTCGGGACGAGCCGGACGCCGGAACGCAAATGAGAGAAAAATCGATATCCCCTCTCCTGCCATGGCTTGCACTCTTTACCGGACGGTATTGAGTTGAGCACTGTTATGAAAACAGGAAAACATGTAATAAACCGGCAGACTATCGAGCTCAGCGTCGGCGAGGATGGGAACGCATGGGAGATTCAGCAGGCCGTCGCCGCCGCATACCGGACGGTCGTGCTGCCTGTCATGGACGAGGTCTTCTCCGAGATCTCGGGTGACGATATTCTGAGACTCGACAGGATTGAGCTCGACATAGGCATGATATCCCTTTCTGAAATAGAGCGGCGATTCGCCGAGAAGGTGAGAGAACGGCTCCATGAAGCACTCTCCGGGATCGGCAGGCATGGCCTGCACACCCCGGAAGGGCCTGCCGGCGGAACAAACATAACGGATGCCGTGACTCACGGAAGTGCGGCCGTCCCTGAAGAGAAAGCCGGCTTGGAACTGCTCCTCCACTTTCTGAGGACCGGCACCCTGCCGTGGTGGGCTGAACGGCCCCTGCCTGATTCACTGGAGGAGACTTTTCTCAACCTGCTCGATACCGCCACCGCTGAGATGCAGGGCCTTATGGGGAAGGAACTGGCGCACGAGGTCTCAAGGCATCGCCTGATCCTCCAGTTCCCTGACAGTGTGCTGATCAAGGTCTCGGAGGTACTGAGCCGAAGACAGGCGGGACTGAGGCCGCTCGTAGACGACCTGAGGCTGGTGCTCGGTGAGAAGACAGCCGTCACATACACACCGAGGTTCACCCTGTGGGATACCCTCCTCAAGGTAATGACAAAAGAGCGGGACGGCGCACTCACGAATGCCGAGATAATCACGGAGTTTCTCGATCAGCTCTCCAAGGGCCGCAACGTGCCCCGCCGCGAGGTCATCCGTACGATGAGTGATACGGTAGAGCGCCTGAAGAAGGGACGCTACGGATTCAGGAGCGTACTGGCAGAGACGATAAAGGCCCTGGACGCCGGCCCCCCGGTGGATGGAGAAGGCGTCGTCAGCCGTGAAAGGAGGGACGTCCAGCCCCGTCCTCCACTGCCGCCGGAGTACCGGCCCCGCACGGTTTCATCAGTTCCAGTTGCCGGTGAGCGAAGAGACGCTGACAAGCCGGGGGAAACGGACAGCCTGCCCGAGGGCACGGGAACATACGGCCGAAGAGCGGATGCAGCCGGCAGGAACGAAGGTACCGAGGACCGGATGACAGAAGAGGTCCTGCCCCACCCTGCCCTGCATGACGGACCCCGGGAAAGTACCGGCAGCATCGGGGACCGCCATATTGCAGAGGGGCTTCACGTAGCAAACGCCGGCCTCGTCATCCTGTGGCCCTATCTCGCCACCTTCTTCAGGGAGAACGGGCTCGTCAGCGATACCGGATTCGTCGATGAGGCCTCGGCCGTACGCGCCCTTCACCTGCTGCAATACCTCGCAACAGGCAAAGAAGGCGAGTTTCCCGAATACCTCCTGCCACTCAACAAGGTCCTTTGCGGCGTCGAACTCTCCACTCCCGTCGGCAGCAAGACAGAGCTCTCGGAAAAGGAGCGGGAGGAGTCGGAAAGACTGCTCAGAACCGTCATATCACACTGGTCTGCACTCAAGGGAACCACCGTAAGGGGGTTCCGCGAATCGTTCCTGAAGAGGGAGGGCATCCTGTCAGACAGTGACGAGGACTGGTCGTTGGTTGTGGAGCGCAGGGCTTACGACGTCCTGCTCGAGCGCCTGCCCTGGGGAATATCCGTGATAAGACTGTCGTGGATGAGGAGGCCTCTCTACGTGCAATGGTGACCGGCATCGCCATAGGCAACGCAACCGCACTGAAGAGCGAGCTCGACTGGTTCTTCAAGCTCCTCGACACACGCATAAAGCTGCACTTCGGCCACGAGTGCACATACAGTGACATCTTCGAGATCACGCCTCCGGAGCTCGATCCGTCCGGCTCCATGTATGGACACTTCATAAACCACTACGACCTGACATTCGCCGAAAGGGCGGTGTTCGTGCTGAGCCTCGTCCCGCACATAAAACCCCACCTGCTCGATGTCTTCCTCTCGACGGATGCGGCAAGCTCCAGACGATTCACGGAGTTCGGCGGCAGAAACGGTACTGCATACCAGGGGTTCCTGCCGACTGGCGAGACCGCGCTCTTCCTCCTTGCAGGAGACGACGTGGAAAAGCGGCTGTCGTTTCAGTACCTGTTTGATGCAGACCACTTCTTCGCACAACACAACATCCTGAGGATCGAGGGTGCGGGAGAGAACGAACCGGAGATGAGCGGCCTTCTGACCCTGTCGAGAGATATCATAGACCTGGTTACGACCGGCAAGATGCGCAGGCCTGCCTTCAGCGCCGACTTCCCGGCCAGAAGGCTCGAGACAGGGCTCGACTGGGACGACCTCGTACTCGATCCATATACCCTGAGCCAGGTCCTGGAGATAAAGGCATGGATCGAACACGGAGACGAGCTGCTGAACGACCTCGGCCTCGGCAGGAAACTGAAACCCGGTTACAGGGCGCTGTTTTACGGCCCGCCGGGAACGGGCAAGACCCTCACGGCATCCCTGATCGGAAAAGTGACGGGCAGGGACGTCTACCGTATAGACCTCTCGATGGTCGTCTCGAAGTACATAGGCGAGACCGAAAAGAACCTCGAGAAGGTATTTCAGAGGGCGGAGCACAAGGACTGGATACTCTTCTTCGACGAGGCCGACGCTCTGTTCGGCAAGCGGACGAACATAAACGATGCTCACGACAGGTTTGCAAACCAGGAGATCTCGTACCTGCTGCAGCGGGTGGAAGACTATGCAGGGGTGGTTATCCTCGCCTCAAACATGAGGTCGAACCTCGACGAGGCGTTCACGCGGCGGTTCCAGTCGATCATCCACTTCCCCATGCCGAGGCAGAACGACCGCCTGAGGCTGTGGAACAACGCATTCTCGGAAAAGACCCCTCTCGAAGCCGGTGTCGATCTCCGGAAGATCGCAGCTGAATACGAACTGTCAGGCGGGGCGATAATGAACGTGGTCAGATACGCCACGCTGATGACACTGAAGAAGAAGAGCAGGGTCATATCACTGGATGATATACTGGAAGGTATAAGGAAGGAGCTCCAGAAAGAGGGACGGACCTCCTGAGGTGACTTTGCGATGAACTACGCACCAACCGCTGACAAACAGTCTGCAACACGGAACAGCAGGCAGAGCGTACCGCTCAAGGGCAGACCTGTGCTGCAGCGCAAGTCCAACGGCTGCGATGCCGAGGCCCTCTGCAGGCTCGTCAGCAACACCGGCGCCGGAAGACGGGGGACAAGCGGCCTGCATACATCATCCTCACCGGCCGTGCAAACAAAGACGGCCGTCAGCAGGGCAGACGACCCCCTCGAAAAAGAGGCGGACAGGACGGCCGAGAAGGTGATGACCCTGCCATACCCCATTCAAAGGCAGACCGAAAAGGAAAAGGACCCCGTACAGACCAGCCCCCTCATACAGAGGCAGACCGTGCCCGAAGAGGAAGAAGAACCCATGCAGACAAAGCCCCTCATACAGAGGCAGGCCGCTCCCGAAGAGGAAGAAGAACCCGTGCAGACAAAGCCCCTCCTCCAGAGGCAGGCCGCTCCTGAAGAGGAAGAAGAACCCGTGCAGACAAAGCCCCTCCTCCAGAGGCAGGCCGCCACCGAGGAGGAAGAGGAACCAGTGCAGGCGAAACCTCTTCTCCAGAGACAGCCCGCCACCGAGGAGGAAGAGGAACCCGTGCAGACAAAGCCCCTCCTCCAGAGGCAGGCCGCCACCGAGGAGGAAGAGGAACCCGTGCAGGCAATGGGGGGTACCGGAGGGACTGTGAGTGAGGACCTCCAGGGCCGCATCAAGGGTACCAAGGGTGCAGGAGAGCCACTCTCCGAGCCGGTGAGGGAGTTCATGGAGGCCCGCCTGAATCATGACTTCAGTAATGTCAGGGTTCATACTGACAGCGAAGCCGTACGGATGAACAGGGAGCTGGGGGCCCAGGCATTCACCTACGGCAGCGACATATACTTCAACGAGGGCATGTACTCTCCGGGCTCGTCTCAGGGCAAGAGGCTGCTCGCCCACGAACTCGCCCACACCATTCAGCAAGGGGCATCCAGGAAGGTGCAACGGATTCCGGAGGAAGGGCTGGAAACAGGACGGCAGGAGACAGACGGCGCCTCTCTCGAGGCCGAGCTGGCCGCAAGTGAAGCAGAGGCGAGGGCTGCCGCCGATCCCGTACCTGCCGAGAAGGCGAGAAAAGAGGCGGTAGAGTCTGCAGCCACCGAGGAGAAGGCTCCCGAAGGAGCCGCTGCGGCCGCAGTGGAGACGCCGGAGGAAAAAGAGGGAAAGGAAGAGGGGAAGAAAGGTGGGCGTGAGAGAGAAAAGGCCGCTGCGCAGGAAGCAGCCCCCGGAGGTGAAGAGCCGAAAGGCGAGGCAGGACGATACCTGAAACAGAAGAGCGCCGGTGTCTGCAGCAAGGCGGCCGCCAAGACTGCGGTGCTTGCCGCGAACGAACAGACGCACGACGATGCCGAAGAAAAGACCGTGCAGGCTGAAAAGGCCGTCGAGCCCCCTGCTGAAGAGGGACAGGCTCAGAGTAATGCAGCACAGGTCGAGGACCTCGATCGGGAGACTCCGCCGGAGCCGAGCGAACAGGAGGCGAGGAAGACCCTCAACGATGCCATAGAGAGATCGGTACCCGAGAAGATAAAGGATCTGAACGAGTTCAAGTCCAAGGGCAGGGCCAAGGTCATCGGCAACAAGGTCCTCGGAAAGGTGAGAAGAGACATTGACGGTGTCAAGGAGACATACGACAAGATAGAAGCCCCGCCCCCCGCAAAGGAGCCCCCAAAGCCTCCTGAAGAACTGCCTCCGGAGGAGGTCGCCCCTGAGACGCCGCCGCTCGACCTCGGCAAGGATGCGGTTCCACCGCTGAAGAAGGAACATACGGATTTTTCCGAGTTCGACAGGCAGTCCGACGAGCTCCTTGAAAGGGAAGGCTTCAAGGAAGAACAGCTTGAAATGGTGGACGAGGGCGAACTGCTCGAGGCGAAGAAGGAACGTAAAAGGTTGAAGCAGGCCGTCAAGGCCGAGCCTGGAAGGGTCCAGGATTTCGCCAGGCAGCAGGCCGGGAAAGTCGACAGGGACCTCAAGGAGGAAGAAGCAAAGTCAAGGGCCGAGATGCGGAACAAGCGTCTTGCAGGGCTTGCCGGGGCAAAGGACAAGCAGAAGAAGACCAAGACCGCACTCGAGCTCAAGAGGGAGGCGGTCACCAAGCATATAAACGCCATCTACGAGCGAGCAAAGAAGAGTGTGACCGGAAAGCTCGACAACCTCGAGAAGCAGTCACTGAGGGCCTTCGACCAGGGACAGGCAAAGGCCTCCGGCGAGTTCGAATACGAGGTCAACCGCGACATCAACCGGTGGAAACGGAAACGCTACTCGGGGGTGATAGGGAAGTTCAAGTGGGCAAAGGACAAGCTCTTCGGAATCGATGACTTCCCGGAGGTGAAGGCGGCGTTTGAAAGGGCACGCAAGAACTATATCGTGAAGATCGACCAGCTGATCCTCGGTATCACCAAGGAGAACCGGAAGGTCATCGCCGCTTGCAAGGAAGAGATAGCCTCAGCGCGCAAGGAGATAAAGAAATACGTGGAGAGCCTCGGCCCCGACCTCAAGAAGATCGGACAGCAGGCAATGGCTGAGATGAAGTCGAAGCTCGATGAGATGGACAAGTTCATAGACAGGAAGAAGGACGAACTGGCGCGGAAGCTCTGCAGCAAGAAGGAAGAGGCGATCAAGAAGATCGACGAGAAGATAGAGAAGATGAAGGAGGAGATGTCAGGGGCGCTCGCCAAGCTCGGCAACCTCCTGCTCGAGGCAGCACTCAAATTCTTCAAGTGGGCGCTCAAGAAGGCTGGATACAGTGCCGACCGCCTCATGTCCATAATCAACAAGGGCAAGGCCGTGGTCAAGAAGATAGTGGGCGACCCCGTGGGGTTCATAGGAAACATCATAAACGCCGTGAAGAGCGGGATCAACAACTTCGTGAAGAATATAAAGAAGCACCTTGTGGGAGGACTCATCAACTGGCTGACCGGCGCCATGGGCGACATAGGCATCCAGCTTCCGCCGAAGTTCGACCTGAAGGGCATCATCTCCATAGTGTTGCAGGTCCTCGGACTTACCTGGAACGCCATACGCACGAAGCTCGTCAAGCGTCTCGGTGAAAAGGTCGTGAGTGCGGCGGAGAAGACCTTCGAATTCGTCAAGATCATCGTCACCAGGGGCCCCATGGCCCTGTGGGAGATGATCAAGGAAAAGGCAGCCGAGATAAAGCAACAGGTCATGGAGGGCATACGCAACTGGGCCGTCGTGGAGCTGGTTAAGCAGGGTGTCATAAAGCTCCTCAGTTTCCTCAACCCTGCCGGTGCGATCGTACAGGCGATACTCGCAATATACAACACCATCATGTTCTTCGTGGAGAACTGGAACCGCATAGTCCAGTTCGTAAAGACCGTATTCGACTCCATAGCGGACATAGCCATGGGCAAGATCAGCGCTGCAGCCGCAGCCGTCGAGAGGGCCATGGCCATGACCGTACCGATCATACTGAACTTCCTCGCCCGCCTGCTCAACCTGAGCGGCATAGGCAAGGCGGTCAAGAAGATAATCATGAAGATAAGAAAGCCCGTCGACAAGATAGTCGACAAGGCCGTGAACTTCATAGCGAAGAAGGTCAAGGGCCTGATCAGGAA
>JAADGG010000096.1 GCA_013152485.1 Nitrospirota bacterium | reverse complement strand
GTTTTGTTGCTCATGGCAGGGTTATCTTGCCGAGAACCGCCTTCCGGCCGGCGCCTGTGGCAGAGGGGAGGTTTCCGGGCTGCTTCAGCAGGGTCCGGTAGCCGAGCAGGGCGAAGCTGACGGCCTCCTTTGCCTCGGGAGGGATGCCGTATTCAGATATGCTGTTGACCGGGATTCCTTCTGCACTGAACATTTCCCTGACGAGCTTCATGAGAAACCCGTTCTTTGTTCCGCCTCCCGACACGATGACCTCGTCAGGCGCATGGGGGATTACGGCCCTGTAGATGCTCGCTGCCGTGAAGTGGGTCAGCGTAGAGAGGATGTCCTCGATGCCGAGCCTGCAGTACCTGCTGAAGATCTCTTTCGCCATTGCCGCACCGAAGACCTCCCTGCCGGTCGTCTTGGGCGGTCTCTTTCTCAGGTAGGGGTGCCTGAGGAGTTCATCGAGGAGCCTGCTGTGGGGCCTGCCGGACGCTGCGGCAGCGCCTCCCCTGTCAAAGGATCGTCTTCCCGAGGAGTGAAGCCTGACCGACTCGTCGATCAATGAATTGCCGGGCCCGGTGTCGAATGCCACGGTGCCGTCCATGTCGTCACTGACTATCGTGACGTTGGCGATCCCTCCGATGTTCAATACAGCCCTTTTCTTCCCCTTCCTGCCGAAGAGCAGGTAGTCGGCAAGCGGCACAAGCGGCGCGCCGTGTCCACCGGCGGCCATGTCGCGGGTCCTGAAGTCGGAAATGGTCATGATGCCGGTCCTCTCTGCTATCACGGAGGCCTCACCTATCTGGAGGGTGGAGCCGGGTCTCCTCCTCGACGGCGGGCCTGAGGGTGGTATGTGATGGATGGTCTGGCCGTGTGAGGCCACGGCGTCGATATCCCTTGTGCCGAGTCCTGTCTCCCTGATCAGGGACAGGGCGGTCTCGGCGAATATCTCTCCCAGTTTGAAGTTCAGTCTGCATATCAGGTCCGTGTTTCCGGTGAACGCCGCCCGTATCTCCTCTCTCAATGCCTTGCCGTAGGGACGGTGAAGGTGCGCAAGCAGTTCAATGCCTCTGCCGGAGTCGATGCCTGAGGGCCCTATCTCCACCAGGGCAGCGTCCACTCCGTCGTGGGAGGTGCCGGACATGAGGCCTATGATCTTGACCTTCTTGTATGGATCTGTCGGAAACATCGTGACATCCACCTTCTGTGCACGTGCCCTCAAACCAGGGGACGTTTAAAGAGCATTCCAGTAGAGTATAACCGATTTGATGCCCGTTCACAAACAGGCGGAGTGCGGACATTCGTGAGGCCGGATGAGTAACCTCCGGCACTTTGACAACAATGATGTCGGGCAAGCGGGGCCAAGGCCCCGCTTCCCCGGGTGTTCTACCTTTGCCTCGAGGCGAAGAGACGCCTCAGCGCCGACCAGACGAAGAAGGGCACGGCCCCGAAAAGGACGGCGATATGAAAACCCGTCTTCCTGTAAGTATTAGGTCTCTTCATCGGGTCATAACCTCCTGGTTCGGCGTCCTACCTTACTTTCACCAGTTGTGACCTGAGTTTGGCGGGAACATCGTCAAGAAAGACGACCTTGAGTTCCTTTCCATCGATCACGAACGTCGAGGTCTTTTCCGCCAGTGTTACGTTTATGCCGTCGGGAAGCTTCCACATGGCGCCTGTTGCAGGGTCGACGATCAGGAAACCTATCAGTCCTCCGAAAAGGATGTTGCCGATGTACCACCCGTCCAGCTGTTTCTCTATGACCGCGGTCTGTGGTTCATACCCCGGCTTTTCGAATGTCACGGTATAGCTCGCGCCGGTAAAGAAACCGTCACCGCTTTTCAGCGTTACGGTCGTTGGTGTCTTGCCCTTGTAGATCTGCTGGCCGTTCCTCGCTGTGATCGTTATGGTAGCCCCATCGGGAAAGCTGTTTATGGCGACGGGATAACTCGACTTGCTGACGATGCTGGCACATCCGGAAACGAACAATAGGGTCACGAGTGATACAATGGAAACGATACTTTTGAATTTAGACATATTGACTCCTTTTCAAAGATTTTTGATTTCAGCGCTGTACCTTCTGATATGCAGTTTTTTTGACCACCTCCTCTGTGCTGGCTTTCGGCAAACACACCCGTCGGGTTTGGAGACTATTATTGCACCATCCAATGGATATGTAAAGGTATTTTTCACATCGTCCGAGTCATTCCCGCCTGGGTCAGGAGGACAGTTCCAGGTCTTTCACGACAGTGCCTTTCTCAATGATCCCGCCGACTCATTCAGCAGTCTCCTCGCGTTTTCATAGTCGAGGCCCTTGAGGTACATCAGTACCGCTGTTTTCGCACTGCCTCCCGCACCATGAAGCAGTGTGTCGGCCTCTTCGCGGCTGCATCCGGTAAGGTCCATGACAATCCTGCAGGCGCGGTCTTTGAGCTTTCTGTTTGATGGGACCACGTCTATCATGTATCCCTTGTACACCCTTCCGAGTTTTACCATGGCAGTGGTGGAGATCATGTTGAGGACCATCTTCGTCGCAGTGCCGGCCTTGAGTCTTGTCGATCCCGCAACTATCTCGGGGCCGACCATGACCTTGATCGTACCGTCAAGAAAGTCATAGTCGATGTCATTGCAGGTCAGGAGCCAGCACTTGGCTCCCCGGCTCTTCCCCTCGATGAGGGCTGAAAGCACAAAGGGCGTCTTTCCACTTGCCGATATTCCCATAAGCATGTCCCTTGATGTGATGCCTGCCACGGCATCCTTTCCGGCCGTCCTGTCGTCTTCGGCTCCTTCGACGGCGCTGGTGAGTGCTGCGTCTCCACCCGCCATGACCGCGGTGATTACGCCCGGCGCCTCACCGAATGTGGGGGGTATCTCGGAGGCATCGAGTATACCGAGCCTTCCGCTGGTGCCTGCTCCCACGTAGACCAGCCGTCCGCCTGACCTGAGGGTGTTGACGGTCTCCTTGACGGCTCCGGCAATGGAGTCTTCGGCCTTGCCGACGGCATCGACCGCGGCAAGGTTTTCCTCGTTCATGATGCGGATGATCTCTTCGACGGAGAGGAGATCGATCTCTATGGCTGACGGGTTCAGGTCTTCAGTGGACATACTTATATGATACCCTAAATCCGGTGTTTCATTGGCTGCTGGATTCATTCCTGCTTTTTATTACACCGGCAACAAAACACCTGAACCATGGTTGAAATACTGCAGGAAGCGATCGAACTTTATTGTCTCCGTATCCGGGCGGCAGTTTGTCATGCAGGACTTGATCCTGCGTTATGAAAAGGCTACAGTATTCAATTGCCGAAGTAACAAGACCAGAGTCCTGCAATAGCACGGTTGTTGGAAGCGATATGACAGACTCTTCACTCATTCTCGTCCCCGGCGTCCGGCCCGCTCCGGCGTCCGGCCGGGACTCCGAGGTAAGTATCACAAGAGCTTCTCCATCCAGGTGAAGCTCTTGTGATACTTAAAACCGTTCAGAGTCTGTCATACCGCTCCCTTTTCATAAGTGAGCCTCTTTATCTCTATTATTCAGGCAGCAGTTTGTCATGCAGGACTTTGTCCTGCGTTATGAAAGGGTTACAGTGTTTATTTGCCGACGCAATACCGGCCGCATTGAACGAGTGCGGCCATTGCAGGACTCGACCGTGTTCCTGAAAGAGAGGCACTATTTTTGTTATATTAAATAGTTATACGATCGATTTCCTGATACTGGTGGACCTCCATGACCGATACTGACTATATGAGAAGGACGCTCAGGCTTGCGAAGAGGGCTGCAGGCAGAACCAGCCCGAACCCGATGGTCGGAGCGGTGATTGTTAAGACAGGCAGGATCATTGCCGAAGACTTCCACAGGGCGCCTGGAACTCCACATGCCGAGGCCCTCGTGCTTGCAGAGGCCGGACCGAGGGCGAGGGGGGCCGTGCTTTATGTGAACCTCGAGCCTTGCTGTCATACAAACAAACGGACCCCTCCATGTACGAAGGCGATAATCGCATCGGGTGTCAAAAAGGTGGTGATCGCAACCGAGGACCTGAATCCCCAGGTCTCCGGGCGGGGTGTCACGGAGCTGCGCAATGCCGGAATCGAGGTCGTTACAGGAGTGCTCGAGGCTGATGCCAGGAGGCTGAACGAGGCATATTTCAAGTTCATAACCCGGGGGATTCCGTTTGTCACCCTCAAGGTTGCAATGACGCTCGACGGCAAGATAGCAATGCCCTCCGGGGAATCCAAGTGGATTACCGGGGAGAGGGCGAGGATGCTGGTCCACAGGATGAGATCATCGGTCGATGCAGTCGTTACAGCCATAGGCACGGTCTTGGCTGATGACCCGGAGCTCACTGCAAGGGTCAGGGGAGGCAGAAACCCGATGCGGGTGGTGATCGATCCGAGGCTTGAGATCCCTTCAGAAGCCAGGATACTGAATGCCGCGTCCGAGACCGTGATCGTCACAGGCGTCAGGAGGGCGAAAAGGCTTGATGAACTGAGCGGTAAAGGGGTAAAATTACTCCTCTATGACAAGACCCTGAATCTTCAGTGGCTCATGGAGAGGCTCGGGAGGATGGACGTCACCTCCGTCATGATCGAAGGAGGTTCTTCTCTCGCGTATCACGCCCTCGAGGACGGTGTAGTGGACAAGGTGGCATTTTTCATTGCACCGAAGATAATCGGAGGCAGGGACTCTTACCCTGCTGTCGGAGGAAGGGCGTGTGCTTCCCTGGCCGAAGCCTACAGGCTGAGGGATATCAGGGTGAGGAGAGCAGGCGGTGACATACTCGTCGAAGGATACGTCGATAGATAGCGCGGAGGTATGCAGGGGCGCGGCTTTGTTCATGCACGACGGCCCGTTCATGCTCCATCGCACCTTTCTTTCTTGTTGAACCCCTCCGCTGCAGTTTGAGGGCTCATTACAGCTGCCAAGGGAAGGAGTTTTTTTATGAGAGATTCCGTAAGAGTAAGGTTTGCACCGAGTCCCACCGGCTACCTCCATATCGGAGGGGCGAGGACCGCCCTCTTCAACTGGCTCTTTGCAAGGCACAACAAGGGGGTCTTCGTCCTGAGGATCGAAGACACGGACAGGACACGTTCAACCGAGGAGTATATAGAGGCCATCTTGGACGGGATGACGTGGCTCGGGCTGGACTGGGACGAGGGGCCTTTCCGGCAGACGGAGCGGATGGATGTCTACAGGAGATACATCGAGAGGCTGCTCGATGAGGGAAAGGCGTATTACTGTTATTGCAGTCCGGAGGAGCTCGAGGAGAGGCGCAGGGCTGCGCTCAAGGAGGGCCGTCCCCCGAAGTACGACGGCAGGTGCAGAGACCTCGACTCCCCTCCGGCTGACAGGCCCCCTGCCGTGCGATTCAGAATGCCCCGGACAGGACAGACCATAGTGGAAGACCTTATTCGGGGCCCTGTGGTCTATGAGAACGAACAGCTTGATGACTTCATAATTCTCCGCTCTGACGGGTCCCCCACATACAACTTCGTGGTCGTCGTAGACGACGTGGACATGGGGATAACCCACGTCATAAGGGGTGACGACCACCTGAACAATACACCGAAACAGATACACATATACAGATCCCTCGGGTTTCCCGTTCCCGAGTTCGCTCACCTGCCGATGATCCTGGGACCGGACAAGACGAGACTGAGCAAGCGCCACGGCGCAACGTCGGTGCAGGCATACAGGGACATGGGATATCTGCCGGAGGCGCTTTTGAATTACCTGGTCCGCCTTGGGTGGTCTTGCGGTGACCAGGAGGTCTTCACCAAGGAGGAGCTGATAGAAAAGTTTTCCCTCGAGGCGATCGGCAAGTCAGCCGCCGTCTTCAATCCCGACAAGCTCCTCTGGCTCAACAGCCAGTATATAAAGGACTCCCCGGCCGACTACATATCCGAGCTGCTGGTTCCTTTTCTTCAGAGAGAGGGGCTCGTCGGGGAAGGGGAGGATATCGACCGTGAGTGGCTCAGGAGGGCGGTCGCCACGCTGCAGGAACGTTCCAGAACACTCCTCGAGATGGCGCGTTCGATGAGGTACTATATGCTGGAGTATGTCGAGCTCGATCCCAGGGCAAAAGAAAAGTTCGTTAACGAGAAGACCAAACCCCTGCTCGAAGACGTGCGGCGGGGACTTGCAGGAGTGGAGGACTTCAGTGCCGGAGAGATAGAGAAGGTCTTCATGTCTGTGGTTGAAAGGCACAATACGAAGCTCGGCAAGGTAGCCCAGCCTGTCAGGGTTGCGATAACGGGCAATACGGTCAGCCCCGGAATCTTCGAGGTCCTGGAGATAGTGGGCAAGGAGCGTGTGCTCAAGAGGCTGGACAGGGCGATAGAGGGGATCTGATGGCTTATATAAGCGTAATAGGTGCGGGAAGCTGGGGGACGGCCCTGAGTATCCTGCTTGCGGAAAAAGGCTACGACGTCTCGCTCTGGATCTATGAACAGGGGCTTGCAGAGGAGATGGAGCGTGACAGGGTGAACCGTGTCTACCTGCCCGAGGCAACCCTGCCTGACAATATCAAGATAACGCACCAGCTTCAGCGGGCCCTGCACAGGTCGAGATATGTCATATGTGCGGTACCAACACAGTTCGTGAGGTCGGTCTTCAGGGAGGCCGTGGGGTACCTTGACAAGGGCGCGGTTATCGTGAGCGCGTCCAAAGGCATGGAGAAGGGTACTCTCCTGACCGTTTCATCCATTCTCAGGGAGCTGACACACCATGAAACGGCCGTGATCTCGGGGCCGAGCTTCGCCAAGGAGGTGATCAGGAAGCTTCCCACCGCCGTGACCCTGGCAGTTCAGGATAGGGCCACGGGCCTGCTGCTCCAGGAGATATTCAATACGGATTACTTCAGGGTCTATACACACCAGGACGTCCTTGGCGTGGAGCTCGGCGGTGCCCTGAAGAATGTCATAGCCATTGCATCGGGTATCTCTGACGGTCTCGGTCTCGGTCTCAATGCGAGGGCTACGCTCATAACGAGAGGACTTGCGGAGATTACGCGTCTCGGCGTGAAGATGGGGGCTGATGCAAAGACCTTTTCAGGGCTCAGCGGAATGGGCGATCTCGTGCTCACGTGCACGGGAAACCTGTCGAGGAACTATACGGTGGGTTACAAGATCGGCCGCGGCATGAAGCTGAAAGAGATCCTCTCGGAGATGAGGGCTGTTGCCGAGGGCGTCGAGACCTCGGTTTCAGCGTGTGAGCTTGCGGTCAAGTACGACGTTGAGATGCCGATCGTGGAGCAGGTCTGCCTCATGCTCCACAAGGACAAGCCGCCCCTGGTTGCCGTCCGGGAGTTGATGACAAGGCCGCTGAAGGAGGAGTTCTATTATTGAGGCCGGAAGGAGATACTTCCTCTCTGAAGATGTACTGCTCAGGCGGCTCGAGCAACCCTCGGTCTATCACGTAAAGAGAGACGACCTGTACGAGATCGACGAGGCGGCCTTCGAGTTTCTGAGCGAGTGTTCAGGCGCAGGGGCATTCTCCGACGATGTGGAGTTCACGTCCTACTGTCTATCGGAGGGGATACTCTCCGAGACACCGCGGAAGACCAGGCGACAGTCTTTGCGAAGATCTCCCGTACCATCCCCGAGATACCTGGAACTGTTGATAACCGACAGGTGCAATCTGAAATGCAGGCACTGCTACATCGGGGAACCGAGGGGTGAGGACCTGCCCCTCGACAGGATGATACGCGTGCTCGAGGAGTTCGAAGCCCTGCAGGGGCTGAGGATTCTCATATCAGGTGGAGAACCGCTGATGCACGGAGAGTTCGAGGCCGTCAATGACTATCTCTCCGACTATCCCCTGAGAAGGGTTCTGTTCTCGAACGGTCTCTTGCTGAAAGAGGGGACGCTGAGGGGCCTTAACGTGGATGAGATACAGATCAGCATAGACGGACTCCGGGACGCTCACGACGCCCTTAGAGGCAGAGGCGGGTTTGACCGGGCAATGGCGGCTGTCAGGGCCGCCCTGGAGTGCGGTTTCGACGTTTCGGTCTCTACGATGATCCACCCCGGAAACCTGGATGATTTCGACAGGATGGAAGAGCTGTTCAGGGAACTCGGCGTAAAGAGCTGGGCAGTGGATGTGCCGTGTCCGAGCGGAAGGATGAGGCTCAACACGGAGCTGTGCCTTCGGCCGGAAGTGGCGGGTGGGTATCTCGCGTACGGTTATGGTGAGGGGCTTCACGGCGGAGGGGAGGGGTTTGCCTGCGGCCTGCACCTTGTGTCGGTCCTGCCCGGTGGAGATGTTGCAAAGTGTGCCTTCTATGCCGACAGAGCGCTGGGGCATGTGTCCGAAGGACTCGAGACGTGCTGGAGAAGGCTGCGCCCACTCAGGCTTGCCGACATCGAATGCAGTTGTGACGTGCTTGACGCATGCAGGGGAGGCTGCAGGTACAGGGCGGAGCTGTTCGGCAATCCCCTTGGAAGGGATCCGTACAGGTGCGCTTTCTTCGGCCTGGACGCCGGGGTTTGACGCTGTATCCGGAGGAGCAACGTCTCAAGGACGGGCACGGCGCCGGTTGCGGGGTTCCTCCCGGATGAGCCGGGCAGGAAGTGCTTTATTGTGTTATTATTATAGAGAGTTCGCTCCTGTTGCATGTTCCAACTCACTTGTAAGGATAACGAGGTATGGGTGGATAAAGAGACGGAGATAATGAGGTTTGCGGAGTGGTTTCTTTATGCACTCTCGGAGAGATGTATCAAGTATTGCGGTAAGGCCGTATCCTCGGTGCAGTTTCCCGTCTTCAAGAAGTTTCTTTTTGCAAGGATCAAGAGGGAGCTGCAGTACTACAGGCTCTGCCTCGATACTGCCGCCGTGATCAGCGAAGCAGGCGGCAGTGTCTGCGACGGCGATATCGAAGAGATCATAGAGGGGAGTATCGACCTCGACCGCAGGCTCAAGGGAGACATAAGGCTCCTGCCCATAAGGATAGATTTTGCATACGACAAGATCCTGCCGTTGAGACGGGAGAGAACGAGGATGCTGGTTCAGCTCTTTGTGAAGCTTCTCGGCTCCGGGGCGACGATGGACTACAACGAGATGGTGAGGAAGGCGTTCGACCGGGAGGTTTTCCTCGAGTTGAACAACGAGATCCTCGAGCTGTACACGGAGGAGGCGTTCATAGTCAATTCGTCGATAAAGAGTCTGATAAACGTTGACAGCGAGGCGATTGCACACAGGATGTACTGTTCGATGCTCGATGTGGGAATAGGACTCAACAGGGAGATGACGGACTGCATTTTCGGCAAGAGAAAGAGGGGTTGAGCAGCCGGCCGTGATACCGTATCCGGACATAAAGCCCTACATAGTGAAGGTCGGTCCTCTCCAGGTGAGGTGGTACGGACTTATGTACCTGGTCGGCTTTGCGAGCTCATACCTGCTCGTGAACCACCAGATAAGGAAGAAGGGGTTGGGGATAGAGCGGAGGACGGTTGACGACCTTTATTTCTACATAATACTCGGCCTCATCCTGGGAGCGAGGCTCGGTTACATACTGTTCTATAACCTTGGTGAGTACCTGAAAAACCCGCTCGAGGTGTTCGCCGTATGGCATGGCGGCATGTCGTTTCACGGCGGGCTAATAGGTTCGGTCTTTGCAGGTGTCTGTTTCTGCCGAAGGAGGGGGCTGGATCCCTGGCTGGTGGCCGACCTTGTGATCGTGACGGCTCCCATAGGCCTTGGGTTCGGCAGAATAGGGAACTTCATAAACTGTGAGCTCTATGGAAGGGTGAGCAACGTTCCCTGGGCGGTTGTCTTTCCTTGCGGCGGTGGACTGCCGCGGCATCCGTCACAGCTCTACGAGGCTTTCTTTGAAGGGCTTGTGCTGTTTTTTGTTTTGTGGTATATAAAAGAAAGGATGAAGGTTACGGGCGGACTGACGGCGCTGTTTCTCATCCTTTACGGGGTGATAAGGTTTCTGCTCGAGTTTTTCAGGGAACCCGATCCCCAGCTCGGTTTCGTCGCCGCCTTCCTTACGATGGGGCAGATTCTGAGCCTCGCCATGGTGGCTGCAGGGATAGCGGTCTTTCTGTACAGGAGCAGAGGTCCAGGTGCCGGAAGGAGTATCGTGAGGTGAGCTGTTATGAACAGGATCCCACTGAGAATTGTACACAACAAGCATGACGGACATTGCGCCGAGGATGTTTGCGGGCACGTTCCGCAGGAGAAGCGTGCCGGGAAGCCTGCAGTCACGGGAGGGACGAGGTATCACCTGGGTGGCCTGAGCTGCGCCTCCTGTGCCGCGAAGATAGAACAGAAGCTGAACGGGATGGACGGCGTCAAGGCCGAACTGCATTTTGCCTCTTCCACGCTGATCGTCGATGCCGATAGTCCGGAGCTCGAAGAGGAGGCCCTGGCTCTGGTCAGGAAGATAGAGCCGCACATAAGGATCCGGAAGATCGAAGACGGGACCGGGAGGGAGGAGGATGAAGGGGCCGGTTCAGCCATCCTGCACAAGATATTCTTTGCTGGCATATTCTTCGTGACCGGCCTGGTCCTGCAGAACTATGTCTATCCCGGGGCCGAGGACCTTCCGCTTGCCGACCCCCGCTTCTGGGCGGTTTTCCTGCCGTACCTGATAGGCTACATAATCGCAGGACACGATGTCGTCTCTGGCGCCGTAAAGGGCATAATAAACAGGGACTTCTTCGGAGAGAACCTGCTCATGACCATAGCGACGCTCGGTGCCTTCACCATAAAGGAGTTTCCCGAGGCGGTCGGGGTGATGCTCTTCTTCAAGGTGGGCGAATACTTTGAAGACAGGGCCTTGAACCACTCGCGCAGGTCGATCAGGAAGCTCCTGAGCATAAGGCCGGACTATGCGAACCTGAAGAGAGACGGTGTCACGGAGAGGGTGAATCCGCAGGAGGTTCGGGTCGGGGACCTGATCGTGGTCAAACCCGGAGAGAAGGTGCCGCTCGACGGCGTTGTCGAGGAAGGGCAGAGCAGTGTGGACACGTCTGCCCTGACAGGAGAGTCGATGCCGAGGTCTCTGTCCGAGGGAGACGAGGTCCTCTCCGGCATGATAAACAGGAACGCGGTGATAACCGTGAGGGTCACGCGGCCCTTCAGCGAGTCTACGGTGAGCAAGATTCTCGACCTCGTTGAGAAGGCGTCTGCACAGAAGGCCCCTACCGAGAAATTCATAACGAAGTTTTCGAAGGTCTACACCCCTGCAGTGGTCGCCGCTGCATTTGCAATGGCTGTGCTGCCGCCGGTCCTGTATCAGGTTCCGGCCCTCTCCTCTGTCTTCTCACATCCGGAGACATATTCCGAATGGGTCTACCGCGCCCTCGTATTCCTCGTGATCGCATGTCCCTGCGCCCTCGTCATATCCATTCCGCTCGGTTTCTTCGGCGGCATCGGTGCTGCTTCGAGAAAAGGGGTGCTCTTCAAGGGATCGAACTACCTCGAGGGTTTCAGGAGCATACATACCATGGTCTTCGACAAGACCGGCACACTCACCGAAGGGGTCTTCAGGGTGACGGAGGTGAGGCCCCTGAACGGGTTTTCCGAGGAGGAGCTGCTGCGTCTCGCTGCGGAGGCGGAGAGCCAGTCCAATCATCCCATAGCGAAATCCATCATGGATGCATACGGCGATACGATAGATGAGAGCAGGATAGAAAGATACGAGGAGATCCCTTCCCACGGAGTGAGGGCTATTGCAGAGGGGAGGGAGATCCTGGCCGGGAACGACAGGATTCTGCATATGGATGGATACGACATCGATCACGATACATGCGACGTCCGGGGCACTGTGGTCCATATAGTCATAGACATGAAGTATGCCGGATACATCCTGCTTGCCGACAAGGTGAGGCCTGATGCTCCCGAGACGATCGACGGACTCAGGAGAGCCGGGGTCAGGAAGGTCGTGATGCTTACCGGAGACGGCACTGCTGCGGCCGAACTTGTCGCCAATGAGCTGGGGATGGATGAGTTTCATGCGGAGCTGTTGCCGCAGGACAAGATCAGGATCGTAAAGGAGATGGAGGAGAATATCGACAGGAAAAGACACAAGATCGGTTTTGTCGGAGACGGAATCAATGATGCCCCGGTACTCGTCGCCTCTGACATAGGGGTGGCGATGGGCGGCCTCGGCTCGGATGCAGCCATCGAGGCTGCCGACGTGGTGCTGATGAAAGACAGGCTGACAGGCCTGCTCGATGCAATGCACATTGCGAGGAGGACCCGAAAGATCGTATTCATCAACATAACCATGGCCCTGACCATAAAGGGATTCTTCATCGTGTTCGGGGCATTCGGCATGGCCACCATGTGGGAGGCCGTCTTTGCTGACGTGGGCGTCGCCGTGCTCGCAGTACTGAACTCAACGAGGATTCTCAAGGCTTGAAGATATCTACGAGACTTTTCCTCTACATATTCACCCTTATGCTCCTCCTTTCGGCAGTGCTCGGCTATATCTCGGTGAGGGATGAACGCTATCACCTCTTGAGCGAGGTAAAGTCGAGGGCATGGATGCTGTCGAGGACCCTCTCGGCCACATTCAAGTTTTATCACCAGGAAGACCCTCACTTCACGGTTGAAGAGCTCATCCGCGCCATCGCCCCGCTGGACGAAAAGGACGTGCTCGTCATAAACGTCTATGACAGGGACGGCAACCTGGTGGATTTCTCCCGGAGCAACTGCACGAACATTCAGTGCCCTCACAACAGCATAGACATGGAGGGTCTCCGGCACGGAGGCAAGGAAAGGACCTTCAGTATCGGGAAGACCGAGTTCATCTCCGTGGTCAGTCCCATCAAGGGGGTCAACGGGGTGTTGCAGGGGGCTGTCGAGGTTATCCTCTCCCTCGGCTACATAAATGTCGGGCTTTCGGCGGTCACGAGGAGGTTTCTCCTCTTTACTCTCGTTGCCGCGTCGCTGCTCGGTGCGGCGACCTATCTCATAAGCAGGTGGAGCATATCCGTTCCCATCAGGAGACTCAAGGAGGCATCCGAGAAGCTCGGAGAGGGAGACCTCGGCCTTCGCATAGAGAAGAGCGGCGTGGTGGAGCTCGATGAACTCATTGACGACTTCAACCGGATGGCGGAGAATCTCGAGCAGCAGTACATGAAGAAAGAGAAGGTCTTCAGGGAGAAGCTGAGGCTGGAGCGCGGGCTACGGCATTCGGAGAAGCTCGTCTCCATAGGACAGCTCACGTCAGGGCTTGCACACGAGATAGGTACCCCTCTGAATGTCATAAGCGGCCGGGCTGAACAGTTGCTGGCAAAGCTCCCCGAGGGTCATCCCGACAGAGAGGGGCTCAAGACCATAATACGGCAGGCTGACAGGATATCGGAGACCATGCAGCATCTGCTCTCGTTCTCGAGGAAGGCGCCTGTCGCCTTCAAGTCCCTCGACCTGAAGCATGTGATCGATGAGGCGTTCTCGCTGTGCAAACTCAGACGGAGAAAGAACGACTCCGGTGTGGATCTCGTCTGCGACGTTTCCGTCGAAGGGTTCTTCGGGGATGAAGACGGCATGAGACAGATGTTCGTCAACCTGATGCTGAACTCTCTGCACGCCATGCCGGATGGAGGAAGGATAAGGATCTCCGTCTCCGAAGAGACTGACAACGCGAGGAGATTCGTGAGGATATGCTTTGAAGACGATGGTCCCGGCATACCCCCCGACCTCAGGGCAAGGGTCTTCGACCCGTTCTTTACGACGAAGGATGTCGGGGAGGGAACGGGACTGGGTTTGTTTATAGTCGCCAACATCGTGCAGGAGCACAACGGGACCATAGAGATTGATGATTCCTGCGAGAGTGGGGTAAGATTTATCATAAGGCTGCCCGTGGAGCGCGACAGCGTGGCGGGCTGATGGAAGTGGAGGGCATTTTTTGTCCGGTACATTCTTGCTTGATATAGAGGGATTATGGTCATGACCGAACGTGTAAGTGTGAGCATTCTCGTTGTTGAAGATGAGCAGGACATGCGGGAGTTTCTGAAAGACATACTCCTTGAGCACGGCTACGATGTCGAGACGGCTTCGAACGGTGAGGACGCCCTTGCCTTGATGCAGAGGCGGAGGTATCATATCGTCATTTCGGACATAAAGATGCCGGTAATGGACGGCCTCTCGTTTCTCGAACGTACGAGGAAGGAGAACGGGGTGTCCCCGTTTGTCATCCTCATAACCGCTTTCGGCAACATAGACGATACCGTAAAGCTCATGGACAGGGGAGCCTACGACTATATCATAAAACCTTTCAAGATGGAACAGATCCTGGTCGCCGTCAAGAAGGCCGTGAGGGAACTCGATATGAGGAGGCGGATAGAAGAACTCGAGGAGATGACGGAGAGACGTTACAGTTTCCACAACCTTGCGGGCAAGAGTCCAGCCATGCAGAGGATTTTCGCCTTTATCGGCAAGATAGCCGATTCGGGCGGAAACGTGCTCATCGAGGGTGAGACGGGAACCGGAAAGGAGATGATCGCACGGGCGATACACTTTTGCTCCGAGAGAAAGGGGCGGCCCTTTGTGCCGGTCAACTGTGCCTCTATTCCCGAGGGGCTCCTCGAGAGCGAGCTGTTCGGCCACGTCATGGGGGCCTTTACCGATGCCAAGAACGACAAGAAAGGCCTCTTTCTCGAGGCCGACGGCGGCACACTCCTGCTCGACGAGATAACGGAGATGCCCCTTACGCTCCAGCCCAAGCTCCTCAGGGCCCTCCAGGACAGACAGATAAAGCCCCTTGGGAGCAACAAGTACATTCCCTTTGACGTCCGCATCATCTCTGCAACGAACAGGAACCTCCTGGAAGAGGTGAGGGCGGGCAGGTTCAGGGAGGACCTCTACTACAGACTCAATATATTCAGGATAGAGCTGCCCCCCCTGAGGCAACGCAGGGAGGACATCCCCCTGCTGGTTCAGGAGTTTCTGAAGAGGTACAGCAGGGGAGGGGAACCGGTGGAGGTTTCTCCTGAGGTTATGAGGGTCCTGATGGACTACCATTGGCCCGGAAACATCCGGGAGCTCGAGAACGTCATAGAACGCGCCGTTTACCTTTCGGAAGACGGCGTGGTGAAGGTCGGAGACCTGCCGGATGAGATGCTTGCCGCCGGGGACTCGAAGGCCGGCTTCAGCCTTGCGGGGGAGAAGTCTCTCGACGAGCTGCAGAGGCAGTACATAGAGCACATACTCCAAAGATGCGGAGGAAACAAGAAGAAGGCCGCCGAGATCCTCGGTGTCAACAGAAAGACCATCTACAGAAAGCTCATGGGCATGAAGAACAGGTGAGGCATTCTGCCACACACGTGTCCCTTTTTGTCCCTGGGAGTGTCACGGGCCTGCACCGAGTGGACGGCCTTCCCGCCTTATGAATCCTCGAGGAACCGGTGTCTTGGCCCGGAGGCAGGTCTGGCACGTGGTTGGCATATCTTTTGCTTGCTGTAGTAGATCGGTTCGAGGCAGGGTGTGACGTCCTGTACGCGCTCTGCTGCCTTCCGTATTTTCCGGGACCGCATCGAGTGACTCCGGCGGGTTCCTTTCCTGTTTGAGCAAAAGAGATTGCAGCAGGGTACGAAGGTTTTTATTATGTCCTTACGGGACGGATCAAGAAATACAGGGGTGGAGGTGTATGAAGAAGTCAGTCAAGAAGACCATGGTGGCGGTCATACTCATTGTGGCGGGAGTGGGGTTTCTGATTTACAAGGGTGTTTCGGAGACCGGTGTCTACTACCTGACTGTTTCGGAGGTGACAGGGGCCGATCCGGAGACCTTCACTGACCGGGGTATCAGGGTGAGTGGAAAGGTCGTCGACGGCACCGTCGAGTACAATCAGAGGGAACTCCTGCTGACCTTTACGATAAAGGACATGGCCGACGATGCAAGGACCATGAAGGTTGTATACACGGGAGTCGTTCCCGATGCATTCAAGCCTGACGTGGAGGTGATACTCGAGGGAAGTTATGAGAGGGAGACGAATACGTTCCATGCAAAGACG
The DNA here is from genome assembly GCA_013152485.1 of Nitrospirota bacterium. Taxonomy (GTDB): domain Bacteria; phylum Nitrospirota; class Thermodesulfovibrionia; order Thermodesulfovibrionales; family JdFR-85; genus BMS3Bbin07. Next base: position 8,748 of record JAADGG010000096.1, on the reverse strand, counting down.
CTGCTTGCAAAGTGTCCGTCGAAATACAGCAAGGAAGAAAACGGAGAAAAGGAGTAAGAGATGGTAAATTTTGGTAACCTGTCGCTGGTGTTTGCGTTCATATTTTCCCTGGCGTCCATGGCCCTCCTCCTGACCGGCTTGATGAAGAACGACAGGCGGTTCCTCGAGAGCGGGAGGAGGTCGCTTTACGGCCTTGCACTGTTCGCCACGCTCGCCTCCATAGCACTCGGATACCTTTTTGTAACCGATAACTTTCAGGTGGAGTATGTAGCCTCCTATTCAGACAGGGCCCTGCCGATGTTTTACAAGGTCACGGCCTTCTGGGCCGGGCAGAAGGGGTCCCTGCTGTTTTGGGCATGGGTGCTCAGCATCTTTACGGCGATTGTGGTACGTAACACGAGGACGGAGCTGAACAGCAGGAACACCCCGTACATATATCTCGTGCTTGCCACCACACTGAGCTTCTTCCTGCTGCTCCTGACCTCTGTCTCCAATCCGTTCGAACTGCTCGGCTTCGTGCCCAGAGACGGCCAGGGCCTGAACCCCATGCTCCAGAATCCGGGCATGATCTTTCATCCCCCCACGCTCTTTCTTGGATATATCGGTTTCACCGTACCTTTTGCGTATGCCATCTCTGCGATGGTGGTCGGCAGGCTGGACGAGACGTGGCTGAGGAAGACGAGGAGATGGAACGTCCTCTCCTGGGTATTCCTGACCATCGGGATCATACTCGGCGGCCAATGGGCCTACGTAGAACTCGGCTGGGGCGGCTACTGGGCATGGGACCCCGTGGAGAACGCCTCGTTCATCCCCTGGCTGATTGCAACCGCTTTCATCCACACGGCCATAATCCAGGAGCGGAGAAACATCATGAAGGTCTGGAACATGGTGCTCATCGTGCTGACCTTCGTCTTCTGCCTCTTCGGCACATACCTGGTGAGAAGCGGTGTGCTCCAGTCCGTACATGACTTCGGCGCCACCGGCCTCGGTGGATACTTTCTCGTCTTCATGACGGTCGTGCTCTTCGGCGGCATCTACCTCATAGCGGAAAGCTACAACGACCTCCGGAGCAAGCACACCCTCGAGTCGTACCTTTCAAGGGAGAGCACGTTTCTCTTCAATAACGTACTATTTCTCGCAATCGCATTTTCCACGCTGTTCGGCACAATATTCCCTCTAATATCCGAGGCGGTGACAGGGAACAAGCTCACGGTCAGTCAGCCCTTCTTCAACCAGGTCAACACCCCTCTCTTCCTGATACTGCTCCTGCTGACGGGTATCTGTCCCTTGATCGGCTGGAGGAAGGCCTCAGCCGACAACCTGAAGAAAAACTTTCTCGTCCCCGCACTGGCATCCCTGGCAGGGGCGGTACTGCTCTTCATGGGCGGCGTCAGGGAGTTCTATCCGCTCACGGCATTCTCTCTCTCGATTTTTGTGGCAGTGACGATATTCAACGAGTTCAGGGGAGGGACGATTGCGAGAAGCAAGCTTACCGGAGAGCCGGTGTTCACGGCCTTTCCCAGGCTTCTCTACAAGATGCGGAGACGCTACGGGGGGTATATCGTGCACCTTGGACTGGTTGTCATAGTTATAGGCATTACAGGGTCTTCCGCATACAAGCTCGAGACACAGGGTACCCTCTACAAGGGTGAAAGCATAAGGATCGGATCCTACGAGCTTCGTTACGATGACTTCAGGGGATACAGGGACAGAAACAGGGACATCTATGCCGCCACGCTCAGCGTGTTCAAGGATGGAAAGCCTGCGGGAACCATATCACCGGAGCGGAGGTACTATGTCAACGCCGAAAAGCCGACCACAGAGGTCAGTCTCAGGACCACGCTGATAGAGGACCTGTATGTGACCATGCCGGAGATCGGTCCCAACAGGGAGATAACCCTCAAGGTCACGGTAAATCCCCTGTTGATCTGGATCTGGATCGGCGGCACCATGATGGTCATAGGTGGTATAATGGCGATACTGCCGAACAGAAAAAAGAAGGGGGCCTATGATGAGATTCATTAAGTATGGCGGCTTCATGGTCTTTTCTCTCTTGCTGATACTCTCCGTGCCTTCGAGGGGATTCCCGCTGAGCAGCACCGAGATAGAGAACAACCTCATGTGTGACTGCGGCTGCGGCCAGCTGCTCGGTACCTGTGAGTGCGAGAGGGCCGAAGAGATGAGGGCCATGATCAGAGGTATGCTGGACAAGGGAAAAACAAAAGAGGAGATACTGAGCTCGTTCGTGTCTCAGTATGGAGAGAGCATACTGTCGGCACCACCGAAGAAGGGTTTCAACCTGGTGGCCTATATACTGCCGTTCGTCGGACTTCTGGTCGGGGTGGTAGTGGCTGTCGTGTTTGTCAGGAAGTGGGCGTTTTCGGGCAGGAAGGAGGCCTCGGACGAAGGTGATGCAGAAGTGGCGGACCTGAACGACGAGATGCAGAAAAAGATAGACGATGAACTGAAGAAGCTCGAGGAGGATTGAAGATGGAATGGGCGGTTTTTGTCATAATAGCCTCTGCAGCCCTGGTCTATGCCTTCATGCCGCTGATGAGGGAGAGGCAGGTCTGGCAGGAGGTCCCTGATTCAAGGAACGAGCGTGTCAAGTCGCTGGAGCAGGAGAAGGCCTCTTTTCTCAAGGCCCTGAAGGATATCGAGTTCGAGTTCGCCTCGAACAAGATCAACAACGACGATTACGAGAAACTGCGCAACCACTACAGGCTGAAGGTGGCTGAGGTCATGAAGCAATTGGGACAGGAGAAAGAGAAGCAAGGCGGCGGTGAGAGCACCGATGGATAGGTCGGGGTTTCTCAGGATAGAAGGCCTGAGAAAGAGCTACGACGGTGTGGATGCCTTGAGAGGAATCGACCTTGAACTCGAAAGGGGGGATTTCCTCAGCCTTTTCGGCCCCAACGGTGCCGGCAAAACAACGCTCATAAGGATTATCGCCACACTGCTCAAGCCGAGCTCCGGCAGTGTCAGGGTGATGGACTTCGATATGGAGGAACACCCCGAGGAATTCAGGGCTCGGCTCGGTGTTATATCACACCAGTCGTTTCTTTACAGTGACCTGAGCGCAAGGGAGAACCTCGAGTTTTACGCCGCGCTCTACGGAGTGTCGGACCCAGCGGCCAAGGCCGAAGAGCTCCTGGGCCTGGTGGGGTTGCTTGACCGGGCGGACTCGAAAGTCTCCGGTTTCTCCCGCGGCATGCAGCAAAGGCTGAGTATCGCCAGGGCCTTGGTCAACGATCCGGTCCTGCTCCTCCTTGACGAACCCTATACCGGGCTCGACCAGAGTGCATCCATACTGCTTAGCAGCCACCTGAGACGGCTTCACGGTCAGCACAGGACCATAGTCATGGTCACGCACGACCTCAAGAGGGGGCTCGAGGCCGCCTCCAAGGTCGGAATCCTCGCAAGGGGAAAACTCGTGTACCTGAAAGAGAGAGGCGGGATCGACCCCGGAGAGTTCGAACACGCGTACCTGCGGTATCTGAAAGGTGTGCCGGACGTATGAGAGATGCGCTCCTGATAGTGAAGAAGGACCTCCTGACCGAGTTCAGAAAGAAGGAGTCCATAGTGTCGATGGTCTTTTTCGGGTTCCTTCTGCTCGTCATTCTCAATATCGCCATGGGAATCGGTCGTGAGCTCGATGGTGAGATCGCAGCCGGCATCCTGTGGGTCTCGATAATATTCTCCGCGGTGTTGGGTCTTGGCAGGGTGCTGTCTCAGGAGAAGGAGAACCGCTGTATTGACGGGCTGTTGTTGAGCCCCGTGGAGCCGGAACAGATATATGCCGCCAAGACGATGGTCAATTTCATCTTCATGGTTGTTGCCGAGGTGGTGCTGATACCGGCCTTCTTCGTCTTCTACGGGGACCGGTTCGCCAGGCACCTGCCCATGCTTGTCGTGGTTGTGTTGCTTGTGAACCTCGGGTTCTCAACGGTGGGCACATTGTTTTCGGCCATAACCGCAGGGACGAGGAGGAACGAGGTGCTTCTGCCGCTCTTGCTCTTTCCTGTCATAACCCCATTGATCGCACTCGCTGTAAAGGTTACGGGCAGTCTGTTTGAAGATGTGCCGTACAGGGAGTACTCTTCGTGGCTGTACGTGATAGCGGCCTTCGGTTTCATTTTTTCCGGCGTCGGTTATCTGCTGTTCGACTACGTAATAAAGGAGGGTTAGGGAGTGGACAACGGATTCAGGAGCAGGGTGTTGCCTGTTGTCGTGGGCCTGCTTTTTCTTTCGGCCATCTACACGATCTTCTTCTACGCCCCTACCGAGAGGGTGATGGGGATCGTGCAGAAGATATTCTACGTGCATCTCTCGATGGCCTTCACTGCGTTCTTGTCTTTTTTTGTCGCCTTCGTCTGCGGGATTCTCTATCTCACGAAGAAGGATATCAAGTGGGACGTCTATGGTTCGAGCAGCGTGGAGATCGGGGTGGTCTTCATTTCCCTCACCCTGATGTCCGGAGTGCTTTGGGCGAGGCCGATCTGGAACACATGGTGGACTTGGGACCCGAGGCTCACCACAGCGCTGATCCTCTGGTTTATATATGTTTCGTATCTGATACTCAGGACGTCTGTCGAGCAGGAGGGGAAAAGGGCGGCATATTGCGCGGTGCTGGCCATCGTCGGCTTTGTCGACGTACCCATCGTATTCATGTCTGCAAGGATCTGGAGGACGATCCATCCGGTTGTGATAAGGTCGGACTCCATCGATATGGAGCCATCCATGATCCTTACACTTGTGATAACCCTGGCAGCCTTTCTATCCCTCTGGTTCCTGCTCTTCAAGCTCAAGACCTCCGTGGCATTGACATGCAAGAGGATCAGGTTCCTGGAGAACAAGATGGAAGGAGGAGACCTATGAAAAACCTTGTCTTTCTGGTTGCGGCCTACATGGGAGTGTGGGCCGGAGTGTTTTCATATCTTGCGTATGTCTCCGGGCAGCAGAAGAATCTCGTCCGGAGGCTGAACAGGCTCGAGGACGCGCTCAAGGAGAAGAAAGTCATATAGATGTATCAAGGAGGTGATGCAATGGAAGCAACCCGTAGCAGAAAGGAGACGGTGGTCATACTCTTCTTCTGGCTGATATTCGGCGGGATGGTGATCATGTCCATGGTCAATCTTGCGCTGAAGAGCGGAGAGAGCGGGCAGGAAAGTGCAGGGCCTCAACAGGCCATGCCTCTGGAAGAGCGCATCCGGGAAGTGAAGGCCTTTCTTGAAGACAATCCCGACAACCCGGAGGCGCTGGTTGCCCTTGGAGATCTCTATTTCGAGAGCAACCAGGTTTACGAGGGTATCGAGGTCTTCAAGAGGGCTGAAAAACTCGAGCCTGAAAGTGTCCACATACAGAATGACCTGGGGATACTCTATCAGAAAACCGGCAAGTACGAACTCGCCATCGAGAAGTTCCGTAATGCGCTGAGACTCGACCCCACACACCTGAACAGCCTCTTCCATATCGGGCTCATCTACCGCTACAACATGGGTGACAACGAGAAGGCCCTCGAGGCCTTTGAAGAGCTCCTCGCCAAGAATCCCGAGCCGAGGGTGGCAAAGATGGCTGCCGAGGAGGTGGAGAGGATCAAGGCTGAAGGGGGCTCATAATCCCCTTCGGCTCACCGCTTTCAGTCTGTTCAGACTGTGTAACCGGTTACACAGTTTGTGAACCCGGCTATGCAGCAAACTCCTGCCCCGACGTGAAACCCCCTGAAACGGAACAGAAAAAAACTTCCGGCACCGATCTTGCTTGACTTAGACCAGATTAAAAAAATTCAATGAACCGATCAGCGGTCAAGGGTTGATCGCACATGATCTCGGCTGTGTAGCCCGGATCGTTCCGTAAGGTATCGGAAAAAAGAGGGTGTGTTCTTGAGAGAGAAGCTGCCGGAGGCCGGTAAGCGGTTGAGTATGGAGCGTGTTAAGGAGCATGGATTGGCGCTGAGGTATATATACGTCTCGTTGATGTTTTTTGTCCTTTTCGCCGCGAGCCCGCTGTATGCCGCGTCGGATGAATACGAGCTGTACACCGCTGAGGGTATCCAGAAGATAAACGAGGGAGAAATGAAGGACGCCATCGTATTGCTCAGGAAGGCACTGAGTCTGTCGCCGGAAAACCCTGAGGCGGCATATTATGCCGGAATCGCCTACTCGAGAGACGGCGACTATATCGAGGCGGAGCGCATGTTTCTGCAGGCGCTCCAGATGGACGAGACATACGCGAACGCCTATATCGAACTCGGCCGCATATACTATGTCACCTCGAGGTGCGATGACCTGGAGACACTCCTTTCGAAGCTCACGGATATCTCCGAGGAGACGGAGTTGAAAGTGGAGGCGTCCAGGCTGGTGGATGGCTGCAGGCGGAAGGCAGAGGAAAAACCCTACAGTCTCGATGTCTCTGCCGGCACCCAGTATGACAGCAACGTGATTCTCGAGCCGTCAAACCCGCCGGTCGATGCAGGCAGGAAGTCGGATTCCAGGGCCGTGTTCTATCTGACGTCGGAGGCGGTGCTGCTGAAGAGAGATTCCCTGAAATTGAAGGGCGACTACAGCTTCTATCAGAGTCTCCATACGAACCTGGGAGATTTCAATGTCCGGTACCACAGGATCTCACCTGCTTTGGAGGTCGACATCTCCGAGACCCTTGACTCTGCTGCCGGGTACTCGCTCGAGTATACACGGCTTGGCGGAGATCTCTACAGCAGGATCCACACCTATTATGCGAGGCTCACGGTGAAGGAGGGCCGAAGGGGATCCACGGAGGCCGTATACGAATACAATGTCATCAAGTACTGGGACAGCGCCATATTCCTGACGAACTCCATGCGCTCGGGATACCGGAACAGGCTGGGTTTGAAGCAGAGGTTCCGCACGAGTCGTCTTTCGGGTGAGCTGTACTATTTCAGTGATTTCAAGAGGGCGCAAGCAGAGTACTGGGCTTTCAACGGACAGAGTGTGGGGGCCGGGATCGTCTACAAGATAAAACCGTCGCTGTATCTGAATCTTCTGAGCGAGTACAACGAGAGGCGCTACCGTGATGACTTCCCCGGCCTTCAGAAGAGGCGCGTGGACAGGATGCAGCAGTACTCGGTCAGGCTTACATACTTTCTGTCGGGCAGGATGAGTGCATCCTTTACGGAGAGCTACACGGTGAATGATTCGAACCTTGGGATCTTTGATTACAAGAGGAGTATAACCGGGATCTTCCTGACTGTAAGAGTATTGTGAGGTGTTTTATGAAAAGAGACGGACTGATTATGCTCGTTTGCCTTGCATTGATATTCATCTTGGTTCCCGTGTCATATGCTGACGCCGACGATGATACAGAGGCAGGTCAGGTCCTGACGGTTAAGGGAAAAGTCCATCTGCTGCGGAACAGTCAACGAATCGATGCGGAGCCGACGATGCAGCTTTTACTGAAGGACGAGGTCGAGACGGGAAAAAGGGCGAGGACGAAACTCTTCTTCATCGATGACAGCATTCTCAATCTCGGGGAGCTGAGCAGGCTCGAGGTCGAGGAGTATCTGTATGCTCCGGAGAAGAAGAGGTCGAGGTCCATCTACAGGCTCATAAACGGCTCCCTGAAGATGGTGGTCGGCAGATCGGACCTCGAGATCCATACACCGACTGCAGTGGCAGCGGCGAGGGGAACGAAGTTCTTTGTGTGGGTCGGCGGAAGCGGTGACAATACGTATACGGGAGTCATCACGCTCGAGTCCGAGGTCGCGGTGAGGAATATCGCCAGGAATATAGCCGGGGAAGTCATCGTGAAGAGCGGACAGATGAGCCGGGTGTACATGAACAGACCTCCCGAGGCTGCCAGGCCTGTTGATCTGGAGTTGATGAGACAGTTCAGCGACCAGACGCTCGTCCTGGGGAATACAACAAAGGGAACTGATGGACTGCCTGACGATGTGCAGGATCAGCTCACAGAGGGTTTGTACATGTTTCATCCCCCGCTGGCCCAGGAGCCCATAGAGACAACGGTTCCTGTGACGGTGGAGGTAATCTTTCCATAGGAGCGGGATCATGAAACATACGTTATTCATAGGCCTGATAATCTTGACCCTGATGGGGGCCTCCTGTGGAGGTGACGGTGTCTTCAGCACGGACAGCACGACGGTGGTGATCGGTATAGGGCAGCATTCGGCCGACGCAACGGATGCTGCTCCGTCGCAGGTGATCCCTCCCTCCATACGTTACGTGCGGATCGTCATATCGGGAAGCGACTTCAGCCCTATTGAACGAACAATAGACACCAGGGTATGTAATACCGTCGAGGAAGTATTCCAGGTCCCGAACGGCTTGAACAGGCACTTCACGGTATTCGCCTATGACGATGCCGGCACCATGCTCTACTACGGAGATGCCCATAAATCCCTCAATGGAATACCGACGACGGTCACCGTGACGATGATCTCGATGGCGGATCAGACACCGCCGACATTCGGAGGAGTAGAGACGGCAACAGCCCTATCAGACACGGAGATAGATCTCACGTGGACTGCAGCCACGGATGATTCAACACAGCAACAGGACATAGTCTACCTGGTATACATAGCAACGTCACCCGGAGGTCATGATTTCCTCGTGCCGCCGAGCTTCACCACACCGGCCGGTGCCACGACGTTCACTGCATCAGGCCTCGCCTCTTCGACCACCTATTACTTTGTGGTGAGGGCCATGGACGAATCCGGCAACATAGACGGCAACTCTATCGAGGTCTCGGCCACCA
>JAADGG010000094.1 GCA_013152485.1 Nitrospirota bacterium | reverse complement strand
CCTGTTTCAGGTTTGTACGCTCTTGGACCGGTATGAGGAACCATTCGTTCAGCAGTTCGATCAACTTCGAGACGGACGGATGCTCGGTCCGCTTGCGTGACGGAGAATACAGGGTGATGTGGTGCATGCCGTGCCTGTCCTTTACTGTTATGCGATAAATAAAACAGTCGGGTATCGGGTCTCCGGTTTTTCCCGGGGGCACGGATTCGATTTGTCTTCTGAAGAGATCCAGGTCGCGCTCTGGAACTTTGAACGTCACCCGTGTCTTCAGCCTGTTGTCCGTATAGACACCGCGGCCGTCGCCTCTTATCGACATCTCCTCGCTTATGCCAGCAAAGCCCCCGGTGCGCCGTATGATGGCCGTGAAACCATCCTCTGGTGGCCTTGTATGCCTCGCGCAGGCGACTGCAAGGAACATGCACAGGAACAACAGCAGGGAACACGTGCCACGACCCATGAGCAACGGCCCCTTCTTCCCCGCCTGCAACGTTGCATCTCCTGATTCCGTCATTATGGTGTCACGGTCAGGTCCCGGAGAGACTCAACCGGAACCTGCGGCCTCATTCTCTGCAGCATCGATCATCTCAACGATGACCCTGTTTGAAAGAAGCATCCCCTTTTCCGTCAGACGAACGAAGCCGTCTTTTTCGAGTACCAGGCCCTCCTCTGCAAGGAGACGAATCCTGTCCCGTGCTCCGTAGACCTTGTCCGCACGTATCCCCGTCTCTGTCCTGAGCCCCAGGAAGATCTCCTCTCTGTCCTTGTCGGCCGACGTAAGCGGCAGCTCTTCGATTACGGCCGATCCGTTCAGTTCGATCATCCTTATATACTCTGGGATCTCAGCGGTATTGCGCATCCTGGTATTTCCGACAAAGGCATGAGCTGCAGCGCCGAACCCCAGGTATTCCCCTCTCAGCCAGTAGTTCATGTTATGCCTGCACTGACGGCCTCTCCTGGAGTAGTTCGAGATTTCGTAATGCAGGTAACCTTTTTTGACGAGGATGTCCGACAGCAGTTCATACATCGCGATCTTGTCGTCGTCATCCGGCAGCCTGAGCCTTCCTTCAGAGAGCATGCGGTATAGCGGAGTTCCTTCCTCGGCGGTGAGCTCGTACGCTGAGACGTGGGGCGGACTGTAGCTCAGCACCTCTTCCAGGCTTTCCTTCAGTCCGGAGACCTCCTGTCCTGGTATGCCGTATATGATATCAACGGAGAAGTTGTCGAAATATCTGCCCGTCCACTCGAGCACGTTGCGTGAATCGACATCGTCATGAACCCTGCCGAGCAGCTTCAACTCGGCAGGGTCCATTGACTGCACTCCTATGCTCAGCCTGTTTATGCCCGCACTGCGCAGGGCCTTGACCTTCTGGAGATCAACCGTGCCGGGGTTGACCTCCAGTGACACCTCGGCGTGTGACGCGAGCGTATACTTCTGCTCAATCTTGTTGATTAGCGCCTCTGCTTCAGAGGGTGCGAGCAGCGAAGGCGTTCCTCCACCGATATAGAGCGTCTCTATACTGCCGGCGTAGGGCGTCGTCTCCATCTCTTTCAACAGGGCCCCCAGATAGCGCTTCTTGAGATCTTCATCGTATACGACCGAGCAGAAGTCGCAGTACACGCATTTTCTCAGGCAGAAAGGGAAATGTATGTATACTGATGCGGGCATGTGTCTATTATAACCGAAAGCAGGAGGAGTACTGCAGTGCAGACGCGGCTGAAGGAGCAGGCCCCGAACGGAGCTCGGGGCCTGCTCACCCGTGCCGTAACTTACTGTTTCCCTTCTATCAGCTTTATCAGGTCTGCTGCCGTCTTGTTTCCGCTGAGCAGCCTGCCGTCAGGCAGTATGATGGCGGGAGTACCCCTTATCCCCAGCTTCTTGGCGAGCGCTATGTTCTTGTCTATGGCGTCGGTTTCGCACTTTGGAGCTGGAATGGCTTTCTTGTCGTAGGCGTCCTCGAGCAGCTTGATCGATTTCTCGCAAACTATGGCCTTCGACTTGTTGTATGCCTTCGGATGAATGCTCGTCAATGGATACATCTTGAGATAGAAGACTATATCGTCCCTTTTCTCTACGATCTTCTTCATCTCCTGATGAAGTTTCGCACAGTAAGGTCAGTCCGGATCATCAAAGACTATGACCTTGTACTTTGCGTCTGCTTTTCCCAGGACCAGGGCATCGTCAAGGGGAATCTTTGAAGTATCGATCCTGTTGATGTCGGTCATCCTCTGCTGTGTCAGGTTTACCTTGGTCTTTACATCGACGATCGATCCAACCACCAGATTCTTCTTCGATGCATCGATGTATACGAGGGCGGTTTTGTCTCCGACCTTGAGACTTACTTCACACAGTCCCTCAACAGGTGACTGCCGGACGCCCGTCACTTTTGCACGCGGGTCAAAGCCTTTCAGGACCTCGAAAGCCTCTTTCTTGGAGATATTGCATTTGCCGGGTGCTGCAGGCGATGGGGTCACGTTGCCGAACAGCAGGAGAAGCAGCGTGGACGCCAGGATAAGAAATTTAGTCATACAGACCTCCGTTCAGGATTTTTGATTATTATAATAGCACATTATGAAAAAAGTATGAACCGTTGCCGTCTCGATTGTTGTCTTTTCCGGGGGCTTTTCTATATCATTTATGTGTCGTGAACCCTGATATACGTAAGATCGGACTCTTCAAGGGCCTTGAAGAGGAAGAGCTTCGGGAGATAGAGCCATACCTGAAGCCGTCTTCCTTCTCGAGGAAAGAGGTGATCTTTGCAGAGGGTGACCCGCCGGATTATCTTTACTTCGTGATGAAGGGAAAGGTAAAGATAACCAAGCTGTCCCAGGACGGCAAGGAGATAATAATAGAGATTATCTCTCCCTTTGACTTCTTCGGCGGCGTCGCCGTCATGAGGGGATTTCCCTATCCGGCAAACGCGGTGGCCATGGAGGATACGGACGTCCTGAAGCTTTCGAGGAACGACCTGCTGAGGATACTCGACAGGTTTCCCTCTCTGATGTACTGCATGACCATGAACCTTGGGGACAGGATGCGCGGTGCGCATGAAACCCTTAAAAACATCGCACTCGAACGTGTCGAGGCGAGGATAGTCTCACTGCTTCTCAAACTTGCCGAGAACGTCGGCAGACCGACGGAGGAAGGTGTCCTGATAGATATGCGCCTTTCCAGGCAGGACATCGCTGACATGGTCGGTACAACCGTAGAGACCGCCATCAGGACGATGACGAGGTTCAGGAAGACAGGCCTGATAAGGGAAGTGGACGGAAAGGTGTTGATAACAGACCCCGAGGGACTGAAAGCCTCGGGGTCTTAGACCTCCTGAACCCTGTCGGTTACTGTCCGCCTTCCCGTGCAAACAGAGTTGTTACCATGTTGTAGAAGAAGAGAAAGATCGAGAAGACCTCGACCAGTCCGCTCAGTACGGTGATCGTCCTGTAGATGCCTGCATCAGGAAAGTATATCCCCAGTGTATAGGCGACCACGAGACCGATGAGTCCCAGGTTTGCCAGCCAGAACTGTACTTCGGCCATGGTCTTGTTCTTCAGCAGCCTGCCGGAGAACCTCGGCAGGATATGGTATCCTACGCCGTAAATCATCATGGATACCCATCCAAGCAGCATGAAGTGCGAGTGAACGAACTTGAGGGTCAGCAGTCCCGGATTCATGATCATCAATATTCCCAGGACTGAAGCAACAGCGAGATAAACGAGACTCATCACTATGAAGTTTTTTACGAATCTGTCCATGTTCGACCTCCTTTGGCTATGTTACGTTGGCCCGGCCCTGTGTCGGGCTGCTTCGGTACTTGATTGATAATTAAATATTAATACAACCGGAGATTTCTGTCCATGATGCATGTCAGTGGCAGTGAGCAGGCCGTTTTAGCCGTTTTTATTTAAAAGGAGCGTGTTCGAGGCGGATTCCGAGGTCCCTGTTTTTTAAGTCCCTTTTTCGGTCCTTACCGTTGAATACCTGTCTTTTTTGTTGATTTGGTTTGAACTCTTGCCGCTTGTGCCCTTGACCACGTCAGAATAAATATCATATACTTTTAATCGTAGGTGAGGGGGGATGATACCATTCCTGCAGCTATGTAACCCCCTGAAAAAACGTAAAAAACAGGCCCAACAATTGTATTGAGCCCGGCGGTAGCTTGTTCGTTTGCCGGAGGCTGGCAGTTTCTGCTCCTGTATCTAATGGATTTGCTGCACAAGCGTATGTTTTCCTGAGAAGAGAGCTGTTTTGCCGTAACGATCATCTTATGGACGATCGCATATCAAAGCACTCACAAACTGGAAGAGTTGGACCATGAAGGTTGTAATATTAGCGGGGGGGCTCGGCACCCGTCTCAGTGAAGAGACTATAATAAAGCCGAAACCAATGGTGGAGATAGGCGGAAAGCCCATCTTGTGGCACATCATGAAGATTTACTCCCATTATGGGTTCAAGGACTTCATTATCTGTCTTGGATACAAGGGATACATGATAAAAGAATACTTCGCCAACTATTTCCTGCATCAATCTGATGTAACGATCGACCTCAAGAGAAACAGCATGGAAGTGCATGATTCCAAAGCGGAAGCATGGAAGATCACCCTTGTCGATACAGGCCTGAATACGATGACGGGCGGCAGAATAAAGAGGGTTCAGAAATTCATTGGCAACGAGAGCTTTATGCTGACATATGGAGACGGTGTAGGCAACGTAAACATTGATAGTCTCTTGAGTTTCCACGAAAGACACGGCAGATCGGCAACTGTAACGGCGGTACAGCCACTGGGGAGGTTCGGAGCGATGCATCTCGATACGGAGGGCAGTGTGCTGACTTTTCAGGAAAAACCAAAGGGGGACGGTTCGTGGATAAATGGTGGTTTCTTCGTCCTGGAGCCGGAGGTTTTCGACTATATAGAGGGTGATGATACCTACTGGGAACTTGAACCGCTGGAGAACCTGGCAAAATCCGGTCAGCTGGTTGCATATAAACACCATGGTTTCTGGAAACCGATGGATACTCTCAGGGATAAGACGGAACTCGAGAGCTTGTGGAATAGCGGTAAAGCCGACTGGAAGGTGTGGGAGTAGCCGTGGACGGTATTTTTGACGGGGTTTACAGAAACAGGAAGGTCTTGGTTACAGGCCATACCGGGTTCAAGGGTTCATGGTTGACCTTGTGGTTAAGGGAGCTTGGGGCGGATGTTCTGGGATACGCACTGGATCCTCCCACCAACCCGAGCATGTTCGATACATTGGGCCTTGCAGACAAAGTCACACATGTTACCGGTGATATTCGTGATGAAAGCAAGCTTGTTTCCGTTTTTCAGGACTTCCAGCCTGAGTTTGTTTTCCACCTGGCGGCACAGCCGTTGGTAAGGTTCTCGTATAAGGAGCCCAGGCTCACGTACGAGACAAACGTCATCGGTACGGTCAACTTGTTTGAAGCGGTAAGGAGAACGGATTCCGTGAGGGTGGTGGTCAATATCACCAGTGACAAGTGTTATGAGAACAGGGAGTGGGTTTATGGTTACAGGGAGACAGACCCCATGGGCGGATATGATCCGTACAGCTCAAGTAAGGGATGTGCTGAGCTTGTCACATCCGCTTACAGAAACTCCTACTTCAACCCAAAGGATTACGGAAAAACACACAATGTGGCGCTGGCATCTGTCAGGGCCGGTAATGTTATAGGAGGTGGCGACTGGGGAGAAGACAGG
>JAADGG010000008.1 GCA_013152485.1 Nitrospirota bacterium | reverse complement strand
GGGGGCGAGGAGTCGAGGGGCACGGGGACGCCGGTTGACGATTTGGCCGCCGTAGTAATACAGTATAACTGTATCCGTCGTAGAAAGGAGCGGTGCTGAGGGATGGAACGCTATGTCTGCATACACGGGCACTTCTATCAGCCACCCCGGGAGAATCCCTGGCTGGAGAGGATCGAGACCCAGGAGTCTGCATACCCGTACCATGACTGGAACGAGAGGGTCAACGCCGAGTGCTACGCGCCCATTGCCGTTTCGAGGATAGTGGACGGCTCGGGCAGGATAGTCCGTATCGTCAACAACTACGAGAAGATAAACTTCGACTTCGGTCCCACGCTCCTCAGCTGGATCCAGTGGCACTCGCCGCATATCTACGGGAAGATCATAGAGGCGGACAGGCTGAGCATCGAGAGACGTTCAGGCCATGGCAATGCAATGGCGCAGGCATACAACCATATGATCATGCCTCTGGCCGAAAGACGCGACAAGATCGCCCAGGTCGCCTGGGGCGTGCGGGACTTCACCAAGAGGTTCGGCCGTCATCCCGAGGGCATGTGGCTGCCGGAGGCGGCGGTGGATACAGAGACCCTGGAGATAATGAGCGAGCACGGCATTCGCTTCACCGTCCTTTCCCCCGGACAGGCAGGGGCGGTAAGGCCCCTGGGCTGGGAAGAGTGGACCCCCGTGCCGGACGGCTCGATAGACACGACGAGGCCCTACCTGTGCAGGCTGCCCTCGGGGGCTGAAATGCATATCATCTTCTATGACGGGGGCATCTCTCATGAGGTCTCCTTCGGTGACCTGCTCAACAGCGGAGAGGCCTTTGCAGGCCGGCTCCTCGAGGTCTCAAGGGGGGCGGGAGACCACTCGCCCATCGTCAACATAGCCACAGATGGAGAAACCTACGGGCACCATCACAAGTTCGGGGAGATGGCCCTTGCCTACGCGGTTGATCATATCGAGAGCGTCCCCGGGGTGAGACTCACCAATTATGCCGAGTACCTCTCCATCAACAGTCCGGCCCACGAGGTGCGGATAATCGAGAACACCTCGTGGAGCTGTGCACACGGTGTCGAGAGGTGGCGCTCCGACTGCGGCTGTGCCACGGGGGGGCATCCCGAGTGGAACCAGAAATGGCGGGCCCCGCTCCGCAGCAGCCTGGATCACCTGAGGGACAGGCTTGCCGGTGTTTACGAGGAGTTCTCTTCAGGCCTCCTGAAGGATCCGTGGGAGGCGAGGAACGATTATATAGACGTGATACTGGAGCGTTCGGAGAGCGTGAAGGATGCCTTTCTAAGGACTCATGCGGTGAAGTCCCTGAACAGGCTGGAGCGGGTCACCGCCTTCAGGCTCCTCGAGATGCAGAGAAACTCCATGCTGATGTATACGAGCTGCGGCTGGTTCTTTGAAGACATTTCGGGTATCGAGACGGTCCAGATTCTCCGCTATGCCGCCAGGGCGATAGAGCTGGCGGGTGAGGTTTCCGGGCGGTGGTTCGAAGACGAGTTCCTCTCGGGGCTCTCGGAGGCGAAGAGCAACGTGGAGGGACTCGGTAACGGAGCGGACATATACAGGAGGGCCGTGAAGCCTTCACGTGCGGACCTCAGAAGGGCTACGGTCCATGTTGCCATAAGCTCCTTCTTTGAAGACTACCCTGAAGAGACCGAACTCTACTGTTACAGGGTGGAGAGGCAGGAGTATCGGAAACTGAGGCACGATGATACGGAGATCGCGGTGGGAAGGCTCAGGGTTTCGTCCTCGATAACCGAAGAGGAGGGGACTTTCGTCTTCGCCGCCCTGCAGCTCGGCTCGTACGACTACAACTGCGCTGTTACGGATCGTGCTGACGATGAGTCATACACAAGGATAAGAGAGGATCTCTTCACCTCTTTCAGCGGGGGGGACCTTCCTGGAGTGCACAAGGGCGTGCAGCGGTATTTCGGGTCCGAACGCTATACTATAAAGGACCTCTTCAAGGACGAGCAGCAGAGGTTGCTCGATGTCTTAATAAGCGACACCATCGATGACATCGAAAAGAACTTCGAGGGTGTGTACGAGAAGAACTCCTTCCTGATGGGCCTGCTCGAGGAGTTCGGCCACAGGATCCCGGGGGTCCTCATGATGGCGACGGAGATAGCCCTGAAGAGGGAACTCCAGCAGGCCCTGCAGGGCACGAGGGTGGACACGGACAGGGTCGGGTTCCTGCTCGGTGAGATGAAGAGGTGGCACATAGAGCTCGACCGGAAGTGGCTGGAGATGATGCTGAGGCGGAGACTCGAAGAGGAGATGAGGAGGTTCAGCGAGTCTCCAGACTCCGAGCACCTCGAGAGGGTCAACGAGATGCTCAGTGTCGTCTTCCTCTTCCCTGTCGAGATCAACCTCTGGACGGCTCAGAACATATACCACGATATGCTGGCCTCAGTATACCATGATGTGCTGAGGCGGGCAGAGGCCGGCAGGGAGGACCTCAGGGAATGGGTGGAAGGCTTCCTCCATCTCGGCAAGAGGCTCTTCTTCAATATCGAAGAGATAACGCGTTCCTGAGCCTGTTCATGGAAAAGCCCGTCAATACACGGTGGGGGGATGGACATTCAAGAACTCATAGATGAGCTCTCCGAACTCTGCGGCATAATACCAGAGTATCGTGATGCCTGGGACGAACTCAGGACCGTGCCGCTCGAGACCAAGGCGGCCGTTCTGAGGGCCATGGGTTATGATACCGGGGATCCCGGCAGTATCAGGAAGGCAATAGAGGAACTCAGGGAGAGTGCATACAGCGAGCTGATCGAACCCGTGAAGGTCGTCTCGGTGAACGCCCAGCCCGGCGTGTTACGCCTCTGCATCCCGGCTGACGAGGTTGACGAGGATACACGTCTGAGGTGGTCCGTCACGGATGAGGACGACCGCACCGAGCTCAACACCGCCGTGCTTTCCGACGTTGAACAGAGGGTGCTGGAGTTCAGGGGCAGGAGGTTTGTCGAGGTCTCTGTTGCAGACAGGGATGACAGGCCGGAAGGATACTACGACGTACGGATTGACGTGGTGCTTTCAGGGCGGACGCTCTCCGGCCGGATGCGCCTCATAGTGACGCCTGACAGGGCCTATATCCCCCCCGATCTTGACGGGGGCAGGACGTGGGGGCTCGGAATAAACCTCTATGCACTCCGTTCCGAAGGCAACCAGGGAGTCGGAGACCTGGGGGACCTGAGCAGGGTGCTTCAATGGGTGGGCGGCGGCCTGGGCGGGCATTTCGTAGCAATAAACCCCCTGCACAGTATCACCAACCGCCTGCCTGCGGGCGTGAGTCCGTACTCGCCGCTCAGCCGGCTCTACTGCAACATGATATACATCGACATTCACGCGGTCGAGGACGTCAGGAACTCGAGGCGGGCAAGGGCTGTCATGGAGAGCCCCGAGTTCGGCGAGGAGCTTGAAGGGCTGAGACGGTCCGGCCTCGTTGATTACGAGGGGGTCGCAAGGCTCAAGACCAGGCTGCTGCGGGCAGCCTTTCAGTTCTTTTACGAGGAACACCTGCTGCCATCCACGGACAGGGGGCTGAGGTTCAGGGCGTTCGTGTCTTCCGAAGGGAGGGCACTCGATGATTACGCCACGTTTCTGGCCCTTCACGAACACTTCAGCCGCAGGGGGCTTCATGGATGGAGGGACTGGCCCAGGGAGTACCGCAGCCCTGACTCCCATGAGGTCAGGATGTTCAGGGAGAGGAACGAAAAGGAGATAACCTTTCACAAGTACGTCCAGTGGCTGATCGATGAACAACTCGGCAATGCATCAGCAAAGGCCGCGGAGTCAGGCATGTGCATCGGTCTCTACAGGGACCTCGCCGTCGGCTCACTCGCTGAAGGCAGCGATGTGTGGGCCAACCAGGGGATCTTCGCCATGGACGTCGACGTAGGGGCCCCTCCTGACAACTTCAGCCTGAGGGGCCAGAACTGGGGCTTTCCTCCCTTGATCCCGGCGAGGCTCCGGGCTCAGGGCTATGAGTTCTTCATACAGATCATCAGGAAGAACCTCGGGCACGCCGGTGCCATCCGCATAGACCACGCGTTGGGGCTTTTCAGGCTCTACTGGATCCCCCGTGGGATCCAGCCGCAGGACGGTCTCTATGTCCGCTATCCCTACGAGGACCTCCTCAGGATAATATCGCTCGAAAGCATGAGGAACCGCGTGGTCGTGATCGCCGAGGACCTGGGCACGGTCGGCGAGGAAGTGAGAGAGACGCTGCAGAGGTTCGGGATGCTGTCGTACAGGCTTCTGTACTACGAGAAGGACCCTGCGACAGGCGAGTTTCTCCCTCCGGAGGCGTATCCCGATATGGCGGTCACCTCGGTTACCACACACGACCTTCCCACCATATCGGGTTTCTGGACGGGGAGGGACATTGAGGTGAAAAGGGCGCTCAACCTGTATCCCGACGAGAAGGCCTATCTGCTGGACCTGTCGAACAGGCAGGCCGACAGACAGAGGCTTCTGCGGGCGCTCGCACGGGAGGGGCTGCTGCCGCCCGGGATCCAGGCCGATCCGGAGAGACTGCCCGGGATGACCGAGGAACTCCGCCTCGCCGTCTACAGGTACCTTGCAATGACACCGTCGAAGCTCCTGACCGTGAACCTCGACGATATCCTAGGCACCGAGGACCAGCAGAACCTGCCCTCGACCGTAGACGAATACCCGAACTGGAGACAGAAGGCCCCTTACACCACGGAAGAGCTGATGGGGATGGAGGTCTTCAGGAGGCTCTCGGGTATGAGGGAGACCCGGCAGCGGACTGCGGAGGCGTGAACACGGAAGCGTGAGGAGGTGTTTGAAGATAGGGGATGTCGAGCTGTTCTGGCTCGACGGCGGCAGGTTTTCCCTGGATGGCGGTGCCATGTTCGGCGTCGTGCCCAAGGTGCTCTGGTCGAAAAAGTATCCCTGTGATGAAGAGAACCTCGTCCCGCTTGTCGCCTTTCCCGTGCTCGTCAGGACCCCCCGGTCCCTGGTGCTCATAGACACGGGGCTTGGAAACAAGCTCGACGATAAGCAGAAGAAGATCTTCGGGGTCGAAGCTGGATGGAGGGTCCCGGACGAGCTCCGCTCAATGGGGGTGAGCAGGGAGGATATCGACCTCGTCGTCCTGACGCATTACGATTTCGATCATGCAGGCGGTGTGGTGATGATGTCGGAGAAAGGGCTCGAGCTGACATTTCCAAGGGCAAGGCACATCCTTCAGGAAGCAGAATGGGAGGACGTGTTGAATCCCAACAGGAGATCGGCCCATACGTACTGGTCGATCAACCGCGAACTGCTTGGTGAGAGCGGAAGACTCGAACTGGTTTCGGGAGATTCGGAGGTCGTCGGCGGTGTCAGGGTCGTACATACAGGGGGGCATACCAGGGGACACCAGGCAGTGGTGATCGAGTCGGCCGGGGAGAAGGCCCTCCACCTGGGTGACCTGCTGCCGACCCATGTCCACCTCAAGCCCCTCTGGATTACTGCGTATGACAATTTTCCGCTCGACTCCATCAGGATGAAAGAAACTCTCCTGGGGCACGGAACCGACGAGGGGGCCTGGTTCACCCTTTACCATGACCCTTTTGTCAGGGCCTTCAGGATCGGTGAGGAGGGAACGGTCTCCGAACTGTGGAAGGACGAGGAATGAAGAGAGGGGCCTTCGGGCCCCTCTCCGTCGTTTGCCTGATATCAGACTGAAGCTGCAGCCAGCTTGAGGCAATCGGCATCGCCTGCCTCGTCGCCGCAGAGAATCGCCCTGAGGTCCTCCTCTGGTGTGCTGATCGGTTTGATGTCGTAGTTGTCCACAAGGACCTTGAGCACGTTGGGTGTGATGAATGCCGGCAGTGACGGCCCCAGCCGTATGTCCTTTATGCCGAGATGAAGCAGGGTGAGCAGGATGGCCACCGCCTTCTGTTCATACCACGACAGGACCATCGAAAGCGGCAGATCGTTTACTTCCACGCCGAAGGCCTCCGAGAGTGCGAGTGCGATCTTTATGGCTGAGTAGGCGTCGTTGCACTGACCCACGTCGAGGAGCCTCGGTATGCCCCCGATGTCCCCCAGGTCCTTGTCAAAGAAGCGGAACTTGCCGCAAGCGAGCGTCAGCACCACGCAGTCCGAGGGGACCTTCTCGACGAACTCGGTGTAGTAATTCCTGCCCGGTTTTGCACCGTCACAGCCTGCAACCAGGAAGAAGTGACGTATGGCCTTGTTCTTTACGGCCTCCACGACCGTTCCTGCAACCCCCATCACCGCGTTCCTGGCAAAACCCGTCATCACCGTCTTGCCGGGTGCGTCGGCATCGAACCCCGGCAGCTCGAGAGCCCGCTCAATGACGGGTGAAAAGTCGTGACCTTCTATATGGGGTGTGCCGGGGAACCGTACAGGGCCTGACGTGAAGAGGTTGGCCCCGTATGTATCGAGGGGTTTCTGGAGGCAGTTTGTCGTCATGACGATGGCGCCGGGAAACTCGGAGAACTCCTTCTGCTGGTTCTGCCAGGCGGTTCCGTAGTGACCTGCAAGGTGTGCGTATTTTTTGAGTCCGGGATATGCGTGGCAGGGGAGCATCTCGCCGTGTGTGTATACGTTTATCCCCTTGCCTTCGGTCTGTTTCAGTATCTCTTCGAGGTCCTTGAGGTCATGTCCGGATACGAGTATTGCCTTGCCCTTTTTCACTCCGAGCGAAACCTGGGTGGGCTCGGGGTGTCCGTATGTGCCGGTGTTGGCTGCGTCGAGGAGTTCCATGACCCTGAGGTTGACCTCTCCGCACTTGAGCGCCATTGAGACCCAGTCGTTCAGGGAAAGGTCCCTGTTCAGCATGGCTGCGAGGGCCTCGTGTATGAAGGCGTATACACCGTCGTCCTCCTGTCCGAGTATGCGTGCATGCACTGCGTATGCGGCGACACCCTTGAGGCCGTACATGGTGGTATGCATGAGCGAACGGATGTCAGGGTCGTCGCTCAGGTTCATGATGCCTACACCGCCTGCCTGTGCGACCATGCCGTCGTAATCGTCCGCCGGAATGAACGTGGCGGCTTCATGATCGATGGTCTTTGCGATCCTGCCCTTGAGCCCCTCCCTGAGCTCTACACACCTCCTGACGAGGTCTTCAATGCTCCGGCCGTCGAAGTTGACGTTTGTGAGTGTCGTAAAGAGTGCGTCGGTTGTGAAGGCGTTCACGTCGGGTATGGCCACCCCCTGTTTTCCGGCCTCGACTGCATAGAGTGCCAGTCCCCTCAGTGCATGCTCGAGCAAGTCCTGAAGTTCCGCAACCTGAGGGGTCTTTCCGCAAACCCCCGCCTTTTCGCAACCCGTTCCGTTGGAAGCCTGTTCACACTGGTAACAAAACATAGATACTCCTCCTTTGACTTGTATTGTCTTTTCCGCTGAAAGTGTGTATCAGCACCTTAATGATGCACGATGCAGGTGCAGGCGGTCCATGATATAAATCATAAGCGCCGTATTTCTCCCGGTACCGAGTGAGCAGCGGACGTCCTCATGCCCTTCGGCCGGAGACCTTCCGCACGGGCCCCTCCCCTCTTTGCGGGACCTTCCCTGCAAATGGATGTTGACGTCAATACCGGCCGAGGTTTTCACCGGACACTAATTGTGTTAACATTGGAGGGAGGCAAATAAACGGCTTGAGGGGGGTGCATGCAAAAGATACAGGACCTGATCGAGGAGATAAAGAACCTCGAAAAAAGGCTGTCTCTGGAGATCCAGAAGAAGGAGAAGGAGTTTTCATACGAGATCCACGGCAGGAAGGTCACCTTTGAAGAAAAGGCGAAGCGATACCACAAGTCCATGGCCACGAGGCTCTACGCATACCTGTTCCATGCTGCATGGCTGAACATACTGACGGCTCCGCTGATCTGGTCGGGCCTTGTTGTGGCGGTCATACTGGACTCCTTCGTCTCGACATATCAGTTCGTGTGTTTTCCCGTATACGGAATCCCGAAGGTGAAACGCGGCGACTACATAGTGATAGACCGTCACGAGCTCAAGTACCTCAATGCAATCGAGAAGCTGAACTGCGTCTACTGCGGATACTTCAACGGCCTTGTCGCCTACGTACAGGAGATAGCCGCCAGGACCGAACAGTACTGGTGCCCGATCAAGCACGCCAGGAGGATAGGCAGCATCCACAGTCGCTACAGGAAGTTCCTCGAGTACGGAGACGCTGAGTCGTACAGGAACAGGGTCGAAGACGTCCGCAGGGACTTCAGTGACCTTGATTGATTCCGCCCGCACTGACAGAAGGGGGCAGTGCCCCCCATTTGTTCAGGAGAAGGGGGCTATGCCCCCATGGTTGCTCGAGAGGAGGGGCTGTGCCCCTGCCCCTATTGTTCGGGAGAAGGGGTCCGTGACCCCATTTGTTCAGGAGAAGGGGCTGTGCCCCCATGGTTGCTCGAGAGGAGGGGCCGTGCCCCTGCCCCTATTGCTCGGGAGAAGGGGTCCGTGACCCCATTTGTTCAGGAGAAGGGGGCTATGCCCCCCCATGGTTGCTCGAGAGGAGGGGCTGTGCCCCTGCCCCTATTGCTTGGGAGAAGGGGTCCGTGACCCCATTTGTTCAGGAGAAGGGGGCTATGCCCCCCATGGTTGCTCGAGAGGAGGGGCTGTGCCCCTGCCCCTATTGCTCGGGAGAAGGGGTCCGTGACCCCATTTGTTCAGGAGAAGGGGGCTATGCCCCCCATGGTTGCTCGAGAGGAGGGGCTGTGCCCCTGTCCCCTATTGCTCGGAAGAAGGGGTCCGTGACCCCTTGGAGAGTGCGAACTCCTTCAGTGATTCCGAGAGTTTCCGGATCTCGTCTGTGCGGGGCAGGTGAGCGGTGATCCGCTCTATGTACGCCCTCTCGAGCAGCAGGCGGTATGACGACTTGAAGTGGAGGTCGTATATCCACGAAAGCTGCAGGAGCTTGTAGTCGTTCAGCGATTTCACCTTTGACAGCGGGACCACCTGTCTTCTCTGTAGATGATAGAGGACCTCGTCAGAATATCCGTCCAGTTCAGGCAATCCGATGGCTGCGGCCGATGCCCTCTCGGCCCTGGGGCCCGAGTAGTATTCGATGAAGACCCTCCATATGTCCAGCTTGTCTGCATCTCGGACCAGTCTCAAGAAGAAACCCTTTCGGGAGTCTGCTGTTGGGGGGATTGAAAAGGCGTTGTGAAACCTTACGGCATACGTGATAACCTCCTGTTCGTCTCCGGGGAAATCACGGAGGAGTCCTTCGGTGGAGATGATGTCTGCGCCGAGCTCGCCGTGGTTTACGGATATACGGTCGTCGAATGTCCTGAACCTGGCATACTGGGGAAACCTTCCGATATCGTGCAGAAGGCCTATTGTTTCCGCTGTCAGGACCTTGGACCCGTCCGTTGTTTCACCGGTTGCGATCTGTCTGATGTTTTTGCACACCTCGTGGGTATGCTTGATCTTGAGGGATATATTCCTCTGGTCGTCTTCGTTCGTGAACGAGAACGACCGGGTGAACCCGGAAAACCAGTCCCTGAGGAGGGCCAGCCTCTCTGTTGCCTCATTCACGTCAAACATCGCAGTGTTGCGGAAGCCTGGCCATGGCGGCATCGAGGAGGCGGTAGGCCTGTTCGATCTCGTCGAAGGAACGGTGTACCCACCTGCTCCCCCAGTAGAAGTTACAGCTCGTCTCTGCGGCAAGGATGTGGTCATATGCATCTGTTATCATCTGGCGGATCTCTTCACGGTCGTCTGCTGCACTGCTACGTCTGTCGAAGGCGCCTTTCACCTCGTGGTAGTAGTCGCTGGCGCGGTGCAGTTCTTCCCAGCCCCTCTTCTGGAGGAGCGAGCCGGTCCACTGGGTGAAGTCTCCACCCCAGTGCTCTCCGGTGTTCCAGGCTCCACGGTGGACCTCCACCTCTTCCGTGGGAGGATACATCTGCAGGTATTCACTGATGTGGACCGGGGTGAACCCGAGGGTTCCCTCCCTGTATCTGTCGAGGATGGCATGATAGAAATACCCCCAGAAGCCGCTCTCGACGTGTGTGGTCCGGAACCAGCCGCCGTTTTCTCCATCGGTCCACGTGGTCACGAGGGCTGGAAAGTCGCACCACTTCGTCCGCTCGTGTATCTCGTGCTGGAACCACCCGGGATCGAGTCCGGACTCCTGTGCGTCGGAGAGTTCCCGGTCGCGCGGGACGACGACGATCTCCTCTCCGCCGTAGCGCGCTATGTAGGGCCTGTAGCGCAGTTCTTCCCAGCGCATCTTCCGTTTCGGCTTTATGTACCAGGAGTCGACTATCACGTATTCGTATCCATGACGTTTGAGCATGGGGATCATCTCCATGCAGAAGCCCATCTCGGGCGGCCAGAACCCCTTGAATCGTTCCCTGCCGAGGAGGTGCCGGCCCAGACCTATCCACCACGATGTCTGGGCGTCCCAGTCGGCCCGTGGAGTCAGCGGATAAACCGGATGGTACAGGCCGGTTCCTGTAAACTCGATATTGGAGCGCTTGTAGCGGTCGAGGAAGTCACCGATGTCGACCACGTCCTGAAAGGTCTCACGCACTGCCGGGTCTTCGAGCTGCTTCAGGAGGGTGCCGGAGAAGCTCATGTGGAGTCTCGCCACGTCCTCGTATCCCTCCAGCATGCGTGTGGGCCTGTCATAGCACCACAGGATCTGCCGGACCTCCCACCGTTCTTCCGAGTTGTGCAACGCCAGGAGGTTTCCCGGGGGCTGATGCATGTTGAGTCCGAGTGCATGGTAGATCTCAGCCATGATAATCTCCACATGATCCGGTCTTTACTGTCTTGCCGGGCCGGGAAGCACTTGCTGCTTCGAACACTGCCTGTCGGACATCCTGCGCTTGTTGAGGATGTCCGGTGAACAGCGCTCCCGGTAGTATACAAGGATAGCACAGAAAAGCGAGAGTTTCAATTTTTTTTCTTTCGGAGCTTCTCCCTGCGGCTGTTTCCCGGCGTGTCTGGGTGCGGCGGTGACCGGCCGCCTCTTTTTTCTTTTATCGCCGGGGCCGTGTGTATTATAATACCCTGAAAAGGGTTCCTCCTGTGCAGGAATGAGGGGCCATCAGACTGCAGGGGCGGCGGAAGGCATTACACATGTGTGAGTTTTGCACGAGACACGGGGAAGGAAAGAAGTGGTATGAGAATATCACCAACTATACGGAGGAGGTCTTTCACCGGGTCAACTCCGAAGAGAGGCTCAAAGCCTTCCTGTCCGGGCTTTCCAGCTCCCTCCGCGTGGATGTGGAGAGGGCGTACAGGTGGAAGAGGCGTCTTCCTCGCATCTACAGGCTCATTGCCTACCCGCTCGTCACACGGCGGCTTAAGAAGATCCATTTCGGGCAGGTCGTGCCTGTTGAGGACATCGAGAGGATACTCGACAGCGTCGGCTCTGTCGTGAGGCTGCCCTGCGTATGCCGGAAGGTCACCACCGGCAAGGAGAAGTGGTATTGTCTCGGCATAGGCATGGACCTGACCCCGGTATTCAAGGATGTTCCTGACTTCAGCGCGTTCGAGAGGCTCTCGGCAGGCGAGGCGAGGGATTTTATAAGGCGTCTCGATGCCGATGGCATGGTACACAGCGTCTGGACCTTCAACACACCGTTCATAGGTGCCGTATGCAACTGTGACAGGGATTGCATGGCTTACAGGTTTCAGGTGGAACTGGGGATCGGCAAGGCCATGTGGAAGGGCGAGTATGTGGCGTGCGTCGATCCCGGGAAGTGCAGTGGCTGTAGGGAGTGTATCCGCAGATGCTGCTTCGGTGCGATGAGGTATGACGGGAAAGAGATGAAGTGTTCTGTTGATTTGATGAAGTGCTACGGTTGCGGAATATGCAGGGTGGCGTGCAGGAACAATGCCGTCAGCCTGCTCGACAGGGCCGGTGTTGCGCGGGTCGCCGACGAGTGGTGACCCCGGATGAGAGGTTTTCTGCTTTTTTTCGGAAGAAGAGACGGGGACTCGGGATGGTCATCGTTAGCGCATGCCTTGCAGGCTTGAACACGAGGTACGACGGCGGCAATCGGGCCGATGAACGGGTGGTGGCCCTTGTCAGGGCCGGCAAGGCCGTACCGGTCTGTCCGGAACAGCTCGGCGGTCTTCCCACGCCGAGGTCGAAGGCCGAGATCAGCAGCGGCGACGGCCGTGACGTGCTGTCAGGTAGGGCGGTTGTCCTCTCCGAAGACGGTTCGGACCTGACCGGGCATTTCATGAAGGGGGCTGCCGAGGTGCTCAGGCTCGCCCGCATGATGAATGCAGAAGAGGCCGTATTGAAAGACGGAAGTCCCTCGTGCGGGGTGAATCACATAAAGAGAGAAGGGGAAGAGACCGTCGGCATGGGGGTGCTGGCAGCGCTCCTGAGCCTGAACGGTCTGAAGGTCAGAAGTAATGATCCCCTTTAAGGACGAAAACCCCACGCGTACCTTTCCGTTCTTCACCATAGCCATAATAGCCCTTAACACGCTGGTGTTCTTTGTTGAGGTCTTTCATCCATCGGGCATGAAGACCCTGGTATACGAGTACGGTGCCGTTCCCAGGAATCTCCTCTCTTTCAGGGGCGGCCAGCCGGTACCGGCGGTCCTTACCGTGTTCACCTCGATGTTCATGCACGGCGGTCTGCTCCACATTGCCGGCAACATGCTGTATCTGTGGATATTCGGGAACAATATCGAGGACAGGCTCGGACACTTCAGGTATCTGGTCTTCTACATGCTCAGCGGTATTGTCGCGGCCT
Organism: Nitrospirota bacterium; assembly: GCA_013152485.1. Classification (GTDB taxonomy): domain Bacteria; phylum Nitrospirota; class Thermodesulfovibrionia; order Thermodesulfovibrionales; family JdFR-85; genus BMS3Bbin07. The sequence goes on along the minus strand of JAADGG010000008.1, from coordinate 12,926 downwards.
ACGCAAACTCTCTGGCGTCTCCGTCATCCCAGATCCCGATGATCGGAGCAAGCGGAGCCGTGTCAGGGATTCTGGGAGCATACCTGTTGCTTTATCCCCATGCCAGAGTGCATACTTTAGTATTCATCGGCTTCTTTATACAGATCATCAGGGTTCCGGCCCTCATCGTCATAGGGTTCTGGGGTGTCATTCAGATAATAAACGGTATCGTCAGCAAGGGGCTGGCATCTCAGGGAGGAGTCGCATGGTTTGCCCATATAGGGGGATTCATCTTCGGACTCCTTACAATACATCTCTGGGTGCCGGGCAAGAGAAGAAGAGAATAGATTCTGCTGCAGGAGCCCCCGGTCTCCTGCGAAGGAGGTAACCATGGTGGTAATATGCCCTAAGTGCAGAACAAGACTGAAGATCCAGGACGAAAAGATATCCCCCGAGGGCAGCAGGTTCCGCTGCCCCAGGTGCAGCAGCGTGTTCCTCGTCAGGCGGCCGCCTGCAAAGGCGACCGAGATCGACAGGAACCTCGTGATGGTGGCCCATGCCGACGAGACTGTTGCGGGAAGGGCCGAAAGCCTGCTCAGAGCAGAGGGGTATGACGTCGTCACCGTGAGGGACGGGATCGAGGCCATGGTGACGGCCCTGAACAGGCTTCCCTTCATCGCGGTCATAGACGTGGCCCTGCCGAAGATTTACGGGTTCGAGGTCTGCAGGAGGCTCAAGAGCAGGCAGGAGACAGAGGATATAGGTATTATACTCGTTCCCAGCCTTCACGATGAGACCAAATACAGGCGTCCTCCCTCCACGCTCTACGGAGCCGACGACTATGTGGAGACTCATGAAATGGAGGATAGCCTCGTTGCAAAGGTGAACAGGCTGAAGAAGGAGAAGTGGCTGGGCGGACCCGAAGGCGAGGAGCAGCAACCGCAGGCGCCGCCGGAGGAGCATGAAACGGCTCCCCCTCCCGCTGCTGCCGGGCCCTCATCGGATGAAGGTGTCGAGCGCGCCAGGAGATTCGTCCGCACGGTACTCTCCGACCTGTTCATCTATAATCCCCAGATGGTAACCGATGCTGTAAAGGCCGGGAACTTCAGGGAGGTCTTCAAGTCTCAACTTTCGGAGGGATTCAAGCTCTACCAGATCAGGATTCCACAGGAAGTCAGGGACAAGGGTGACTTCTTCAACGAGGAGATAGAAGAGTTCATAGAGAGGAAGAAAAAAGAGGCTGAGGCCTGAAAAATCCGATTCCCGGAGTTTTTTTGCATAATTTCAAGTTTTTTGCCTTTTACGAGAAATATGCCGAATTATGTGCCCTTGCCTATTGCGCTCTAAACCGAGTATATTAGCACTCGATAGCGGTGAGTGCTAACAGGCTGCAGCCTCTCAGGAGGGGGAGAGGGGGTTGCGGATCAGCGAGAGTGACAAGGCGAGGCGAAGCCTCTGAAAATCAAAAAAACATCAAGAGAAAGGAGAGGTGTCCATGAAGTTCAAACCATTAAAAGACCGGGTATTCATCTCTTACACTGAGGATGTCGAGAAGACTCCAGGCGGAATCTACGTGCCGGAGACCGCTAAGGAGAAGCCCCAGAGGGGCAAGATCGAGGCGATCGGCTCGGAAGTCAAGGAGGTCAAGATCGGGGATGAAGTGATGTTCGACAGGTACTCGGGCTCGAAAGTGAAGATGAACGGCTCGGAGTATCTGATCCTCAAGGAGGAGGATATCCTCGGCATAGTCGAGTAAACGGGGCATGAGACCCGACCCGGCTTTCAGGATGTTTCGGATCAGTCAGAATTATCCAAAAATTAAAGGAGGACGAGTGTATGGCAGCAAAACAGTTGTTTTTTGACGAGGAGGCAAGACATGCCATCCTCAAGGGTGTTACGACGCTCACGGATGCTGTAAAGGCTACGCTGGGCCCGAAGGGAAGGAACGTGATCATCGACAGGAAGTTCGGAGCTCCGAACATCACGAAGGACGGTGTGACGGTTGCCAAGGAGATCGAACTGAAGGACCCGTTCGAGAACATGGGGGCTCAGCTCGTCAGGGAGGTTGCTTCAAAGACCTCTGACGCTGCGGGCGACGGAACAACGACTGCAACAGTCATCGCCTATGCCCTCTACAGGGAGGGAATGAAGAACGTCACCGCTGGTTCGAACCCGATGGACCTCAAGAGGGGTATCGAGAAGGCTGTTGAGGCGGCGGTGGAAGAGTTGAAGAAGATGAGCAAGCCCGTCCAGGACAAGAAGGAGATAGCCCAGGTAGGCACGATCTCCGCAAACAACGATCCATCCATCGGCGAGCTCATCGCTGATGCAATGGACAAGGTGGGCAAGGACGGTGTCATCACGGTTGAAGAGGCGAAGAGCATGGCGACGACGCTCGACATCGTCGAGGGCATGCAGTTCGACAGGGGCTATATCTCTCCTTACTTCATAACGGATCCCGAGAGGATGGAGTGCAACCTTGAGGATGCCTACATCCTGATTCACGACAAGAAGATATCGAGCATGCGCGACCTCATCCCCCTGCTCGAGCAGATCGCGAAGATGGGCAAGCCGTTGCTCATCCTTGCCGAGGACGTCGAGGGAGAGGCCCTTGCAACCCTCGTTGTCAACAAGCTGAGGGGCACGTTGCAGATCTGCGCTGTCAAGGCTCCCGGCTTTGGTGACAGGAGGAAGGCGATGCTCGAGGACATCGCGATCCTTACGGGCGGAACCGTGATCTCCGAGGATATCGGCATGAAGCTCGAAAACGTCAAGATAAGCGACCTCGGTCGTGCAAAGAAGATATCCGTCGACAAGGAGAATACCACCATTGTCGAGGGTGCCGGAGATACCGCCAGCATCCAGGGCCGTATCAAGCAGATAAAGACACAGATGGAAGAGACCACGTCGGATTACGACAGGGAGAAGCTCCAGGAGCGTCTTGCAAAGCTGGCCGGCGGTGTCGCCGTCATCAACGTCGGTGCTGCGACCGAGACCGAGATGAAAGAGAAGAAGGCGAGGGTCGAGGATGCCCTTCATGCAACGAGGGCGGCTGTCGAAGAGGGGATCATTCCCGGCGGCGGCGTGGCTCTCCTGAGGTGCATCCCTGCAATCGACTCTCTCAACCTCGAAGGCGATCAGCAGGTCGGAGTGAGCATAGTCCGTAAGGCCCTCGAGGAGCCGATCAAGCAGATCGTGGCCAATGCCGGTCTGGAGGGAGCCATAATCGTTGAAAAGGTCAAGGATTCAAAGGAGAAGAACTACGGCTTCGACGCCCAGAGCGAGAAGTTCACGGACATGATCGAGGCAGGGATCATCGATCCGACCAAGGTGACGAGGACGGCGTTGCAGAATGCCGCTTCAGTGGCATCCCTGATGCTGACCACCGAGGTGATGGTGACCGAGATACCGGAGAAGGAAGAGAAGATGCCGGCAGGTATGCCAGGCGGTGGAATGGATATGTACTAAAGGGTCTCTCAGGGGATCTTGATAGAGAGACAGGGGCTGAACAGCCCCTGTCTCTTTTTATACACCGGGGGCCTCCCTGTGGTATCCTATACACATGTACACGAGGCTGAAGAACTCCATTGCCGTATGCACCCTTCTCTCGATATCGGCCTTCGTCATCTATGCATCCCTGAACGTCCTGCTTCCGCTCGGATTGAAGGAGCCCGTAAGCATATACGTGAAGAAGGGAATGACCTTTTCCGAGGCTGTAGCCCTGCTCAAGAAGGAAGGCCTGCTGAGGGACGAGAATATCATCCGCATCATCGGCAAGACAACCGGTATAGACAGGGAGATAAAGAGCGGATTCTACGAGTTCAGCGGCTCTGTGTCGCCGCTCGGGGTGATCGGTGCGCTCGTGTCGGGACGGGTCGAGGTGCTGAAGGTGACCATCCCGGAGGGGTACAACATATGGCAGATTGCAAGACGGCTGGACGAGGCCGGCATAGTTGCGGAGGAGGAATTCTTCCGCCTCGCATACGACAGGGAGTTTCTCGACAGTATGAAGATCGACGCACCCTCGATCGAGGGATACATATTCCCCGAAACGTACAGTTTTCCCCGGGGGATGTCTCCCGAGGATGTGCTCAGGGCGATGGTTGCCGAGATGAGGAGGCGTTTCAGCCCCGCGATGAAGGCAAGGGCTGACGAACTCGGGATGTCGGAGAGGGAGGTGCTGACCCTTGCGTCCATAATCGAGAAGGAGGCCGTGGTCGATGATGAACGGCCGCTCATCTCGGCGGTGTTCCACAACAGGCTGAAGAGGGGCATGCCTCTTCAGGCAGACCCGACGAGCATCTACGGCTTCAAGGACTCCTCCGAGGCCGTCACGCTGAACGACCTGAGGAGAGAGTCGCCTTACAACACGTATACCATGAGCGGACTTCCTGCAGGCCCGATCTCCTCGCCGGGTTTGAAGTCCGTCAGGGCGGCCCTCTATCCTGCTGACGTGCCGTACCTGTTCTTTGTCTCCGAAAACAACGGCAGACACCGCTTCTCCACGACCGAGGCCGAACACAGGGAGGCGGTCAGGCTGTACAGGGCGAAGAGGCAGGCTGAGTGATGCATCCGGTGATCGCGTACATGTTATGATAGAGCGCAGGAGGACGAGAAAGATATTCGTGGGCCGGGTCCCTGTCGGAGGGGATTCTCCCGTTGCCGTCCAGTCCATGACGAAGACCGACACCTGTGACGTAAGGGCGACGGTGCGGCAGATTAGGGGCCTTGAGCGGGCCGGCTGCGAGATCATCCGGCTGGCGGTGCCGGGGCAGGAGGCTGCAAGGGCCATCGGCAGTATAAAGGGACGGGTGCGGATCCCGGTCATAGCGGATATACACTTCGACTGGAGGCTCGCCCTCGAGTCCATCCGTCAGGGGGTGGACGGCTTGAGGATAAACCCCGGCAATATCGGTGCAAAGTGGAAGGTGAAGGAGGTCGTCAGTGCTGCCGCGGAGCACGGCGTTCCAATCAGGATCGGGGTGAACTCCGGCTCCCTCGAAAAGGACATACTCAGGAAGTACGGACATCCGGTTCCGGAGGCGCTCGTCGAGAGTGCCGCCAGGCACATATCGATACTCGAGGATCTCGGTTTCACGCTTATCAAGGTCTCGCTGAAGGGCTCGGACGTGCCTCTGACTGTTGATGCATACCGGGCTTTTTCAGAGCGGTTCGACTATCCGCTCCATGTAGGGATCACCGAGGCCGGGCCTCCGCCCGTGGGTATCGTCAAGAGTGCTGCAGGCATCGGCATACTGCTCAACGAGGGAATAGGGGATACGATCCGGGTCTCACTGACCGCGCCGCCCCGCCTGGAGGTGGAGGTCGCCTATGAGATCCTCAACTCCCTCGGTCTGAGGCAGCGGGGTGTAAACATAATTTCATGCCCTACGTGCGGCAGATGCAACCTCGACATCATAAGGATTGCAAAGCGGGTGCACAAGACCCTGAAGGAGAGGCCCACTCCCATCACGGTTGCGGTCATGGGCTGTGTCGTCAACGGTCCGGGCGAGGCCCGAGAGGCTGATTTCGGGATAGCCGGAGGGAGGGGAGAGGGGATAGTGTTCAGAAAGGGAAGGATCATAAGGAGAGTGAAGGAAGAGGACCTGGTAGAAGCCCTCATCGAGGCCGTTGAGGAGGAGCAGGATTGGAAACAATAAGAAACCCGAGGGTAATGCAGCAGACCGTGAGGGAGTATCTTCAGAGGGGACACTCCATAGGCTTTGTCCCTACCATGGGGGCGCTCCACGATGGTCACATGAGCCTCGTTCAGAGGTGCAGGGAGGAGAATGACGTCTCGGTTGTCAGCATCTTCGTCAACCCCATCCAGTTCGGGCCGTCCGAGGACTTCAACCGTTATCCGAGGGATACGGAGGACGATGTCGCCAAGCTGGCAGAGGCCGGTGTGGATATCCTCTTCATGCCCGGAGTTGAAGAGATGTACCCCGAGGGGTTCGCCACGTATGTCGAGGTCGAGCACCTCTCGGACAGGCTGTGCGGGCGTTTCAGGCCCGGTCACTTCAGGGGGGTGGCGACGGTTGTAACGAAGCTGCTGAATATCGTCAGGCCGGCGAGGGCCTATTTCGGACGAAAGGATTACCAGCAGGCGTTGATCATAAGGCAGCTGGTGAGAGACCTCGATATCGATACCGAGACTGTCGTCTGTCCCACGGTAAGGGAACCGGACGGCCTTGCAATGAGCTCGAGAAACACTTACCTGTCACCCCGGGAGCGGAAGGCTGCTGCCGTGATCTACAAGGCCCTGTGCAGGGCGAAGGAGGAGGTGCTTTCGGCAAACGGAACCTTCGCTGAGGCAAGAGTCCTCATGGAGGGCTGTCTGTCGGCAGAGCCTCTCGTTGACGAGGTCGAGTACGCTTCCGTCTTCGATCCGGAGACACTTGAAGATATATGCTCCAGGGATGTTACTATATATGATAAGGGTACGGTCTTGCTGGCAGCTGCGGTGAGGATAGGCAGGGCAAGACTGATCGACAACGAACTGGTCGACATAACGGGACGGCAAGGGAGTCGCCGGTCCTGAGGGCGGAGCCCGCTGATATATAAATTATGTTACAGAGGATATACATACAGATACTGGATAATCCCTTCGAGGATGTGCTCTTCAGCGAATCATCCATTGACGAGGCCGTGAACAATCAGGCGATCGCCGAGGAACTTCAGAATTCGCTCGACTTCCATTACCCGAGCATGGTCCATGTAGAGTACATAGACCTGTTTCTCGAGGACGAGGGACGGTTTGTCGAGATACGGGAGATGCTGAGTCATGGACTGATAACCCTCCCGGTTATACTCATAAACGGCAGTCCGTTTCTGCACGGTGGGATATCACACTCGGTCATAATGGATGAGATAGGAAAGCTCCTCTCTTCAGGCCCTGTTCATTGATGTTTCCCGTGGAAGAGGAACCGCCATACCGAATATATGCCCAGGGCGAGGCCGAGGAGCATGAATGTTATCGTCCATGAGACACTGCCGGAGTCTGCGAACCTGCGGTCGAGAAACCTTCCGAGAAACGTGCCGGCCACGGCCGGAAGCACGATCATCCAGCCCACCACTCCAAGTGCTGCGACCGATTGCCAGAAGATGCCCTTTCCCCTGAACCTGTCGAGGAGCCTGGAATGGGCCGCCACCCTTGCGAGAAACCTCTCCTCCTCCCTGGTTTCCGCCTCTTCCTTTCTGTCAGGATTCACGTTCAATATCGGCTATCCTCTTCAGGAATGATTGCTGCATCTGTTTCAGTGACATGTAGAGGGATCTTTCCCGCTCTTCCATGGAGGTGAACTTTTCTTTGATCACGGTGGTAAGGTCTTCGAGCGAGTCACCCACGACAGCGGTTCTCGTGCTGAGGGTTGCGGTGTTGGAGACGAACCTGAAGATGCCGCCGTTTACTGCGATATATCCCTCGATGTCACCGGTCCTGTGGATCACCACCGAGGGGACGAGCACGGTGATGAACTCCGTGTGGTGCGGCAATATGCCGAAACTGCCGGTCGAGTCCTCTGCCCTCAGGAAACTTATCTCCCTGTCGAGCACTATGCTCACCGGTGTGATCACCCTGAACCTGAAGGTCTTCACTGCCTCGTCACCTCGTCGATCCCGCCGATCATGTAGAACGCCTGTTCGTCTACGTCGTCATATGCTCCGGAAAGTATATCCTTGCAGCCTTTTATCGTATCGCGCAAGGCCACGTGCCTTCCCTTCCGTCCGGTAAAGGACTCCGTGAGGAAGAACGGTTGGGTGAGGAACCTCTCGATCTTTCTCGCCCTCGTCACGGTCAGCCTGTCCTCCGCTGACAGCTCCTCTATGCCGAGCATCGCTATGATGTCCTGCAGCTCGTTGTATCTTGCAAGTGTCTCCCTCACCTGCTGCGCCACATCGTAGTGGCTGTAGCCCACGACATCGGGATCGAGCATCTTCGACCTCGACTGCAGGGCGTCAACCGCCGGGTAGATGCCCTTGGCGGCAATGTCCCTCGACAGTATGACCGTTGTGTCGAGGTGGGGCATCACGGCTGTGACCGCCGGATCCGTAATGTCGTCGGCAGGCACGTAGATCGCCTGGACCGCCGTGATCGAGCCGGACTCCGTGGATGTTATACGCTCTTCGAGCTCGGCGAGCTCGGAAGAGAGTGTCGGCTGATAACCGACCCTTGAAGGCATCCTGCCCAGGAGGGTTGAAAGCTCCGAGCCGGCCTGGACGAACCTGTAGATGTTGTCTATGAGGAGGAGCACGTCCTTTTTTTCAGTGTCCCTGAAGTATTCGGCGATACTGAGGGCTGTCAGGGCCACCCTGAATCTCACCCCGGGCACTTCGTTCATCTGCCCGATGACGAGGGCGGAATTGTCGAGCACCCCCATCCGCTTCATCTCCTCGTACAGCTCGTGCCCCTCCCGCACCCTCTCTCCCACGCCGGCGAATATCGAGACCCCGGAGTGTACCCGTATGGCCTTGTATATGAACTCTATGAGGAGGACCGTCTTTCCGACCCCGGCGCCTCCGAAGAGGCCCACCTTGCCGCCCTTGACAAACGGGGCGAGCAGGTCTATCATTTTTATGCCGGTTTCGTAGACCTCTGTCCGCGTAGACTGAGCGGACAGCCGGGGAGACGGCCTGTGGATGGGATATGCAAGGTCGGTCTCGATGTGTCCGAGGCCGTCGATGGCGGTCCCGAGCACATTGACGATCCTTCCGAGGGTTTTCCTCCCGACAGGTACTGCAAGGGGCTTGAAGGTCCTTTCCACTTTCATGTTCCTCTTGAGTCCGAATGTGGCACAGAGGGCTATGCATCTTGCCGTCGACGAGTTCAGGTGCCTGTGGACCTCGAGCACCAGCCTGCTGTCGCCCTCGATGTGCAGCGCTTCGTTGATTGCCGGCAGGTTGTCAACAGGAAATTCGACGTCTACCGTGCTCCCCTCCACGGACACGATGATCCCCATAATTCTAATGATACTACCGGGGCGTATATTTTGCAATTTCAAAGACTCCGAACACTCCTGCAATCCACCCCCCCCTTCCATTTTATTTGAATTTATGTTATTTTATTTCTAATGGCTGCAAAGATCGGACAACTCTTACTCGCTGCTAACTTGGTGACAGAGGACCAGTTACAGGAGGCCCTTAACCTACAGAAGAAAGAGGGTGGAAGGCTCGGGTCCAAACTTGTAAAGCTCGGTTATCTCACGTCAGAGCAGCTCGTCTCCTTTCTCAGCAAGCAGTTCGGCGTGCCGTCGATAAACCTCGCCGACTATAACATCGCGCCGTCCGTGCTTAAACTGATTCCGGCCGAGATGGCAAAGAAATACCTCATAATACCGGTTGCGCGGGTCGGTGCCACCCTGACCGTTGCAATGGCTGACCCTTCGAACATATTCGCGATCGACGACATCAAGTTCATGACGGGATACAACGTCGAAGTGGTCGTTGCCACCGAGGAGTCCATTACGCAGGCCATAGCGAAGTACTATGCAGGAAAGGGGAGCGACCTCATAAAGAGCAGGGCGTCGGCATCCTCGCCCATACTCCAGAGTCATGACCTGACCTTTGCCGAGACGGATATGGACATGGACGAGGAAGAGGACGATCTCGCCTCGGAGGAGTCTCCTACACTCGACGTGGAGGAGTTCGACAAGATCGTCGGCAGCGCCCTTGACACCATCGAGGCGGTCGACGAGAAGGAGGACGAGGAAGTCGTCAGGGAGGTCGAGGCCCCGATCGTAAAGCTCGTAAACGGGATATTCGTAAACGCCATAAAGGCGGGTGCAAGTGATATACATATAGAGCCGTACGAGAAGTCCCTGAGGGTGAGGTACAGGATCGACGGAGTCCTGTACTCGGTCATGAACCTTCCGATAAAGATAAAGAACGCCCTTACGTCGAGGGTGAAGATCATGTCTAAACTCGACATCGCAGAGAGGCGTCTGCCCCAGGACGGCCGTATCAAGTTGAAGCTCGGCAAGAAGAAGGAGATAGACTTCCGTGTCTCCACCCTGCCGTGCCTGTTCGGTGAGAAGACCGTTCTGAGGATTCTCGACAAATCGAATCTCCAGGTCGACATGACCAAGCTCGGTTTCGAGGACGACCAGCTTAAGGACTTCATGGAGGCCATAGAGAAGCCCTACGGAATGGTGCTCGTTACGGGTCCGACGGGAAGTGGTAAGACGACGAGCCTCTATTCGGCGCTGAACCACCTGAACAAACCCGGAGACAACATAATGACGGCCGAAGACCCGGTCGAGTACAACTTCCACGGCATAAACCAGGTGCAGATAAAAGAGGACATAGGCCTTACGTTCGCCTCTGCCCTCAGGTCATTCCTGAGGCAGGACCCCGACATTATAATGGTTGGTGAGATCCGTGACTTCGAGACCGCGGAGATAGCCGTCAAGGCGGCACTGACAGGACACCTCGTCCTGAGCACCCTGCACACCAATGATGCGCCGAGCACCATAACAAGGCTTCTGAATATGGGGATCGAGCCGTTTCTCGTATCCTCTTCGGTGATCCTGATGCTCGCCCAGAGGCTTGCAAGGAAGATCTGCACGCAATGCAAGGTCGAGGAGAAGATCTCGGAGTCGGCACTGCTGAAGCTCGGCTTTACAGAAGAGGAGGTAAAGGACGTCAAGGTCTTCAAGGGGAAGGGCTGTCCCGAGTGCAACAACTCAGGCTACAAGGGCAGGGTGGCGCTCTATGAGGTTATGCCTGTCAAGGATGAGATAAAGGAACTGATCCTCGAGGGTGCCTCTGCTCAGGAGTTGAAGAAGCTTGCCATAAGGCTTGGAATGAAGACACTCAGACGGAGCGGTCTGAACAAGATAAAAGCCGGGATCACAAGTATTGAAGAGGTGTTGAGGGTTACCTTCGGTGATTGACGCGAGGATTGCCTGTTCCGCGGACATACGGCACAAATACGTAAGGAAGAAGGAGATGGTTTGCTATGGCTACACTGTATGACTTTCTGAAGACCTTGATCGAGCAGGGGGCGTCGGACCTGCACATAACCACCGGCAGTCCGCCGAGGCTGAGAATCGACGGCAAACTCGCCCCTATTGATCATCCTCCTTTGACCCCTGCAGAGACAAAGACCCTGTGTTACAGCGTGCTGACGGATGCCCAGAAGCACAGGTTCGAAGAACACAACGAACTCGACCTCTCTTTCGGCGTGAAGGGGGTCAGCAGGTTCAGGGCCAACATATTCATGCAGAGGGGTGCAGTGGCGGGTGCCTTCAGGACCATTCCCTTCAACATAAAGACCTTCCAGGAACTGGGGCTGCCCGAGGTGATAAACGAGCTGGTGAAGAAGTCCACCGGCCTCATACTCGTTACAGGTCCTACGGGGTCCGGTAAGACCACGACCCTTGCCGCAATGATAGACAGGATAAACTCCGAAAGGCACGAACACATAATAACCATCGAGGATCCCATAGAGTATCTTCACCCTCACAAGAAGTGCCTCGTCAACCAGCGGGAGGTGACATCCGATACCGCGACCTTTCATGATGCCCTCCGGTATATACTGAGGCAGGACCCCGATGTCGTACTGATCGGGGAGATGAGGGACCTCGAGACCATCTCGTCGGCCCTGAGGGTTGCCGAGACAGGGCATATGACGCTTGCCACCCTCCATACCAATTCGGCTGCCCAGACGATAAACAGGATCATAGACGTCTTCCCCCCCCATCAGCAGGACCAGGTGAGGGTGCAGCTCTCCTTCGTGCTGGAGGGGATCATAGCCCAGCAGCTCATCCCCAGGAAAGACGGCCGGGGAAGGGTGCTTGCAGTGGAGATACTGATCCCGACTCCTGCCATAAGAAACCTGATAAGGGAAGACAAGGTACACCAGGTATATTCAATGATGCAGACCGGCCAGGCAAAGTTCGGCATGCAGACGATGAACCAGTCTCTGTACGAGCTTTATGTAAAGGGACATATAAGTTACGAGGATGCGCTTGCGCGCTCTACAGTCCCTGAAGAGCTTATAACGATGATGCAGAAGGGCGGCTATACGTCGCAGGAGAGGCCTATGGCAGGCAAGAAAGGAGGAACTCTGCGTTGAAGTACACTCTGTTGAATAATTGTTTGTTTGAAGGAGGGGTACGGTGGCTACAGTCTTTCAATGGTCCGGTAAGAACCCGAAAGGCATAATCGAGTCGGGAGAGATGGTCGCCTCTTCAAAGGAAGAGGTGATCGCAAAGCTGAGGAGCAAGAACCTCGTTCCGACCGCTGTTGCCGAGAAGAAGAAGGGAGGAGGTCTCAGTTTTCAGATAGGCGGCATCAGTGACAAGGACCTCGTTGTCTTCACCAGGCAGTTTGCAACCATGATAGATGCGGGCCTGCCGCTTGTTCAGGCCCTTGACATACTTTCCACCCAGGTCGAGAACAAGATGCTTGCAAAGACGATCTCCCAGGTGAAGGTCGACGTCGAAGCCGGATCCACCTATGCCGATGCCCTGCGGAAGCATCCGCGCGTCTTCAGTTGTATGTAAACATGGTTGCTGCAGGTGAGTCCGGCGGCATAATGGATACGATCCTGAACAGGCTCGCCGCCTACATCGAGAAGGCGATGAAACTGAAGAAGAAGGTGAAGGGGGCGATGATTTACCCGGCAGTGGTCACGGCTATTGCTGTGCTCGTCATTGCCGTCATAATGATCTACGTTGTTCCCACCTTCACTCAGATGTTCTCACAGCTTGGAGGCACGCTCCCGCTGCCTACAAGGATAGTTGTGGCCATGAGCGACTTCCTTAGCGGAGTGGGAGGGATCGTCGTGCTCGGTTCGATCGTGGCACTGGCTGTATTCATAGTGCAGATAAGGAGGACGGAGAAGGGGAAATACATAACGGACAAGATACTGCTGCGGCTCCCCGTCTTCGGGGTCCTTCTCCAGAAGACGGCCATCGCAAAGTTCACCAGGACGCTCGGCACGCTCG
>JAADGG010000041.1 GCA_013152485.1 Nitrospirota bacterium | reverse complement strand
TAAGCGGGGTGACCCGTTCAGCTTACCAGTACTAATAGACCGTGCGGCTTGACCTGCTCCTCTTTCCCCCAGTACCCCCCCGTTGTCAAAGGCTTGATTTTTTAGGTCCGTAAGTTCTATCATAAAGACAAAAGAGAAAGTTTTCCGGTGGCTATGCCGGCGGGGAAACACCCGTTCCCATCCCGAACACGGAAGTTAAGACCGCCAGGGCCGATGATACTGCGACCGAGAGGTCGTGGGAAAGTAGGACGCCGCCGGACTTGAATTTTAAAGAGGATATGAGTGACTCTCATATCCTCTTTTTTGTTGTTTTTGCTTCCCCTCATCCCTCCCGATCGACGGCCGTCATGCTTGCAAATTAAAGTTTTTACAGAAAGAACCGATAAAATCATTAGGATCAACCAACAGTCGGTGAATGCAGGCTGAACCAAGGTGTGTGTAACCTCTTGACCGGAAAGGGGGGAATCGATATGAGTGACAATGAAAAAGACAGAAGCGGAGACCCCGAGACAACAAAGTGGTGGGTTGAACTGGAAGAGAAGAAGCTCAGTGACCTGAGCTGGTGTTGCAGACTGATAGTCGAGACCGGCCTGGAGGCGCTCCAGTGGTATGATTCAACGGGAGAGGTCCATAACATATACGTCAACTACTGCCCGAAATGCGGTACCAACCTGGGGGCTTACCTGAGAGGCTTCGGCGATACGGGCGAGATGCATTGAGCCCCTCCCTGCATATGCCACCTGAGGCTTGATGGAGAGACTCACCTCAGTATAATCATGTAGAAATAGGTTGCTTTTCTGCCGGTCTCATGGTTTACTCCCGTGAACCCTATGCGGTTGACCGGCCTCCTCAGCCTCTCCTTGACCTCTACCTTCAGCGTTCCTTTGTCGATGTCGATCTCAGGCCGCAACCAACCAAGCTCCGAGACATAGATTCCCAGGTTCTTATACGTCCTGATCTCCGAGATTCTCCCCTCTATCCTGCCCGGCGGGTTTTCGTCGAGGAGGCCATAGGGAGGATATGCATGATCGACATTCAGGGGTTCCGTAGTCAGGAAATCCCTGAACTTGTCCATCTGCGCCCAGCTGCCCACTGATGCATATCGTGGCAGCAGGTAGGGATCCGAGAATCCTCCCGTACTTGCCGGGTCCTGCGTGAATGCAGCCGCGTAGCCCCTTCTCTTTATCAACCCGACGAGCTCCCGGTTGTACTCTCCATACGGAAATGCATACAGTTCGGCATCGAATCCGAGGATCTTCCTGAAACGTTCCTCGCTCTGCGCGAGGTCGGATTCGAGGCGTTTCATGTACTCTTTTCGGGACATCCCCGCCGGCCACCGTGCGAGTCTGCGGTGGGAATAGGAGTGGTTGCCGAAGGTCGCCTTTTCGTATCTCATCATGTCCCGTAGCTCCTCGATCGTCAGGAAGTCAGGGTATCTGCCTATCGCTTCCATGTACAGAAAGACGGTAAATGGGAATCCGTATTTTTTCAGGAGGGGGAAGGCATGCCTATAGACGGATCCGTACCCGTCATCGATCGTCAAGGCCACTGTTTTCGGCGGAATATCCCTTCCTTTCCTGACGAGCGCAACGAGCCGTGGAAGCCCCATGACATTGTAACGGTTGTCCTTGAGGTATTTGAGCTGGGCCTCGAACTCTTCAGTGGATATGGACGTGCTCGGGCTTCCGGGTTCGTCGAATTTGTGGTAGAGAAGAATGACGGCATAGCCGCTTTCTGCGTCGGCAGGCAGCGGTCTAATGAATGAAAGCAGGATCAATACGACAGGTATCGTAAATCTCAAGATCAGTGCTCCGTATGATGTTGTTCAGCCTCCGCACGTACTCCTCCCTCAGAATGGAGTAGTTGTCGAGGTATTTGATAAGCTGCAGGGAACGGGATGTGTCCGTGCGCTTTTCCCTGAAGTCCTTGTATGCCCAACCCACGTTTATGTTGAAGAGATAGTCCTCGACCGCCTCCAGGGTCGAGTCGTACCTCGACAGCCGGGCTTCCGACTTGACGGCCTTTATGCCGGGACTGTTGCCGAACGTCCAGGTGCCGAAGATGTTGTTGCCTTCTTCGAAGAACCTCGAGCTGCCCCACCCGCTCTCAAGGGCGGCCTGGGCGAGTATTATGCTCGGCGGGTGCGTGTTGAGCCGCGAGAGCAGCTCTTTTATGTTGTCCGTACGGTATTTTTCCGACAGTCCGCTCAGCAGGGACAGCTCACCGTCTTTCAGGGCGATACCCTTCGAGAGTTTATCCTCTATCCGGAGAAGTTCCCTACGCTCTCTCTTGATCTCGTTTACCGCGATCAGGATGGAAGGGAGCACGATCTTGACGAATGCCTCTTTCCTCTCCTCGGTGCCGAGCCCCTCGAGAGAGACCACGGACCTGTAGACCACGGGCTTTACCGCATCACAGTCAAGCTCCGTGGTGCGGATCTCGTCTACGGATGTAAGATCCTTGTAGATTATCTCGATATTACTGCCGTGTGTGCGTACGAACTCCCTGCCCGACAGCAGCAATACCGAAAAGGCCATCAACGAGACCGTTATGGTGACAACCGCTCTCACTCTCTTCGAATACCTCCGTTGAAGTACGGCTTTACATTAAATTATAGCATATTTTGTAAAATACGTCAGATTTATGCTTAAATAAAGATCCACGACAAATCCGTCTTGTATAGGAGTTTTGGATGAAACGGTATTTCGGCCCGTATGGCGGGAGGTTCGTCCCCGAGACCCTCATTCCGGCCCTCGAGGAACTGGAGAGGGCGGTCCGGACGGTGACGAGAGAGAAGGGGTTCAAGGAGGAGTTCGGCAGTCTTCTGCGTGACTATGTCGGCCGGCCCACGCCTCTGTACTTTGCGTCGAGGCTGACGCGGCACCTCGGTGGTGCGAGGATATACCTGAAGAGAGAGGACCTTACCCATACAGGCGCCCACAAGATCAACAATGCCCTCGGACAGGCGCTCCTTGCAAAGAGGATGGGGAAGGAGAGGCTCATTGCCGAGACAGGTGCGGGGCAGCATGGCGTGGCCACTGCAACGGGTGCTGCACTTGTCGGGTTGAAGTGTGAGATCTACATGGGGGCGGAAGACATGGAGCGTCAGGCCCTCAACGTATTCAGGATGAGGCTGCTCGGTGCAGAGGTTTCAGAGGTGTCGCTCGGCTCAAGGACGCTGAAGGATGCAATAAACGAGGCGTTGAGGGACTGGACGACCAATGTGCGGACCACTCACTATGTGCTGGGGACGGTCTTCGGTCCGCATCCATACCCCACGATGGTCAGGATGTTCCAGTCCGTCATTGGGCGGGAGGCAAGGCGGCAGATTCTGAAGGCCGAGGGCAGGCTGCCCGACTGCCTGATCGCCTGTGTGGGAGGCGGCAGCAATGCAATGGGGCTTTTTCATGCCTTTCTGAGGGATGATGTGAGGCTGATCGGAGTTGAAGCCGGGGGCAAGGGGATCGGGAGCGGCCTCCATGCAGCGAGGTTTGCAGGAGGTTCGGTCGGGGTCTTCCAGGGGTGCAAGAGCTACCTCCTCCAGGATGAGGACGGCAACGTCCTCGGCACCCACTCTGTATCTGCCGGCCTGGACTATGCATCCGTCGGTCCGGAGCACGCATTTCTGAAGGAGGCGGGCAGGGCGGAGTACACGTATGCCACGGATGAAGAAGCCCTCGAGGCATTCGAGCTGCTCGCGAAGACAGAGGGTATCATTCCGGCCCTCGAGTCTGCACACGCAATTGCAGAAGTGGTAAAGCTCGCCCCTGCACTCTCTAAGGACAGGGTCATCATAGTCAACCTCTCGGGAAGAGGCGACAAGGACGTGGAGCATGTTGCAAGGATCAGGGGAGCGATAAAACGGTGACCCCGGTGCGGACCGGCAGGCTCACAGGGTGACCCTTACGAAGTATCTCTCCATGTCCGCCTGCGGCAGGCGTAATGCGATGGTTTCGATATTGAGGTCCTTGTACCTGCTGCCAAGCCTCTTTTCGGCCTCCTCGACCTCCTCGCGGTATGCCGGCCCCTTGCCGAGGATCAGAACGCTTCCCCTTGTGATGATCCCCTCTGTCTTCCTGATCAAGTCGTAGGTCCTGAACAGTGCCCTCGTTACGATGACGTCGTACGGCTTTACCCCGGAACTCCTCGCGTGTTCCTCGAGGGTACACTGTATCACGTTGATGCCGGTCAAGTGGAGTTTCCTGCATATGTGCCGGAGGAAGCCGGCCTTCTTCCACGAGGGCTCGAGCAGGAAGACGTTCAACTCAGGCCGTGCAATCTTGAGCACGACCCCTGGAAACCCTCCTCCACTGCCGACATCGAGTACTCGGAGGTCTTTCCGTCCTGGAGGAAATGCCTTGAGATAGAGCAGGGAGTCGAGAAAGAGGTGAATCGCCATCTCCCTGTCGTCCTTCAGGCCGGTCAGGTTGTACGCCTTCGACCAGCGCTTGAGTTCAGCGTGATACAAGGAACAGCTGTTAAGGACATCCCCGCTCGACTCCATTCCGAGCTCTTCCAGCCCTGCCCTCAGTATGTCGGGAAACTTCCCTGCCACAGGATGTTACTCTATCTGCTCCGGCGTCTCCACACCGAGCGCAAGGTTGTGAAGGACGTGATCGATGGTCGCAACTACTCCGAAGTTTAGGAAGGTCGACTGGAAGATGCTTTCGGGAGGGTTGAGGATCTCGTTGCGGATGGTCAAGAACAGGCGTCTCAGTCGAGTTCTCCTGTTGTATTTCGAATTGCGGATGATGTCGGAGCATAGCTCACACATGGGAACCGCCTCTCTGCGGGCATAGTCGAGGAAGATTTCGGCTATCTTGTGGAACAGGCTTTCGGGGATGTCATCGGCCTGTTTGCCCTTGTAGGGCTTCAGCAGCCTGTAGATGCTGTCCTCGTGCATCCACCATGTCTCGAAGGGGAACCGGAACATGTCCTTCGGATGGTAGTTCAGCGGCTCGTAGTCGGATACGTCCAGCATGTACTCCACGGGTTCCAGGTTCCGCCATCCGAGGATGTTCTTCAGGATGACGGTATCGAGAGGTACGGCGAATCCCTTGCTGAACCCCTTTTTCATGAAGTGTTTTATCAGTTTGAGCAGATAATCCTCTCCGATCGGATAGTAGCTCAGTTCCGAGAAGTACTCCCTCTTTATGTCGTCATACCCCTCTTTTGTAAGGTTGGTTATGATGATCGTATCCTTGATCCCGACGCGCAGCTTCATGAGTATGGAGGCGAAGAAGTAGTTGTTCCGTCCGAACTTCTTGCCTATGAAGGCCGACATGGAACCGTTGCCGTCGATAAGACTCACCCAGAGGTCGACATACTTGTTCTTCCCTTCACGCTGTATGTCCGTGACGAAGGACATCTCCTCGGGAGGCAGGGGCAGCTCCTGCATCAGGGCGATGTATGCCCGCTCTGCCTCGTCCTTGAGCGGGGGGTTGAGCCTGGAGATGCTGTAGAGGATGTTTATTGCGTCCTGGGTCGCGGCCATCTCTATGGCCCTCAATGCAGAGAGGGAGACGTCGGTGTCGTGGTGGTAGGTGAGATGCTCCAGGAAGCAGAGCACTTCGGGCTCTTCCGAGCCCGCGAGATCCTCTATCATGCCGAGGAGCCCCTCGGGCTTGCTCTTTTCGATTATCACCTTGTGGATGTCGTAGAGCTTTGAAGGGTTCGACCTTATCTGATCCACTATGAAGTCCTCGAAGGAGTCCCTGAAGTCGGTGAACTCTTCGACGAAGTCCTCGAAGCCGTCGAGACTTTCCAGGAGATCCTCGGGTTCGAAGGCCGACAGTATGATCGCCTTGTCGAGGTCTGAGATGTTCTCTGTCGTGAGCACCTGATTGAGTTCGTTGACGAGCCACTCCGGTATGGGCCGGGGACTGTGTCTGTCGAGTATGAACTTCGTGAGCGTGAGGATATTGTCCTTCTTCTGCGGGGTGAACTTTTCCGTCCGGATCAACCTGAACAGAAGCCTGAGGACCGTGTTCGGGTCTTCATATATGTATCTGGATACCTGCCGCCTCATATCCCTTGGTGGAAGGGCTATGAGCCTTCTCAGGTCGGCAAGCTGATTTTTTCTCGCCATCTGGTCTCCTTTACTCAGCAATCATGAGTGATACTCATCTGAGGCAGCCTTTCGCTACTGCCTGCTCTTTTCCCGTCTGTTCTTCTCAAGGGCTATCATAACAAGGGCTATTGCAGCGGGTGTAACTCCCGGAATACGGCTTGCTTCTCCGACGTTTGCGGGCCTGACCTCTTCGAGCTTCTTCAGGACTTCAGTGGAGAGTCCCGAGATCCGGTCGAACCTGAAGTCAGGAGGAATGGTACGCCCCTCGATGCGTTTCATCCTCTCTACCATCTCCATCTGGCGCTTGATGTACCCCTTATATTTTATCTCTGTTTCTATAAGTTTTTCCAGTTCCCCGTCGACCTCGTAGGGAGGGGGGGACAGCCTCCTTATGAAATCATATGAGACCTCGGGGCGTTTCAGCAGCTGGAGTAACGGGGTTTTCTCCGCAATGGCGGCTGTGTTCAGGGCTTCAAGAAGGGGGTTCGCCTCCTCGGCACGCACCTTCAGGGAGCCTATCCTCTTCAGTTCCGTCTCTAACAGCTCCTTTCTCCTGAGGAACCTTCCGTACCGTTCTTCATCGAGCAGGCCTATGCTGAAGCCCTTTTCACTCAGCCTGAAGTCTGCGTTGTCGTGCCTGAGCAGCAGCCTGTACTCTGCCCTCGACGTAAACATCCTGTAGGGCTCTGAAGTCCCTTTTGTGACGAGGTCGTCGATCAGCACCCCTATGTATGCCTCGTGCCTTTGAAGGACCAGGGGGGCTTTGGACTTGAGCTTGAGAGCAGCGTTTATCCCGGCCATCAGGCCCTGTGCCGCAGCCTCCTCGTAACCCGATGTGCCGTTTATCTGGCCGGCGAGAAATAGTCCTTCCGTCGACTTGGTCTCAAGCGTGTGTCTGAGCTGTGTCGGGTACACGAAGTCGTACTCTATGGCGTAACCGGGTCTCATGATCTCGGCCTCCTCGAGTCCGGCAATGCTCCTCACGAGCCTCACCTGTACATCGTAGGGCAGGCTCGTGGATATGCCGTTTGCATAGTACTCCTTTGTCTGGAGCCCCTCGGGCTCGAGGAATACCTGATGTGCGGGCCTTTCGGAAAACCTTACGACCTTGTCCTCTATGGACGGACAGTATCTGGGGCCGGTTCCCTTTATGCGGCCGCTGTAGAGAGGGGAACGGTCGAGATTGTCGAGGATTATCCTGTGGGTCTCCTCGTTCGTATGCGTTATGAAGCACGGCAGTTGAGGATTGGTTATGGCTTCAGTGCTGTAGGAGAACGGCACCGGCGGGTCGTCACCCCGCTGCTCCGTGGTCATGGAGAAGTCTATGCTCCTTGCGTCTATCCTCGGCGGTGTGCCGGTCTTGAGCCTTCCGAGCTTCAGGCCGAGATCTCTCAGTGAATCCGATAGGCCCAGGGATGGGAACTCACCGGCCCTGCCGGCGGCGTGGCTGTCCAGCCCTATGTGGATGAGTCCCTTCAGGAATGTCCCCGTCGTTATGACCACCGCCCTGGCACCGTAGGATGCGCCGTGAGAGGTCGATACACCGGTGACGCGGCCGTCCCTTGTGAGGATCCTTTCGACGGAGGCCTGTTTTATCGTCAGCTTCGGCTCTGACTCGAGCACGTCGCGCATCGTGAGGCGATAGAGAACCCTGTCGGCCTGTGCCCTGAGTGACCAGACCGCCGGTCCTTTGCTCCTGTTCAGTATCCTGAACTGTATGCCGGCCCTGTCCGCGACCCTCGCCATCTCTCCACCGAGGGCGTCTATCTCCCTCACGAGGTGTCCCTTTGCAAGCCCCCCTATCGCCGGGTTGCAGGACATCTGGGCGATCGTGTCGAGGTTCATGGCAAAGAGGCATGTCCACAGCCCCATCCGAGCGCAGGCAAGGGCTGCTTCACACCCCGCATGGCCTCCACCGACAACTATTATGTCGTATTCCGACTCGGTATACATGTTCACGTTGATGCTTCTCCTAAGTCAACATCACCTGGAGTGCCCGCCGGAGTGGGGAGAGAGAACATGACTGAAGGCGCCTTCATGCAGACTGGACGGACCGGTCTTCCGTCCTGAAGAGTGTACGGCCGTAACAGAGCGGTGCTTTCCATCGACCATGGTGGATCTCGAGGTGTCAGACATCGTAGTGCTTCCTCAGCTCGCTTATCTTTTTGTATCCCTCGGGACTCAGTTTCTTGAGGTCTCCTTCCGTCTCTTCAAGCCTCTCCGCAACCTTTGCCTTCAGCTCCGCAGGTGTCCTGTCGGCAGCCAGCAGGCCGACGTACAGGGAAGAGACTGCGTAGAGGAAACTGACATTCTCATGGTCCACCTCGAGCAGCCGCTGGAACACCAGGGTGGGGAAGAGCGGGTTGTCGGCGGCATATACGATGTCGTACATCTTGTCGAGTATCACGGACTCGTTGATCATGACGTCGACATCCACCACCGGCCTGCCCTTGTCGTCCTTGTCGAGGTATTCAAAGCCCTTGGCGGCCTTTATGGTCTCTTCGAAACATTCCTTCTCGCAGAAGAAAGCGGGTATGTTTATGCAAAAGAGCCCGTGAACCAGATAGAGGAGGTCTCCCTCCTGCCTTTCCTTCACCACCCGTATTTCCTTTCCGCATCTGTCGCAGTGCGTCGTCAAGTCCGTTGCCATGCGAAGCTCCTTTCAAACAGAGATGTTCACACGGGTTCTATCGAACTCAGCCCCGTATGCCGTGTATGTGTATATTTATGGTAATAACTGTCCGGCTGATATTGCAAGTCCGTACGGGAAAGGCGGGGGCATGCCGGTTCGGTGGAACCGTACGGCGACACGCTCCGGCGGCATACCGGAGTTTTCCGACGCGGGCCCGTTTCAGGAACGATATCAAGCGTTACGGTGTCGAGTTTGCGGTCCGGGGCCGAGGACCTCGGGTTTACCTCGTCCACTGATTGGTGGTATACTAATTCTCATTTTTGGAGACATGTTTGGATATAAACGGATTCTTAAAGGATGACATGGAAGATGCATTGAGAGGGTCGTTGATGAGGCTTTTCTCGAGATCGCCTTCCCCTGGTGCAAGAAGGATTTTGCTCGTCGTATCGTCTCTGTTCATGCTGATCTTTTTCCTCGCGGCTCCTCCTCTCTCCGCCCAGGAAGGTCCCATCGTCAAGGGAATCGAGATAAAAGGGCTGAAGAGGGTGGACGAGGGCGCGATACGCAAGCGCCTCTCTCAGAAGGTGGGGCAGCCCCTCGCAGGAGAGAACATATCGAACGACATAAAGAATATATACAGGATGGGGTATTTTGACGACGTGAGAGTCGAGGCCGAACCGTTCGAGGGAGGCCTGAAGATCATATATGTGGTCAAGGAGAAACCCACGATCGTCAAGGTGGACTTCCAGGGCAACGTGGAGTTTGACGATGACAAGCTCAGGGAACAGATAACCATTACTCCCGGTGCGATAGAGGATGCAACGCTTATACAGGACAATGTCTCCCGTCTCAAGACGTTTTACGAGGGCGAGGGCTACTGCCTTGCCGATATCGTGCCCGTGGTCAGGAAGGTTACTGCCGACGAGGTGTACCTCACGTTTCTGATCGATGAGGGGAAGAAGGTGAAGATAAGAGAGATCAGGATAGAGGGGAACCGTGCGCTGTCCGACCGCGAGATCAAGAAGGTCATGAAGATAAAGAGCTGGGGACTGCTGTCGTTCATCACATCCTCGGGATACTACAAGGAATCCGAAATGAAGACGGACATAGAGAGGATACGGAACCTCTATTACGACAACGGGTTTCTCAATGTCGTGGTCTCGGGCCCCGAAAGAGAACTCACCCCGGACAGGAGCGGGATGATCGTCAGCCTGAGGGTCTCCGAGGGACCCCAGTACAGTGTCT
Organism: Nitrospirota bacterium; assembly: GCA_013152485.1. GTDB lineage: Bacteria > Nitrospirota > Thermodesulfovibrionia > Thermodesulfovibrionales > JdFR-85 > BMS3Bbin07. Next base: position 120,967 of record JAADGG010000041.1, on the reverse strand, counting down.
CGACGGTGAGGTTCGAGGGCAACGAGGCCTACGACGATGCGACCCTGATGGAACTGATGCCGCTGAGGGCAGGTGATGTGTTCAGCAGGAAGAAGCTCAGGGAAGGCATAAGGAGGATAACCGATTTCTATTCCGAAAAGGGGTATGCACTTGCTTCAGTGGAGCCGGATATCGTCCCCGACGAGAAGACTCACGAGGTCTCCGTTGTCATGAATATCGACGAGGGTGGAATCTTCAGGGTCGGAAGGATAGAGATCTCGGGCAACTCCAAGACGAAGGACAAGGTCATAAGGCGGGAGATGAGACTCGATGAGGGGGACGTATTCAACAGCAAGCTGCTGAGGCGCAGTTACGAGCGGATTAACAACCTGAACTTCTTTGAGACGGTTGAGCTCGTTCCCAAGCCTGAAGTCGAGAAGAAGGTGATAGACATAGACATAAAGGTGAAGGAGAAGGCCACGGGGTTTCTCAGTATCGGGGGTGGATACAGCACGGTTGACAAGCTTGTGGCCATGGTGGACCTTACCCAGGGCAACCTGTTCGGTACCGGAAGGTACATAAAGCTGAAAGGGGAGTTCGGCGGAAGGTCGACGTTCTATGAACTTTCCTACAAGGATCCGTGGTTCCTCGACAAGCCTGTGTCCATGACCCTCAGCGCTTACAATACCGAGAGGGACTATATCGGCTACGACAAGAAGGCAACGGGCGGGTCCGTGGGGTTCGGCAAGCGGTTCAACGATTTCTGGAGTGCGAGTCTTGCATACAAGTATGAACGTGTGACGATATTCAACGTATCGGAAGATGCCTCCAGTATAATAACGGAACAGATCGGTACCAACACCACAAGCAGTGTGACCCCTGCCGTAGTCAGGGACTCGAGGGACAACTACCTCGATCCGTCGAGCGGCTCGAGAAACTCCGTATTCGTCACTTATTCCGGGCTCGGAGGCGACAACTACTTTGTAAAGGGCCTTATAGACTCGAGGTGGTTTTTCCCCTTCGGAAAGACTACCGTCTCTCTCAGGGGGAGGCTCGGGTACGCAAGCGGCCTCTTCGGCAGAAAACTCCCCCTGTATGAGCGGTTCTACGTGGGCGGCATATACACCATAAGGGGTCTCGACTTCGGCGAGGGGGGGCCGAGGGACGAGAAGGGTGAAGTAATCGGAGGGTCCAAGGAACTGCTGTTGAATGCCGAGTATATAGTCCCGCTGCTGGACGAGATCAGACTCAAGGGGGTCGTCTTTTTTGACGTTGGACGGGCATATGATGAGCTGGAGACCCTGGGGAGCGATCTGAGGTACACAACCGGTGTGGGGCTCCGCTGGGTTTCACCTATCGGCCCCATTAGGATAGAATACGGATACAACCTTGACAGGAGAGATGATGAGAGCCCGGGCAGGATCGAGTTTGCTTTCGGCAGTTTCTTCTGATTCGGGTGTTCCCGAAAGGCATATTCGCCATGCAAAAAGGAGGATGGATTTCAATGAAAAGAGTGGGGATTTTGTTGGTTCTGGGTTTGCTTTTCAGCAGCCTCGCCTACGGGGCGGAGCTGAAGATAGGGTATGTGGATCTCCAGAAGGCCTTGAACGAATCCGAGGGAGGCAAGAAGGCAAAGGCAGACCTTGATGAGATAATCAAGGCCAAGCAGCTGCTCATAGACAAGAAGGGCAAGGAGCTCGAGAAGCTCAAGGAGGAGCTCGACAAGCAGTCGGCCCTGCTTTCAGAGGATGCGAGAAAGGCGAGGCAGGATGTCCTCGACAGGAAGATGAGGGATTTTCAGCGCTTTGTCCAGGACGCACAGGCGGAAGTCAAGAAGCGGGAGTCGGAGTTCACGGACGAGCTCCTCAAGGACCTGAGAAAGATCATCGAGGGGATCGGTAAGGAAGAACATTACGTTCTCATATTCGAGAGAGTGGAGGGCTTCATACTGTATGCCGACAAGGCGATCGACCTTACCGACAAGGTCATAAAGAGATACAACGAAAAGATGAAGGACGCAAAGTGAGACTGAAAGACCTTGCGGAGAGGATAGGTGCAACGCCCCTTTCGGATGACGATGTCGACATAAGGGGGGTCGGCGGCATAGACTCTGCAGAAGAGGGGTTCCTCACCTTTGTTGCGGACAGGAGGCTCATCTCGAGGCTCAAGACTTCCGCGGCTGCAGCGGTCATCGTAAAGGAGCCGATCGAGGGGATAGACATACCGCAGATTGCCGCGGAAAACCCGCTTCTTGCATTTGCCAGGGCCCTGGAGGTCTTCTATGTGAACCCTCCCCGCCCCAAAGGTGTGATGTCAGGGGCGGTTGTCTCCGGCTCCGCGCGACTCGGCAGGGATGTGACCGTTCATCCGATGAGCTTTCTCGCCGACGGGGTTTCCGTGGGAGACCGGACCGTGATATATCCGGGGGCCTTTGTCGGAGAGAATTCCACTATCGGCGAGGACTGCGTCATACACCCGAACGTAACCATACGGGAGGGTGTGACTATAGGTTCCAGGGTGATCATACATGCGGGGGCGGTGATCGGCTCCGACGGGTTCGGATACGTCTTCGCAGACGACAGGCACCACAAGATACCTCAGGTCGGCGGGGTGATCATCGGTGATGACGTGGAGATCGGAGCTGCCGCTACCATAGACAGGGCGACCACGGGGAATACACGGATCGGAGAAGGCACGAAGATCGACAACCTGGTACAGATAGGTCACAACGTGAGCATAGGAAAGCACTGTATCATCGTGGCTCAGGTGGGAATCGGCGGAAGCACCGACATCGGCGACTACGTGACCCTTGCCGGACAGGTCGGGGTGGCGGACCATGTGCATATAGAGGATGGATGTATCGTCGGGGCCAAGTCGGGGGTTCAGGGAAGGCTTCGGAAGGGGGTTTACTCCGGGATACCCGTCATGCCTCACTTCAGATGGCTCAAGGCGAGGGCCCTGTATGAGAAACTCCCGGAATTGCAGAAGAAGATAAGAGAGTTGGAAAAGAGAATAAGCAGTGCCGAGAAAGGAGGCAGGGATGATTGATGTCAAGGAGATTATGAAAGCCCTGCCCCACAGGTACCCCTTTCTCATGATCGACAGGGTTACTGAGATCGAAGACGGAAAGCGGGCCGTGGGGTTCAAGAATCTCACCATGAACGAGACGTTCTTTCAGGGGCATTTCCCGGGAAATCCCATAATGCCGGGAGTTCTGATCGTCGAGGCCCTGGCGCAGCTGTCGGGTGTGCTCGCCTACAAGTCTGGCGCCGAGGGCAAGGCCACTTATTTCTTGAGCATAGAGAAGGCGAAGTTCAGAAAACCCGTGGTGCCGGGGGACCAGCTGAGGCTCGAGGTCACCGTCCTGAGAGGACGGGGAACGATATGGCGGTTTTCAGGCACTGCCCACGTAGGGGACAAGCTCGTGGCCGAGGCCGAGTTTACCGCCATGGTTACCGACAAGGAGCTGTAGGTGCTGACAATGGTCTTTGGGTTGACTCGACCGAAGAATTCCAAACTGCAAAGAGGAGATGGTTTATGTCAGAGATACATCCTACGGCAATAGTGCATGCTGGGGCTGAGATCGACAGCGATGTCTCTATAGGGCCGTACTGCATAATAGGCAGTAATGTGAAGATAAGACGCGGCGTGAAACTTATGAGCAACGTGGTGGTCGATGGTGATGCCGAGATCGGAGAGTCATGCACGGTCTATCCGTTTACGAGTATCGGTCTGCCGCCGCAGGACGTCAAGTACAATGACGAGCCCACGGGCGTAAGGATCGGCAGCCGTAACGTCATCCGGGAGTATATATCGATCCACCGGGGTTCGGTAGGCGGAGACGGCTATACGGTGATCGGTGACGACAACTTCCTTATGGCATATGTACATATTGCGCATGATTGCACCGTGGGCAACAAGACCGTCATGGCAAACGCCGTTACACTTGCAGGACACGTAAAGGTCGAGGATTGTGCCGTCATAGGGGGGATCGTGGCCGTACACCAGTTCAACCGGATCGGCGCGTATGCAATGGTGGGAGGCTTCAGCGGGGTCACCCAGGACGTGCCTCCCTATACGGTTGCATCAGCCCTGGGTTCGAAACTGAGGCTTTACGGACTCAACATAGTGGGTCTCAAGAGGTATGGTTTCTCTGCAGAGACTCTTTCCGAACTGAAACGGGCCTACCAGATACTCTTCAGGGAAGGGCTCACCCTCAAGGACGCCATAAAGAAGGTCCAGGAGGAGCTTCCGTATACCGAGGAGATAGCCCACCTTATCGAGTTCATCAATGCAAACAGACGGGGCATCTGCAGGCCGGGCAGGAAGTCCAGGGAGAAGGGTGGTCCTGAATGAATGACGGTGTGTATTGGATGAGCCCGTCCGGTTCCAGGCCCCGGACGCGGTGTGTACTGTAAAAAAACAGCGCTCAGGATGAGATCGAGATGAAGAAACTGGGAATCATATCTGGAAAGGGCGAGCTTCCAAGTCTGCTCGCGAGGGAGGCGAAGAGGATCGGCTATCATGTTGTCATGATCGCCCTCGATCCCGTCGCAGACCCTGCCGACGGCTGTGCCGACGAGGTGTTGAGAATAAACGTGGGGAAACTCGGTGAGATAATAGCGGCACTGAAGTCATCGGGCGTACGCGAGGCCGTGATGGCGGGAAAGGTCTCGAAGAGTCTTCTTTACGAGGGCAAGATCGTGCCTGACATGAGGGCTATAAAGCTGCTCTTCACCCTGAAGGACAGGAAAGACGACACCATACTGCAGGCCATAACCGAGGAGATAGAATCAGAGGGGATAAGGGTGATGGAGACGACCGAGCTGGCCGCCGACATGCTGATGCCGGAGGGGCTCCTCACGAGGCGCAAGATTTCCTCGGGAGAGAAGAAGGACATATCTTTCGGCTTCCGCATTGCCAAGGAGATCGGCAAGGTCGACATCGGCCAGACCGTTGTGGTCAAGGACCGGGCTGTAATGGCGGTCGAGGCCATAGAGGGAACGGACGAGGCGATCCGAAGGGGTGGGAGGCTTGCGGGGGAGGGAGCCGTTGTAGTGAAGGTGAGCAAGCCACGCCAGGATATGCGCTATGACGTGCCGGTGGTCGGCCTTGACACCCTCAGGACAGTGATCGAAGTGAAGGCCTCGGTCCTTGCCGTGGAGGCGGGAAGGGCCCTCATCCTCCAGCGTCGCGACATGATCTCCGAGGCGGACGAGGCAGGGGTCTCCATCATAGGTGTCAAGGGTATGTAGCCATGCAACGATGAACAGGAGAGGTTCTTGTGGTTCCTATTGCGGTGTCCCTGAAATCTGAAGGGGAAAATGGTATAATATTTTTGAGTATTTCTCGTGTTTTTGCTGTCATTTTAGCATTTGGTCCGTTATGCAGGGTTATCCGCTTCGCCGGGGGGGAAGGTGCTGATGAAATACATAAATAGATTGCTCCCGCTTTTGGTCCTCCTCTTCACGGCTCTGCTACTAGCCCTCCTCTGCTATTCCGGAAAGAAACACAATGACGAGATGCTTAGAAGACACGTCCTCTCCCTGCTGGAAGGCTCGAGGGTAAGGCTTACCGAGACGATCAAGACCAGGGTCCTCGCCATCCAGGCGCTCTCGGAGCATCTCCAGGGACACGTCTGGAAGGGCGATCCCATAGACAGGATGAAGGAGATGTTCATAATGATCTCCGATCCGGTGTACAGGACCTTCAAGGGCTTCCAGTCCATCAACTGGGTAAAGAAGGATGGAACGATCCTGTGGGCATATCCATCCGAAGGCAATGAGTTCAGGGCCGGGATGCTCGGCGACTATGCAGAGGAGGCGGTCATGAAGGCAGAGAAACACCGCTCTTTCAGCATAACCCCTGTGATAGAAACCATGGGCAACAAGCCCGTGGTGGCGGTATACTATCCAGTTGTGGACAGAAAGGGAGAGATACAAGGTTACGTGAGCGGGGTGTTCGAGATTCTTTCGCTCATAGACGCATCTGTTTCCGACAAGCTCGATGTTGACTTCATGGTGCTGCAGGATGGGCGGACACTCTACTTCTCCGGCGAGGAGCCTTACGAGGAGGGAGGCCGGGACATGGAGCACAGGAGGTTTCTCAAGAGCGCGGTGGCGGAGGATGTGGTGGGCATTTCAGGCCTCACCCTGACCATCAGGATGTGGCCGACGGAGAGGCTGATGAGGCTCTACAGGGTCACTCACAGGTGGCAGTGGCCCATCCTGATAGGACTGCCTTTCATGGCCCTCGCCCTCTCCTATGCCGTCTATATACTGCAGAGACATTACGTCGAGCTCAAGACAAAGGACAGGGCACTCCAGGAGTCGGAGATAAAGTTCCGCTCACTCGTGGAACACTCCCTTGCGGGGGTATACCTCATACAGGACGGACTCTTCAGGTATGTCAATCCGAGGTTCTGCGAGATCTTCGGATACGGCTCTCCTGAGGAGATAATAGACAAGAAAGGACCGGCCGACCTTACGCGGTCGGCCGAGTGGCCGGTGGTCGAGGAGACACCCGGAGGGCGGCGCGAGGGGGATACCGGGCCGATAAACTATGTCCTCAAGGCGGTCAGGGCGAACAACGAGGTGTTCGACGTCGAGGTATACGGGGCGGCGACCCTGTTCAACGGCAGGCCCGCCGTCATAGGGATGCTTCTCGATATCGCGGAAAAGAAGAGGCTCGAGGAGCAGCTCAGACAGTCTCAGAAACTGGAATCCATAGGTCTGCTGGCGGGAGGGATCGCACACGACTTCAACAACATCCTGATGGCCATAACAGGATATGCCTCGCTTCTGAACATGAAGCTCGAGGACGAAGTGCTCAGAAACCATGTGGACCAGATACTGAAGGCCTCCGAGAGAGCGGCAAACCTCACACACGGCCTGCTCGCCTTCAGCCGCAGGCAGCTGCTGCAGCCGCAGCCGGTCTATCTCAAGGACATAATAAGGGACTTCGAGAAGATCCTGAGGCGTGTCATCCCGGAAAATATCGAGTTCGTGATAGATCTCAGGGACACGAAGGCCGTGATGGTGGACCAGGGGCAGATGGAACAGGTTATAATAAACCTCGCCACGAATGCGAGGGATGCCATGTCTGAGGGGGGGAAACTCATCATAGAGACCTTTGAGGTCGCCTTTGACGAGGCTTACATCGAGAGACATTCCTGGGTCAACAAGGGAGGGGGCTTTGTCTGTCTCGCCATAAGCGACACGGGTGAGGGCATGACCCCGGATGTGAAGGAGCATATCTTCGAACCGTTCTTTACCACGAAGGGGATCGGAAAGGGTACGGGGTTGGGGCTGTCTACGGTGTACGGAATCATAAAACAACACAACGGCTTCATCCACGTCTATTCGGAGAAGGGAAAGGGTACGACCTTCAAGGTCTACCTTCCCGTAACAGAGTCGACGCCGGTCGATATAAGCCATACCGCGGAGACTCCGATAAGCGGCGGCTCCGAGACCATACTCCTTGCCGAGGACGAAAACAACGTCCGTGAGACGATAAAGGAGACGTTGGAGGAGTACGGCTACACGGTATTTGTCGCGAGGGACGGTGAAGAGGCCATGCGCCTGCTGAACGAGAAGTCCGCCGGACTCGACCTGATGATACTGGACGTCGTCATGCCCAAGGAGGGGGGCAAGGAGGTCTACGAAAAGGCAAAGAGTCTCGGGTTCAGCGGGAAGGTGATCTTCATAAGCGGATACACCATAAATACAATACAGAACTTCATCCTTGACGAAGGCGTCAACTTCCTTACAAAACCGTTCAGACCTGTTACACTTGTAAGAAAGGTCAGAGAGGTGCTGGACAGCAGTGAAAAACAATAGCGAATATTCGATCCTGGTCGTTGATGACGATGCAGCCGTCAGGGACGTGCTCGTCACATTGCTGAAGGACGTGGGTTACAAGGTCACCGACACCGGCAGCCCTGAAGAGGCGCTGGACCTGGTATCGAAGATGACGTTCGATCTCGTCCTGTCCGACATACTGATGCCGGAGATGGACGGCCTCACCCTGCTCAAGAAGATCCACTTCAAGATCCCCGACCTGCCGGTCATACTGCTTACGGCTTATCCTGACCTCGAACTCTCCATCGAGGCCCTGAAGCACGGCGCCCATGACTTCATCATCAAGCCTTTCAACCTCGAGTATGTGCTACATGCAGTCAAGAAGGCTCTCAATTACTGTGAGGGGATAAGGCTTCAGAAGGAGTACAACAAGAGGCTCGAGAACACCGTCGTAGAGAGGACTGCGGAACTCCGTGAGGCGCTCCAGATGATCAAGGCCGCAAGCAAGGAGATAATAGAGAGGCTCACCGTGGCGGCCGAGTACAGGGATGAGGATACCGCAAGCCATATACGGAGGATAAGCCTCTACTCGAGGCTCATGGCCGAGGCGCTCGATATGCCCACGGATTTTGTCGAAAACATAACGTACGCGAGTCCAATGCATGACGTCGGAAAGATAGGCATACCCGACGGAATACTGCTGAAACCCGGAAGGCTCACCGCAGAGGAGTTCTCCATTGCGATGAGACACGCGAGCATCGGATATGAGATCCTGAAGGGGTCTTCCTATCCCGTCATTCAGATGGGAGCCTCCATTGCACTCAACCACCACGAGAGGTGGGATGGTACCGGGTATCCGAGAAAGCTCAAGGGAGAGGATATCCCCGTTGAGGGCAGGATAGTCATGCTCGTCGACCAGTATGATGCACTGAGATCAACAAGGCCGTACAAGAGGGGACTCAGTCATGAGGATACCTGTCATATCATAACGGTCGGAGACGGCAGGACCATGCCCTGTCACTTCGACCCTGCCATGCTCGAAGTCTTCGTAAGAATACACGAGGAGTTCAGGAGGATCTTCGATGAAAACCTGTAGTCTCCGCATCAGCGCAGTGCAATCCTCTCCCTGCCGTCGCCCTGTTTCAGTTCGGCCCTGAGGCTGTCCACGCGTGCCCTGAATGCCGGAAGTATCTTGTCTGGAACCGTGCGGTTCCTGGGCAGCTTGATCTTCAGCGGGTTGAGGAACTTGCCGTAACGCTTTATGCTGTAATGCAGGTGCGGGCCGGTCGAGAGTCCGGTGCTGCCGACGTATGCGATTATGTCACCCTGGCTGACCTTCTTGCCCCTCCTGATGCCCCGTTTTATCCTTGACAGGTGCCCGTAGTACGTCTCATAGCCGTTGGGATGCTTTATTATGACGAGCTTGCCGTAGCCGCCTCTCCAGCCGGCAAACTTGACGGTGCCGTTGCCTGCGGCTGATACAGGGGTGCCCCGGGGCGCTGCATAGTCGATGCCACGGTGGGCCCTGTAGGTTTTGAGGATGGGATGTTTCCTCCTGTAGGTGAACCCGGAACTTATGTACCTGAACCTCAGAGGGGCACGCATGAGGGCTTTCTTGAGAGACCTGCCGCTGCCGTCGTAGTAGCCCGCCCTTCCGTCCACATCGAACCTGTAGGCCTCGTAGGTCTTGCCGTTGTTGACGAACTCTGCCGCCAGTATCTTGCCGTAACCCTTGAAGACGCCGTTGAGCCACAGCTCTTCTACGAGCAGCCTGTACCTGTCGCCCTCCCTCAGTTCGGTGACGAAGTCGATACTCGATTCGAATATTTCAGCCAGGTCGAACGCGATCCTCAGGTGTTCCCTGTCATTGCCGATGGAGTTGATGAGATTGTCCCGTATGGTTCCACTGATAAGCGACCTGCGCCTTTCGTAGTCGACCTTGACCTTTTCAGCGGTATAACCGTCAGGGCCTTTTATTACCTTGAGATAATGGGAGTCGTCTATCGAGTACCTGAAGTTCTTCACCTCTCCCCTTTCGGCACCGTCCATCCTGAGGGTGTTTATGACGTATGAACGGTTGGGTCTCACCCTTATGAGGTTGTAGACCTCCTTCGACGCCTTCGTGAGCTTGTAAAGCGTCTGCATGTCGAGTTCATGCCTCTTGAATATGTCTGAAAGGGTTTCGCCTTTCTTGACCACTCCGGCTATCTCCGTGATTTCCGGAAACGGCAGTGGCACCGGGTGTCCGGGAAAGTCTGGCGGGTTTTCTCTTCCGAACAGACTGTTGAGGTAGAAGATAAGAAGGAATCCGGTTACGACGAACAGTCCTGCCAGTGTTTTCTTCATATGATATTATATTATGTCCGGGGACTTCTTGCCAAGGAGTTCCTGCACTTTCCGCTGCAGGGTATGGTTCTTCAGCGGGAAGGATTGAAAAGTTGATGATAAAAACGTGTATACTTTATGTGTGAGCTGGAAGACGGCATATAAGGCGGCCTTTTTCATCTGGATTGCACTGATCGGCGTTCTGTCCGTCATGCCTTCCCCTGACAGTGTTGTCACCGTATCGGACAAGTTCGCCCATTTCGTTGCCTACTTCATGACGGCGTCCCTGTGCTACTGCGCCTTCAGGAAGGAGAGCCTGTCGTTCATAGTCTACTCGGGAATCGGCGTGTTTCTTTACGGCATTGCGATAGAGGTCGTGCAGTATTTCCTCCCGTACAGGGACTTCAGCCTTGGTGACATTGCGGCGAATGCATCGGGTATAGGTTCCTTCATCGTCATATGGGCGGTATACTCGAGGATCATGAGGGTGCGGGGCTGAATTGCCCGTGTTTATGATAAAATATCGAGTCGGCGGAGAGACGGCATGCCGGCCGCTGTCGCTGTGTTGCCGGCTCGGCCGATACCGGCAGACGAGTTTCACTCGGTGAAATCACGGGACTGATCGGGTCTTCTGCTCCTGAATGCCAGGCGATATTATCGAATCTATAAGCAGTGTATACAAGAGGATCTCGCATGCTGCAATGAGGGCGGGACGGGATCCCTCCGCAGTCAGTCTCGTGGCGGTCACAAAGACGGTAGCCGCTGCATCCATAAGGGAGGCGGTGGATGCCGGAGTGAGACTGCTCGGTGAAAGCAGGGTGCAGGAGGCGAGGGACAAGATTGCCGTCCTTGCCGGAGAGCTGCCGGACACCGTCTCATGGCACATGATAGGCAGGCTTCAGAGCAACAAGGCGAAGCTTGCAGTTCAGCTGTTCGATATGATACAGTCAGTGGATTCACTCGACCTTGCCGAGAGGATAGACCGCTATGCGTCAGAGGCAGGGAAGGTCCAGAGGATCCTCGTGCAGGTGAAGCTCCACGGCGGTGAAACGAGGACGGGGGTGACTCCGGAGAGGCTTGCGGCACTGCTTGAAGGGATTGGAAGGCTGAACAGTGTTGCGGTTGAGGGGCTTATGACCATCCCCCCGCTGCTTGAGACTGCAGAGGATGTCAGGCCTTATTTCAGAAGGCTTCGTGAGATAAGGGACCGGGCGGAGGCCGAGGGCTTCCGGTTGCCGGTGCTCTCCATGGGGATGTCCGGTGATTTCGAGGTCGCCGTGGAAGAAGGTTCTACCATGGTGAGGGTCGGAACCGCCATATTTGGAAGGAGGGACTACGGATGATCGGCTTTGTCGGCGGCGGCAGCATGGCCGAGGCCATAATAGGCGGACTCCTGAGCGTGTCGAGGGAGGGCGTGATTGTATCCGACAAGAGCAGGGACAGGCTGTCTTACCTGAAGAAGCGGTACCGGGTGAAGACCGTTTCCGACAACAGGAAGGTGCTTTCCTCTGCGGACGTCGTTGTGCTTGCCGTAAAACCCGGCGATATAACGGACGTGGCTGGTGAGATCAGGGAGTCGGTCACCGAGGGGCACTTGATCGTCTCCATTGCCGCAGGGGTAAGACTTGCATACCTGTCAGAGCAACTCGGGACCAGACGGCTCATCAGGGTGATGCCGAATGCCCCGGCGTTCGTTGGAGAAGCAATGAGCGTCGTCTCGCCCATGGAGGGGATAGGAGAGAAGGATTTGAAGACGGCGGTGGATATGTTCAAGGCCGTGGGCGAGGTGCTCGTGCTGGGCGAAGACAAGATGGATGCAGTGACGGCCCTCAGCGGGAGCGGTCCCGCCTTCTTTGCATACTTTGTCGAATCAATGGCGGAGGCCGGAGTCAGGATGGGTCTGAGCGCCCCTGACGCCCTTGTCCTCACGCTCCAGACAGCGGCGGGAACGATAAGGATGCTGAGGGAAGGACAGACGCCTGCAGGACTGAAACAGATGGTCACTTCTCCGGCTGGAACGACGGCCGAGGGGCTTTACAGGCTTGAAAAGAACTCTCTGAAGGCCGCACTGAAGGAGGCCGTTGAGGCCGCTGCAAGGCGGGCGGAAGAGTTGAGCAGGAGGCAATAGGGTGTTTATCCTTGGTAACCTTTTTATAGCGCTTGGCAATGTGATCGATATCCTTTTGAGCATCTACATGTGGGTGATCATTGTTGCGGCCCTCATAAGCTGGGTCAATCCTGATCCGTACAACCCGATTGTAAGGTTCCTCCACAGGGTGACCGAGCCTGTCCTCAGCCCCATAAGGAGGAGGCTCGGCATATACGGGGGAATCGACTTCTCTCCGCTGATCGTGATCTTAGGGATAGTCTTCGCCAGATTCTTCATTGTGAGGAGCCTTATAGAAATCGGTTTCAGACTGAAAGGAGGCCTGTCATGAGAATTACACCCCTTGATATTCAGCAGAAACAGTTTCCCATCAAGTTCAGGGGATTCGATGTCGAGGAGGTCTATGCGTTTCTCGAGGTGATTCGGGAGGAGATGGAGGACCTCTTGAGGGAGAATGCCTCCCTGAAGGAGCAGCAGCACAGGACCGAGGCCCAGTTGCAGGAATTCAGGGATATGGAGAACACCCTCCGCGAGACACTCATGACCGCGCAGCAGATGGTGGAGGACTACAAGACGAATGCCAGGAAGGAGGCTGAGTTGATATTGAGGGAGGCCGAGCTCAAGGCAGACTCGATCATAAAGGAAGCACAGGAAAAGGTCGTGAAGATACACGAGGACATAGTTGATCTGAAGGGGATACGGAGGCACTTCAAGGAGGAGCTCAGGCGGCTCATAGAGAGCCATGTCAGGATGCTCGAGTTCGACGAACTGAGGGACTCCGAGGAGGAGCCCGCCGCGGAGTCGATAGAGAGTGAAGTTCAGAGCGATTAAGGGGGTCCAGGACATACTTCCTCCTGACGTATACCTGTGGCAGGAGGTCGAGTCTGCAGCACGGCAGGTCTTTGCCCCTTTCGGCTACAGGGAGATAAGGACCCCGGTCATGGAGTTTACGGAGGTCTTCACCAGGAGCATCGGGGAGACAACGGATATCGTGGAGAAAGAGATGTACACCTTCAGCGACAGGGCCGGAAGGAGCATCACCCTCAGGCCTGAAGGTACTGCTCCGGTCGTGAGGGCATATGTTGAGAACCATCTTTACCGCCTGCCGTCGCCTCAGAAGTACTACTATATAGGTCCCATGTTCCGCTACGAGAGGCCGCAGAAGGGGAGGTTCAGGCAGTTTCATCAGATAGGGGTCGAGGCCTTCGGTGAAGACGACCCGAGAATGGACGCCGAGGTGCTCGACATGCTGAGGCGTTTTCTGGAGAGGGTCGGAGTGGATGACCTCGTGTTCGACATCAACTCCATCGGCTGTGACGAGTGTCGTCCCGTCTACAGGGAGGCGCTGGTGGATTTCCTGAGCAGCCGGCTGGACTCTCTCTGCGCGGACTGCAGGAGGCGGTACGAAGTCAATCCCCTGAGGGTGCTCGACTGCAAGGTGAGGGCCTGTACGGAACTCAGGCGTGATGCCCCGAGGATAACGGAATATCTCTGCTCGGGCTGCAGCAGGCACTTCGGTGCACTCAAGGACTACCTCAACTTGCTCGATATACCATTCAGGGTCGATCCCGGGATGGTGCGGGGGCTCGACTACTATACCAGGACCACCTTCGAGGTCACCTCAGAGTCCCTCGGCGCTCAGAGTGCCGTGGCGGCAGGCGGCAGATACGACCGGCTGGTCGAGGAGTTCGGAGGTCCGGCTGTTCCGGGGATCGGCTTTGCCATCGGCATGGAACGACTCACCACACTGATCAGGGACCGTCATGGTGTTGCGGAGCCGGGGCCTTCGGTCTACTTTGCGGTGGTCGGCGATGATGCTGCAGGGGCTGCGTACAAGCTCGCCTCTGAGATGAGAAAGGAAGGGGTCTGGGTCGAGCTGGACTACTCGGGGGCATCCTTGAGGAGCCAGTTCAAGAAGGCCGACAGGCTGAAGGCTGCATATGTATTCATACTCGGTGAGGACGAACTCGCAAGGGGGACCGTGCGGTACAAGAGACTGTCGGACGGCCTCCAGGGAGAGATCAACAGGGATGACGCCGTAGGGTTCTTGCATGCGGGATAGAGGCGGAGCGAGCGCGTTCCCCATCGTACTCCAAGCGGGTGTCTTCGGGGCCGGGCCCGGCGGCAGCAGGGGGAGATCGGCGGTGAGGCCATGAAGGTTCAGAGCATGACAGGGTTTGGACAGGCTGAAGAGAGGGGTATAAGAGTGGAGGTCCGCTCGGTGAATCACAGGTATCTGGAGCCCCGTTTCAGGATCCCCGTCTTTATCAACCCCTATGAGATAACACTCAGAAACATGATAAAGGAGCGGTTTTCGAGGGGGAGGTTCGATGTCACCATAGCGCTTACGGACAAGGCCGATGTAAGGCTGGGGATCAACCGGAGGCTTGCGGAAAACCTCTTTCAGACCCTCCAGGGGCTGAGGAAGGACCTCGGCATTGAAGAGGGACCCACCCTTGACCACCTGTTCTGGTTCAGGGACATCATATTCAGCGAGGAACCGGAATACAACCCTGAAGACCTATTTCGGGTCTTCGAGACGGCACTTGAGAGGCTTGCCCGGATGAGGCAGAGAGAGGGAGAGCACCTCGTTGCCGATATCCTCTCTGCCGTGGAGGCGCTCGAGGGGCTGCTCGAGGCCGTCAGGGCAGAGGTCGAGGGGTGTCTTGAGAAGACCTACGAGCGTATCAGGGAGCGGATATCGGAACTCGTAAGGGACTTGTCCGTTGATGATGCGAGGCTGCTCCAGGAGGCCGCATTCCTTTCCGAGAAGGCGGACGTCTCGGAAGAGATCACGAGGATCCGGAGCCACATGTCCCAGGTGAGAAAAATCGTCTCAGAAGGTGGTACAATAGGCAGGAAGCTCGATTTTCTGCTCCAGGAGCTCTTGAGAGAGATCAATACGATCGGTTCGAAGAGCAGTGAATACAGGGTCTCGGATCTGGTTATCCGGATGAAGGCGGAAGTCGAGAAGATGAAAGAGCAGGTTCAGAACTTACAGTAACAACAAAGAGTGGAGGAAAGATGAAAAGGGATTCAATGGCCGTGCTTGTCAATATAGGATTCGGCAACATGGTCTCGTCGTCGAGGGTGATAGCGATAGTGACACCGGGTTCTGCACCGATGAAGCGCTTGAGAGACGAGGCAAAGAAGAGGGGAAAGCTCGTGGATGCAACAGAGGGCAGGCGGACGCGCTCCATAATCGTGACGGACAGCGATCACGTGATCCTGTCGGCCCTGCAGCCTGAGACCATCACGCAGCGGTTCTTCGGCAAGGAATCCCCGGCTGCGGAGAAAGACCCTGAGGAATGAAGGGCTCGATATTCATAGTCTCGGCTCCCTCGGGAGCAGGAAAGACAACGCTGTGCAAGAGGCTCACCGAGGTCATGCCCCGCATAGTCCACTCGATATCCTATACCACGAGACAGGCGAGGGAAGGGGAGGTTGACGGCAGGGACTACTTCTTCGTGGACGAGAGCCGTTTCATGAAAATGGTCGGCGCCGGTGAATTCCTCGAGTGGGCCGAGGTCCACGGGAACCTCTACGGGACGTCTCGGACTCGGCTCTTCGAGACTGTTCAGGAGGGTATCGATGTGATCCTGGACATAGATACGCAGGGGGCCGCCCAGATAAGACAGAAGGGAATCGATGCGACCTTCATCTTTGTGTTGCCTCCGTCCATGGATATATTGAAGGAGCGGTTGAGTTCAAGGAGGACCGACAGTGAAGACGTGATAGCACGGAGGCTTGAGAAGGCGAGAGAGGAGATAGGTGACTACAGGCTCTATGATTATGTTATAGTAAATGACCGGCTCGATGTCGCCCTCAATGAACTCGGCTCCGTGGTCTTGTCGAAGAGGCTGCACATCAGCCGCGTTGATCACGGGTGGATCAAGGAGACGTTCGGGCTGGAAGGAGACGCTCTGTGAGCGTCGGCCTCGCTTTCCTCGGTAGCATGTGCAACGGTGCAGCAGACGAACATCTATTATTTTATTATGGTGAGAGGTGAAGGACGATGGATATAGTATCTCTGCCGGTCGAGTACGACCGCAACAAGATTGACGGCAGGTTCAGGCTTGTAAATATCGCCGCACAGAGGGCGAAGGATCTGATATTCGGCGGCAGCAAGCCGAAAGTGCCCACGAAGTCGAAAAAGGTTACCACCGTAGCCATTGAAGAGGCGGTCCAGGGGGTCTTGGACTTCGTTACCGGCGAAGAGGCCCTGAGGGCGAGGGAAGAGGCGAAGAAGATCGATTTCCACAGGCTCATAGAAGAAAAGAAGAGAGAGGTCGAACCGGAAGACCTGTCAGAGCTTGAGAAGGACCTCAAGATCTACATGCACGAGAAAGAGGCGGTGGAAGGATCCGGGAAGCCGAATGAGCCCTTCGAGCCTGAAGAGTAGGCGTGTCATTCTTGCGGTCACGGGTGGAGTCGCTGTTTACAAGGCCGCAGACCTCGTAAGGAGACTCAAGTCGGAAGAAGCCGATGTCACCGTTGTCATGACGGAAGCATCCCGGCGGTTCGTCTCCCCGCTGACCTTTGAAAGCCTTTCGGGCAACAAGGTCTATACGGATGTCTTCTCCGACCCCTTGGCCCACGTAAGCCTGCCAGCCGGTGCCGACCTGCTTGTAATAGCTCCGGCAACGGCCAATATGATAGGAAAGCTCGCATCCGGAATAGCCGACGACATGGTCTCCCTCACATTTCTCGCCTTCAGGGGACCCGTAATATTCGCCCCGGCCATGAACTGGAGGATGTACGGTCATCCTGTTGTTCAGCGAAACATTCGGACCTTGAGGGGGCTTGGACTGCTCGAGGTGGAGCCTGAAGAGGGTGAGCTTGCCTGTGGTGAACGCGGGGTGGGCAGGATGGCCGATGTGGGCCGCATAGTCGAGGCGGCGAAGGGGTGTCTGAGCAAGAAGGATCTCGCAGGACGCCGTCTCTTGGTGGTTGCCGGTCCAACGAGGGAGTACATCGATCCCGTCCGTTTCATATCGAACCGTTCATCCGGCAAGATGGGCTATGCCCTTGCCGCGGTGGCTGCAAGACGGGGAGCGGATGTCACGCTCATAAGCGGCCCGGTTGCTCTCGATCCACCCCCGGGTGCAGACGTGGTGAGGGTCGAGACATCCGAGGAGATGCTCGAGGCGGTGAAGAGGCACGTCAGGGAAGCCGACATACTGGTGATGGCTGCGGCAGTGGCCGACTTCGTCCCTGAAGACTACTCACCGGTCAAGAGAGAGAAGGGTGAGGGGTTCGTTCTCAGGCTCAGACCTGCACCCGACATCGTGAAGGCTGTATCGGGCACCGGAGAACGGCCTTTCATCGTTGGTTTCTCTGCAGAGACGGGCCCCGATACGGCCAAGGCGAGGCGGAAGCTCGAGGACAAGGGTATGGACTTCATCGTATTCAATGACGTTACGGTGGATGGAGCGGGGTTCGACTCTGATACCAACAAGATCAGTATCATAGACAGGGAAGGCATTGCCGACTATCCCCTCATGAGCAAGGAGGCATGTGCAGAGGTAATACTCGACCGCTGCGTGGAGCTTTCAGGGTGAGGGGCCTTCATTAAAATTGTTGACATCTCCAGCAATCAGGCAATATAATGGTTTATATACGTGAGAGGCACCTGGGATCCAGAGGGGCGGATATTTTATGGCACTGGATGATATCGAGAAACTAAAGGCGAGGCTTGACAAGGACCCCGGCTCAAAGCTGTTTGTCCCTCTTGCCGAGGAGTACCGGAAGGCCGGCATGTACGATGAGGCCATCGACGTGCTCCTCAAGGAGCTTCAGAAACAGCCGTCCTACACTACTGCAAGGGTGGCGCTCGGTAAGATCTACCTCGAGATGGGACATGCGGAGAAGGCGCGAGAGGAGTTCGAGAAAGTGATCGAAGCCGTCCCCGACAATCTCTTTGCACAGAAGAAACTTTCTGAAATATACAGTTCTGCGGGAGACAACGAAAAGGCCGTCTCGTCTCTCCGGAAGATTCTCGAGCTGAACCCCAGGGACGAAGAGGCGAGGGAGAGGCTCGAGGCGCTTACCGGTTCGGTGCAGATGCCCGCACAGGAAGGTGCGGAAGGAGAGGCTGCGGCGGAGACGCTTGAAGCACTTCCTGATGAGGCAGCCGGAACGTCTACAGATGCGCTCGATGCGGAAGATGCAGGCGAAGAGCCGGAAGAAGGGCTTCCCTATCCAGGGCCGGAGCCGGTGGATACGATCGAGTTCCCCGAGGTGGTTGCCGTTGAGGGCGGCGGGGATGCCGGCATGGAAGAGTACGGTCAGCTCGATGACCTTGCAGCTGAAAGGGCCTTTGGTGAGACGTCGGATGATTCCCCGATGTTCGCCATGCCGGGCGACACCAGGGAAGAAGAGCCTTTTGCAGGGATGGAGACGGGCTCATCCTTCGATTTCGACGACATGCTGGATGGACTGACCGAGTCTGCAGAAAGGCCTTTGTCGTCGGAGGTCGACGCGCTGCTCGAGGAGGCGGACGGATACATAGATGCCGGCCAGTATATGAAGGCAGTGGACATATATTCGGGGTTGCTCGATACTGATCCTGACAACAAGCGTGTCAGGCAGAGAGTGGAAGAACTGAAGCATTATCTCAAAATGATAGGAAAGGATACGGGGTCTCTTATCGGTCGGCTCGAAAGCTTTTACGAGGGACTTAAAAACAGAAGGGATGAATTTTTCGGAAGTTCTTAAAGAGGCGACAGAGAGGGTCGACGGTGCTGTAGCAGCAATGATACTCGCCTCGGACGGCATACCTGTCGAAGAGTATGTGGTGGAGAGGCTGCTCGACTTCAGCGTCCTCTCTGCCGAGGCCTCGGCCTTGATGAAGGATATCGAGACGGCGTCACAGGATCTGCAGCTTGGGCAGGCCAGGGAGTTCCTGCTGATAGCCGACGTCTGCGGTATAATCATGAGGAGGATCACGAGGGACTACTACCTCGCACTCATCGTAAAACCCGACGGAAACTACGGCAAGGCGAGATTCGTGCTGAGGACCACGGTGCCGCAGATTGAAAAGGAGTTTTAGCCGAACATCACGTCCAGGGGCTACAACCTCAAGGATCCACTTCTGAGCAAAGCAAAACCCCGATCAAATCCTCAAGTTTTTTCCGCCGGGAATCCGGGATGCCCGCCGGTCGACCGGTCACGTTATGGACAGGTTGGAAAGCATAAAGGAACTGGTTTCATCGAGACGGCTGAAGGCCTTTCTGGTGAGTGACCTGAAGAACGTCCGCTACCTCACCGGGTTCCGGGGGTCCTCGGCGTTACTGCTCGTTACGAGGAAGGAGGCCTTCTTCTTTACCGACTTCAGGTACAGGGAGCAGGCCCGTCTCGAAGTGAAGGGGTGCGAGGTCATAGTGCCCGAAGGGGCGTTGCTCCGCCGCGTGAGGAGGACTCTCAGGAGACTTCGCGTACACTCCCTCGGTTTTGAGTTTAACGCCCCGTACAGTCTCTACCATGGCCTGAAGAACGGCTTCCGGCTCAGGGCTGTAAGGAACATGGTGGAGTCGCTTAGGCTGAAGAAGGAGAGGGAGGAGATCAGGCTCATAAGGACGGCTGTAAAACGGGCCGAGGAGGCGTTCTCCGAGATAAAGCCCGAGATAAGGAGGGGGGTGACGGAAAGGTCCGTCGCCCTCAGGCTCGAAGAGGCGCTCAGGAGGAGGGGCTGCCAGCGCATACCGTTTGATATAATAGTGGCTTCGGGAGAGAATGCCGCACTGCCGCACGCCTCGCCGTCGGAGAAGAGGCTCGAGCCTGGAGATCTCGTGGTTGTCGACTGGGGAGGAGAGGCAGGGGGCTATTTCTCGGACATGACGAGGACACTTCTCCTGGAAGGGCCCGGCATGGAGACCAAGATGAGGATATACGACACCGTGCTGAAGGCGAACCGTTCCGCGATCCGGGCGGCCGGTGCGGGAGTGAAGGCTGCCGATGTGGACAGGGCCGCAAGGGAGTTGATAGAACGGGCCGGCTTCGGAGACTTCTTCGGCCATGGAACCGGCCATGGCGTCGGGCTTGATATACACGAGTCTCCTCGTATATCATTGATAAGTAAAGATATCCTCATGGAGGGGATGGTCTTTACCATTGAGCCAGGCGTATACATCCCCGGTGTGGGGGGGGTGAGAATAGAGGATATGGTCTGTATCGGAGAGAAGGGACCAAGGGTCTTGACCCGCCTGCCGAAGAGGCTTGAGGTTGTATGATGCAGAATGCGGGCTTCGGTAATCGGCTGTCTTGCCCGTAGTCCGGGCCGGGAAGTAAAGTAAAAATAACAGTGGAGGAAGTTGATGATTTCTACGAGTGATTTCAAGCGGGGTACTAAGATAGAATTCAGGGGTGAACCGTATGAGATCCTGGATTTTCAGCATGTGAAGATGGGCAGGGGCGGGGCCTTTGTCAGGACCAAGATGAAGGGCCTCAGGACAGGCAAGATCATCGAGGAGACCTTTTCATCCGGCGACAAGGTGCCGAAACCGGAGCTTGAAG
Organism: Nitrospirota bacterium; assembly: GCA_013152485.1. Classification (GTDB taxonomy): domain Bacteria; phylum Nitrospirota; class Thermodesulfovibrionia; order Thermodesulfovibrionales; family JdFR-85; genus BMS3Bbin07. Next base: position 100,243 of record JAADGG010000041.1, on the reverse strand, counting down.
AGAAGGAGATGCAGTATCTGTACAAACAGGACGATCTCTACTATTTCATGGATACCGGCACGTATGAGCAGGTCCCGTTGACAGAGGAGCAGCTCGGTGATTCCAAGAAATACCTCAAGGAGAACATGAACGTCTTCATCCTTTATTACAAGGGGGAACCGATTGCGGTCGACCTGCCCATATTCGTCGAACTGAAGGTGGTCCAGACCGAGCCCGGATTCAAGGGGGATACGGCCTCTGGAGGCAGCAAACCCGCTGTCCTCGAAACAGGCGCAAGTGTGAAGATTCCCTTCCACATAAACGAGGGGGACGTCATAAAGGTCGACACGCGCACAGGTGAATACATAGAGAGGGTGAAGGGATGAATCTGGACGAGATAAAGGCACTCATCGATCTCCTGAGGGATACGGATATATCCGAGATCGAGATCGAAAGGGAAGGCGTCAAGGTAAGGCTGAGGCGGGAGAAGCTGAAGCCGTCGGTGGAGGTGGTAGAGCAAAGGGTCGAGGTACCTGCCGAACCGGCGGCTGAAGCAGAGGATACATCCCATCTCGTTACGGTCACTTCACCGATAGTTGGTACCTTCTACAGTGCCCCTTCGCCTGATGCCGAACCGTTCGTCGAGGTAGGTTCAAGGGTCAAGGTGGGACAGGTCTTGTGTATCATCGAGGCGATGAAGCTGATGAACGAGATAGAGAGCGAGGTGGAAGGCACGGTGGTGAGGATCCTGGTTGAAAACGGTCAGTCAGTGGAATACGGTGAGCCCCTCTTCCTTATAGAGCCGGCATGAAACTCTTCAAGAAGATCCTCATAGCAAACCGCGGAGAGATAGCCGTGCGCATCATACGGGCCTGCAGTGAGCTCGGCATAAAGACCGTTGCAGTCTACTCCGATGTCGACAAGGAGTCGATGCATGTGAAACTCGCTGATGAGGCCGTATGCATAGGTCCGGCAAATCCCCAGCAGAGTTATCTCCATACACCCGCCATACTGAGCGCATCCGAGATAACAGACTCCGAGGCCATCCACCCCGGATACGGTTTCCTGTCTGAAAATCCCCAGTTTGCCGAGGCATGCGGCAAATCCGGGATCACCTTCATAGGTCCCAGGCCCGAAAACATCCGTCTCGGGGGTGACAAGGCCAGGGCACGGCACATCCTGAAGAAGAAGGGCGTACCCGTGGTCCCCGGCAGTGACGGCCTCGTTAAGAGTGCCGAGGCGGCCAGGAAGATAGCCGACAAGATCGGTTATCCGGTGATACTCAAGGCCTCGGCCGGTGGAGGAGGCAGGGGAATGAGAATCGTCGAAAACGCAGACGGGATAGAGAGCGCCTTCAACACCGCCCAGCGTGAATCCCTTGCAGCGTTCGGGTGCGGGGATCTGTACCTCGAGAAGTACATATCCGAGATGCGCCATATAGAGGTCCAGATCATGGCCGACAACAAGGGCAACACCGTACACCTCGGTGAAAGGGACTGCTCGATCCAGAGGCGTCACCAGAAGCTGATCGAGGAATCCCCGGGGCCGAACATCACAGAGCGGTTCAGGAAGAAGATAGGCGAGTATGCCGTAAAGGCGGCAAAGGCCCTCAAGTACAGAAACGTCGGGACCCTCGAGTTCATCGTCGACCTCGAAGGAAATGTGTACTTCATGGAGATAAACACCCGGATACAGGTCGAGCACCCTGTGACAGAGGCGGTTACGGGAATAGACATCATAAAGGAGCAGATAAAGCTTGCTGCAGGTAATCCCCTCGGCTTCAGGCAGAGCAAGGTGAGCATAACGGGTCATGCGATCGAGTGCCGTATAAATGCCGAGGATCCGGAGAGATTCATACCCTCCCCGGGAAGGATATCCTTCCTGTATCTGCCGGGCGGTCCCGGTGTGAGGGTCGACACCGCAGCATACAGCGGCTGGACGGTGCCGAGCAACTATGACTCCCTCATAGCAAAGCTCATCGTTACCGGCAGGGACCGTGAGGAGGCCATAGAGCGGATGCGCCGCGCCCTCAAGGAATTCATTATAGAGGGAGTCCGGACAACCATACCGTTTCAGCAGCGGGTGCTCGAATCCAGGGACTTTCTGAGCGGCAACTACACCACGAGGTTCGTCGAGGACCTGCTGTACGGGTGACGCGGACGTCCTCTGCCCTCTGCCGGCGGCTCGCTCTCGATTCGTCTCGGAAAAGACCGTTAGAGAATCACTATGCTTAACGGCGGTATCTGTTTCATAACGGACAGCAGGCTCTCCGTCCTCGGTGTCGAGGATACGGTGAGAATCGTACTCGATGCCGGCGTAAGGTGGATACAGTACAGGGAGAAGACCCTCAGCAGGAGGGATCTCTTTCTCCAGGCGGAGAGGCTCAGGACCCTGACACAGGAATACAGGGCCGTGCTGACCATAAACGACCATGCCGACATAGCCCTTGCAGTGGACGCAGACGGTGTCCACCTCGGCCAGGACGACCTCCCGCTGACGGCGGCAAGGAAGATCATGGGTGAAAAGGATGTCGGGATATCCACGCACGATATTGAACAGGCCCTCGAGGCCTGGCGCAACGGTGCGGACTATATAGGGTTCGGGCCGGTCTTCGAGACCTCTACGAAAGAGGCCGGGACCCCCAGGGGGCTGAGCCTGCTGAGAGAGACCGCATCGTCTATCGACATCCCTGTCGTGGCGATAGGCGGAATCAATCTCGAGAACCTCAGAGAAGTCCTCAGGCATGGAGCGGCGGCCGTGGCAGTGGCCTCCGGAATACTCGAAAGCAGCGACCTGTACAGTACCGCAAGGAATTTTGTTAATATAGTAAATGCAGAGATATAACTCGTTCGGCAGATACATAAAGTCCCTCTTCGGCCTTACCGTCTACAAGGTGAATGTGGATGCGGGCTTCACCTGTCCTAACAGGGACGGGACCGTCGGTTACGGCGGGTGCATATACTGCAACAATGACAGCTTCAGGCCCTCGTCATGCCGTCCCGTCCTGCCGGTCCGGGAGCAGATAAGCAACGGCCTCGTTTATCTCAGGAAGAGGTACGGAGCAGAACGGTTCATCGTATACTTTCAGCCGTATACGAACACCCACGCTCCCGTGGAAAGACTCGAGGAGATGTACAGGGAGGCGCTTGATGTGCCTGATGTCGTGGGGCTCGCCATAGGCACGAGGCCGGACTGCATAGACGAGGCAAAGGTCGGACTCCTTGAGGAACTCGCCAGGGACCACTTCATACTCGTTGAATACGGGCTTCAGTCCGTCTATGACAGGACCCTCGAGTTCATCAACCGTGGTCATGACTATGCCTCCTTTGTGAGGGCGGTTGATCTCACATACGGACGGGGAATCCATATCGGCGCACATCTCATAGCCGGTTTCCCCACCGAGACCGAAGAGGAGATGCTCAGGGCGGCTGATGCCGTATCCGCGCTGCCTGTCGAGTTCCTGAAGATACACCAGCTCCAGGTGGTCAAGGATACGAGGCTTGCGGAACTCTACAGGGAGACGCCGTTTCCACTGTTCGGCTACGAGGAGTATGTCGACTTTGTCGTGAGGTTCATCGAGAGGCTTTCGCCCTCGATCGTCCTGCAGAGGGTCTTTGCAACTGCCCCGGACAGTATTCTCATAGCACCCCTCTGGGGAAAGGGGCGCCATGAAATACTGCGGGACATATCAGAGAAGCTCGAGGAGCTGGATACGTATCAGGGAAGGTGTTACAAGCCGACGGCTCCAGAGGAGATTATCCTCGGTGGGCAGAGGTCTATGTAGGGGTGCCGGTGTGTTACGTCTCCATGCGTGTGCATCCGAACTCGTGAGAGACGTCCTCATTCCGTAGAGCTGTCAGTGCATTCCGTGTCTGCCCCTGTGTCTTCTGTACTTCTTTCCCGGCGGGAACTTCTTCCGGTGTTTCTCGAAGTAGATATAGGGCCTGTCGACATCGAGCTCGATCGTTACGAACCGGTCCGGCCTGATCACTATCGTGGGGGGCAAGACGGGTGCAGCCACCCATGCACCGTTTGAAAGAAAGAAGTACAGCCTCCTGTTGACGTCGAAGTATACAAAGGCAGACGGATAGTAATAGTAGATGTGCCTTGCCTTGCACCTGTGAGGCGGAGGCAGGGGGTGCGGGCCCGGCCTCTCTTCCACGGCCACGCATGCACTCATGAGCAGCGCCAGCGCAATCAGAACTGCAGCGGTCCTTTTCACCTGGCCATCTCCGAACAAGACTCTCCTGAATGTCTCTTCCGCTCCATCTCCGTTATTTCATTATCATGGATTCAGTCTTTTTTGTCAACTCGACGGAGGCTGAGAAGTCCCGGGCATACGGGTTGCTCACGTGCGGAACACCTTGAAGGAACAAGGTTTCCGGGGTGTTGCATTTATTTCCGTGTAAGTAGCAAAATAATAATTCAAAGAGGTCTTTTTCATATCAAACGAAGGAGGGGCCATGAAGAAACAGAGAGAAGAGGTCAAGAAATCACCTCGGAAAGAGAAGATGACGTGCAAGGCTTCGAAGAGCTCCGCGGGATCTTCCGGAAAGAAGGCCTGCGGTGCATCCGGGATTCGGGGGATCCGGAAGCAGTACCTCAAGAGCCGTCCTTCATGCAGGGTGACCTTCAGGCTTCCCAAGGAGGCGGCTCCAGGCGCTCAGAAGGTCAGTATCGTGGGAGACTTCAACAACTGGGACAAGGGGGCCACCGTGATGAAGAGGCTCAAGAGCGGTGACTTCTCTATAACCATGGAACTCGAGACCGGAAGGGAGTATTGTTACCGCTACCTTATAGACGCCACCAGGTGGGAGAACGACTGGTGGGCGGACAGATACAGGCCGAATCCGTACGGCAGTGACGATTCGGTGGTAGTGATCTGAAGACCGTTGAAGCCGTGCCTGGAGGGGCTGGTGCCCCTCCAGGAGAAGACCGCCTGTTGACCCGGAGCGTGTGCAGGATGTTCGCCCTGACGCAGAACGCCGTGGGAATGAGCCGCCACATGCGCCGGGCACGGTGCCCGTCAGCGTGAATATGCCGGCGACCGCTCGATGCTCCGCCTGTCCGGTCGGTGCCGGATACACGTCTTTTTCACCCCTCAGTCGCCCTCTCCCTCGACCGGTCCTTTCCTGTCCTTGAACATCTGAAAGTACAACAGCGGGACTGCCACGAGTGTCAGGGCGGTCGAGGCGGTGGCCCCGAACATCATGGCTATGGCGAGGCCCTGGAATATCGGGTCGAAGAGCATGACGAAAGAGCCGACTACTACTGCGGCCGCTGTCAGGACTATGGGCCTGAACCTCACGGCCCCTGCCCGGACGAGTGCCTCTTTCAGGGGAAGCCCGCCTTTCCACTCCATCTCGACGAAGTCGATCAACAGGATGGAGTTGCGTACTATTATGCCTGCAAGCGCGATGAAGCCTATCATGCTTGTCGCGGTAAAGAAGGCTCCGAAGGCCCAGTGCCCCGGCAGAATACCCACGAGTGTCAGCGGAATGGGCGCCATTATGATGAGCGGCGTTACGAAGTTCCTGAACCATGCCAGCACCAGCACGTATATCAATACCAGTACTGCTGCGAAGGCTATCCCGAGGTCGCGGAAGACCTCGTACGTGATCTGCCACTCACCGTCCCACTTCAGCGAGTAGTCGTCGCCCGAGCCTGGCTGTTTCGAGAAGTACTGCCTGAGCTCGTATCCCTCGGGCATCTTCAGCTCCTCCATCCGTTCCTTCATCTTGAGGATGGCGTACACGGGGCTCTCCTCCCTGCCGGCCACATCGCCCGTTACATAGACCACCCTTCTGAGGTTCTTGTGGTATATGGCCGTGTCCTGGATCCCCTTCCTGACGGTCACGAGTCCCGAGAGCGGCACGAGTGTCCCGTTTGCAGACGGCACGGTGAGTGCCGTCAGGTCTCCCATGCCTGACCTCTGTCCTCTCGGCATGCGCAGCACCAGTTCGACCGGGGCCTTTTCATCCCTCAGGTGAAGGAGTCCCGCGCTTGTCCCCTCGAGTCCCATCCTGACCGTCCGTGCAACGGCCTCCGTGCTGACGCCCGAGAGCGCCGCCTTGACCCTGTCGACCTCGAGCGTGTATTTCACCTGTGGCTCTTCGACGTACCAGTCCACATCCACCACGCCTGGAGTCGTCCTGAAGATCCCTCTCACCTGTCTGGCGATCTCTCTCTGGCGCTCCGGGTCAGGGCCGTAGACCTCCGCCACCAGGGTGCTGAGTACAGGCGGACCCGGCGGTATCTCCGCGATCTTCACGTTTGCACCGTAGCGGCCTGCTATACTGTTCAGCGGCTCCCTCAGCCTCTTTGCGATGTCATGGCTCTGGCTGGTTCGGAGCTCCTTGCCTACGAGGTTGACCTGGATGTCTGCGACGTTTGGTCCCCTTCTGAGGAAGTAGTGCCTTACGAGCCCGTTGAAGTTGAAGGGGGCCGACGTGCCCACGTAGAGTTGAAAGTCGGTCACTTCCGGGACGGTCTTCAGGTACTCTCCCATTTCGCGGGTTACCCTGAGTGTCTCCTCCAGGGTGCTGCCCTCCGGCATGTCGATCACCACCTGGAGCTCACTCTTGTCGTCGAAGGGCAGCATCTTCATGGTGACCTTCTTGAGCGGCACCAGCAGCAGCGTCAATCCCAGAAGCAGCGCAACAGAGCCGAGTGCCAGGAACCGCGCCCACGTCTTCTCGATCAGTGGGCCCAGCACCCTGCCGTATGCCTGCTGCACTCCCCTGCCTTCGTGTCCCGGCCCCGCTGTCTTCACTCCCCTGAGCACCTTGTAGCTCATCCAGGGGCTGACGATGAAGGCGATCAGCAGGGAGAAGATCATGGCTGCCGACGCCCCTACGGGTATGGGCCTCATGTAGGGCCCCATCAGGCCGCTGACGAAGGCCATGGGCAGAAGCGCCCCGATAACCGTGAAAGTCGCCAGTATGGTGGGATTGCCCACCTCGTCGACTGCCAGTGCGGCCCTCAGCGGGCTTATCCCGTGTGTCTTGAAATGTCTGTGGATGTTTTCGACGACGACTATGGCGTCATCCACCAGTATGCCGATCGAGAATATGAGGGCGAACAGTGTGACCCTGTTCAGTGTGTAGCCGTAGAGATAGTTTATAAGCAGTGTGAGTGCCAGGGTGACGGGGACCGCCACGGCCACAACGACCGCCTCCCTCCAGCCCAGTACCAGTGCGATGAGTATCACGACGGAGACCGTGGCGATACTCATGTGTTCGAGCAGGCTGTCCGACTTCTCCCTGGCCGTCTCCCCGTAGTTCCGCGTGACGGTCACCTCTATGTCTGAAGGTATGAGCGTTCCCTTGAGCCTTTCGATCCTCTGCAACGTCCTCTCTGTGAGGAGTGATGCATTGGCGCCTTTCTTCTTTGCGACGGAGATGGTGACGGCCTCGTAAACGCCCGCCCCGTTTCCGGCCTCTCTACCGTCCACCGTACCGAAGCCCGGCCCCACGCCCATGAAGACGTAACTGTCCGGCTCCTCGGTGCCGTCCGTTACCTCTGCAACGTCACCGAGGTAGACGGGCCTGTCCCTGTTGAGGCCAACCACCACGCGCTCTACTTCGGCCGCCTTCTCGATGAATGCCCCTGTCTCGACGAGGTATTCCCTGTTGTCTCTCTGAAACGACCCCGACGGCACCAGTATGTTCGCCTGCCTGAGTGCCTTCAGGATGCCTGCGGGAGAGACGTTGTATGCCCTCAGCCTTACAGGGTCGAGGGTTATCCTGACCTCTCTCTTCAGTCCGCCGGTTATCCGCGTCTCTGAGACGTCCTCGTCCATTCTTATCTCGTCATCCAGTTCCTGAGCCAGCCTTCTCAGCTCGGAGCCGCTGTAGCGGCCGGACCAGAGCGTCAGCGTCAGTACCGGTACGTCGTCTATGGACCTCGGCTTGACAAGCGGGAGAGAGACCCCTGGTGGAATCATGTCGTAGTTGGACATGAGCTTGTTGTACAGCTTGACCAGGCTGTCCTCCATATCCTCGCCCACGTAGAACCTGACGACGATCAGGCTCGCGCCGGGTCTCGACGTGGAATATACGTATTCCACACCAGGGATCCCGTAGAGGAGTTCTTCCACCGGCCTCGTGACACGCTCTTCCACCTCTTTGGCGGAGGCGCCGGGATAGGTGACGAATACATCCACCATGGGGACCACGATCTGCGGCTCCTCCTCCCTCGGCGTCATCACTGTTGCGAAGACGCCGAGGAGTATCGAGGTGATCACGACGAGCGGCGTAAGCTTGGATCTGAGGAACGCCTTTGCGATCCGGCCTGATATGCCGAGTACCTGCATTTTATGTCAATCCTCCTTTTTTTCTTCAGTCGGTGACGGCGCTGCCGAGCGGCCGTCCCTGCCTCTGTGCCGTGAGCCCTCCGCCGACCACCCGTTCAGTGCCGCTTACGACTATCCTCTCTCCGGTGGCGAGGCCCGAGAGTATCTCCACCTTGTCACCCCTCACCCTTCCGAGAGAGACGAACCTGAGCGAGACCATTCCGTCGCCGTCGACTACATAGACGCCCCGCAACTGGCCCCTCTTTACGACGGCACCGGCAGGGACAAGGAGACGGGGCCTTTCGGCCATGGGAAAGGCGGCCCTTGCAAAGAGGCCCCCTCTCAACCCCTCGATCTCTCCCCCGGGCCGTATCTTGACCGTGAAGGTCCTCGTAACTGGATCTACCTGCCGCACCACGGTACTCACCTTTCCGTCCGCCTTCACCCCGAGTGAGTCGATGCTCAGCAGCACATCCACCCCTTCCCTTATCCTGCCGGTCATGGATTCGTCCACCGGCACCTCGACGAGGTACTCCCGGCCCTCGACGATCAACAGGGGGGTGCCCGGGGTTGCCATGCTTCCGACGTCGATCCTCTTCTGTGCCACCGTGCCGTCAATGGGAGAGCGTACGAACGTGTATTCAAGGAAAGACAGGGCCTCGTCGGACATCGCCTTCGCCCTCTCCAGCCCCTTCAGGGCCTGTTCGTACCTGAGGAGGGCGAGTTCCTTCCGTGCCTTAACCTCGTCGAACTCCTGCCCGCTGACCGCCTTCCCATCATACAGTCCCCTGAACCGTTCAAAGGTCGCATCAGCCAGCCGCTTCTCCTCTATGGCCATGTCCAGCACCTTCTCGGCCTCCTCGACCGCCTTGCCGGCGGCCCTCGCCTTGGCCTCGATGTCGGGAGAGCTGATCTCCACGAGCACATCACCCTTCCTGACCCGTTGTCCCTCCTTTACATGGATGGTCCTTACGACCCCCATCACCCTTGCCGAGACCGAGGACCTCCTCACCGCCCTCACGGTCCCTGCTGTCTCGTAAAGGTCCTTGACATACGAGTACTCCACCTCTGCGGTCTCTATGCCTTCAACCACCGGGGTGGCACCACCCCCCTTGTCACTTCTTGCCTTATCAGCGCAACCGGCCAGGACCGACAGTCCCAGCACAAGCCCGACGACTACTGCAAGCCTTTTCATGTCAAATGCCTCCGGTTCTCGATTATTTGATGCTTTCTGCCCGGCCGAACGACTTCAGGAGGATGCCGCTGTGGAAATACAGCTCTGCGATCGACACGATATATTCCTTCTCGGCCTCGAGCACCACAGCCCTCGCCCTGTCCAGCACCGCCTGCGTATCGAGCAGGTCCGCCATCGTCGAGAGGGAGTTCCTGTACCTCACCTCGACGAGTCTCTTCGCCTCTTCGGCCTCATCCAGTGCAGCCCTCGAGAGCTCGAGCCTCTTGCCCTTCTCCGTCACTTTGCTGTAGGCCTGGTATATCCTGAACCGGACCTCCTTTTCGAGCCCTTCGTAATACTCCTGCACTTCCCGGGCGGCCGCGGCCGCCCTCCTTATCCTGTGGGAGGTGGCGGCGTCGAAGATGTTCAGCCTTGCAACGACCATTACCTGATAACTTCGTCCGTCTGCGCCAAGCGGCATATCCCCGTCGTTCAGCTGGTAACTTCCCCCGACCCCGATCTCCGGCAACCGAGAGGCCTTCTCCATGCTTACGGCCTTCAGTGCGCTCTCATGCCTCAGTCTCAGGGCCCTCAGGTCCTGTCTGTCCGCGGCGGCTTCTATGTAGGTGTCCGGGGCATGAACGGGCAGGAGGGGCTTTTCACTGCCCACGTCTACCCTGCCTTCTCTGCCTGTCAGAAGGCCGACGGCCCTCTTGGCCGTGTCGAGGCCGCTCTCCGCCTTCACAACCGCGGCCTCTGCCTCCTTCAGCGCCACCCTCGCCCTCAGCAGGTCGGCATAGAGTCCTGTGCCGCCCTCGTATCTCAGCGCCGCAAGCCTCACATGCTCCCTTGCGTCCTCGAGCCCCCTCCGCGCGGCCCTTAGATGTCCCTCGGCCGCCTGTGCCGTGAGGTATGCCCTTATCACCTCGAGGACGATCTCTTCCTTCTTCCTTTCGTATTCAGCCCTCATCGCCTCCAGTTCCCTTCCCGACCGGTCTATGCCCGCGTATGTCCTCGGGACGTAGAGGGGGATGTCGAACCTCAGTGCGGTCCTGAAGTCGGTGACGGGGGCGGGGTTGTTCAGGGTGTCCACGCCGAGGTCCTCACGGGCGATCCTTTCCTGGTCGAGCTTGGCCATGAAGCCGTATGTCGGATTGTCCGTCTTCGTGAACGTCTCCTCCGCCGTTATGCGCGGATAGAGCCGCCCCTGTGCCGCCTTCAGCTCCTCCCGCTGTCCCTCGAGCCTCCATGCGTATGCCTTCAGTACCGCGTTTTCCTCAAGTGCCGCCTCCACCGCCTTTCTCAGCGTCATCACCTCTGCATCTGCAGCGGACACCGCAAGGATAAGGGCGGTGAATACGGTCAGCATGAGGATCTTTCGATGTGCCCTCATCGCCTTTTGCCTCCCTTTCCGGCCCTTCTCTTCTTCAGGAACTCCGTGAACGTCTTCATGTCGCACCTGCCGGTCATCTTCTGAAACTCGGTGCACTCCTGAAGGGTCTCGAGGTCGCGCTGTATCGGCTCGTGGTCCTTCAAGTGTCTCCTGAGTATTTTCATGACCGCCTTCCTGTCTTCGGCGAGCCTTGCGTTGATGCGGTAGAAGCGCAGCTTTCCCTCCCGTCTCTCCTGAAGGAAGCCCGCCCTGCTCAGTATGGCGAGGTTTCTCGACACAAGGGGCTGCGCCACGCCGAGTATGCCCATCAGCTGGCATACACAGAGTTCCTTCCTGTCGAGCAGCATGAGTATGCGGAGTCTCTGCTCGTCCGAGAGTGCCTTGAATGTGTCGGTCAACTCTTTCATATAAACATATTTACATATGTATATATGAAAAGTCAAGAAAAAAGTCCCGCTCTGCATCGGGTCTTCCCGTCCGGTGGCACCATTGCGGCACGGTCTCAAGGCGGGACTCGCGGGGTGCGGAAATGAGCACGGCGCGGTGACGGGGAGGGCGGCATGGATGATACGACACGTCCTCGCTCCCTCCGCACGGGCGGTGTCAGCCCGTGGCGGTCCTGACACCGTCCATACGGGCCTCAGAGGTGTTTCAGGTCGTCTTCCTTCTCGGCTTCTCCCCTGAACTTCCTTTCCAGATACTCTCTCGCCACATCCTTGCCGCCGAGTCCGAAAGCGATGGAGAGGGCGAGCACGATTCCCCCGAATATGATCGTGAAGGCCACGATCACCGTATCACGGCCTATGCCGAGCTGTTCGAGGGCCATTGTGAATGCGAGCAGGAAGACGATCGTTTTGACGGTCTTGCTTAACAGGCCGGAGAACTTTATCCCGGAGTTTACAGAGGCTATCAGTGTTGCCCTTCCGGCAAAGTTGCTGAGTATGTATCCGACGACGATGAGCAGCACCGAGACGAAGACGTTCGGCAGGTAGAGGAAGAACTTTTCGAGCAGGTCCTCGATTGCCGGAATCTTCAGGGTGTACAGAGCCATTATGAAGAAAATGATCACTACGAACCAGTACGATATCTGGCTTATGAGCTTTGTCGGGGTTGATCTTATGCCGCCTTTCTCGAGCACGGGCGTGATCCCCATTCTCTGACAGAACCGGTCGGTGTTGAATATTTCGAGAATCTTCTGTATCACACTCTTTATGACCCATCCCGAGAGGAACCCCATCGTAAATATGACCATGGAACTCAGAAGGTTCGGCAGGAACTCGACGAGTCTCTGGAAACAGTCCTTCATAGGTGAAGTCACGATTTTATCGAATAGGTTTTCCATAAAAGACCCTCCTTGATTTGATGCAACACGTTGACGGCCGATGCTTGCCGACCGTTACCCCTCCCAGACTCACTCCTCTTCCTCCTCTTCAAACCACCTGTCTATAAGGTAGGGTTTTTCCTTTTCGAAGGCTATGCAGAGTTCTTCCAGTCTCTGCTCGACCTCTGAAGCGGTGCTCTCCCACGTCTCTATCACGAACGAGGCCACCTTGCCGAGATAGAGGGGCGTGAGAGACTTTATTATGTGCTCGCGGCTCATGAGCTTTCTGTGGCACGCCACTGCAAAGTTATAGACTATCTCCACCCAGACATTGTCCGGAATCGAGAACTTCTCCTTGGGCTTTTCTCCCACGGTTGCAAGAAACCACATCAGTTCCCCGGGAAGAAACGATTCATACATGACCGAGAGTTCTTTCACGCCGAGCCTGAATTTCTCTATCATTCCCTCGAGGTTGACCTTGATGGGTTCGAGCCCGACCGAGTATACGAATCCGAAGGTCGGTACAGGCCGGGATCCCTTGATGTTTTTCCATACCCCGGCATACTCTTCCATGAGATTGAAGACCGATATCACCACCTGATGAAGCATGGCGCTGAGGTCGGATCCCGGTTCCTTGGGGTCGTGAATCTTGGCGCCGAGGAACGCCTGGCAGACCTTGAACGAGTTTGCGACGGCGGTTGTGGTCATCCAGATGTCGATCCCGAAGCGGGCGACGTCCGTGTCCCAAACATTCTTCGAGAGATAGAAGGATGCGAGCTTGCCGGAGAGCCCGAAGTCCCCTCCTATCGGCTGGCGTATTCTGTGTCCGTACAGAGCCCTAGTCATCGGGTAGACTATGGTGTTGGTGATGGTCCCGTCGTACTTGTGCCGGTGATAATACGGCGCCACGTAGTCGTAGCCTGCATTCAGGACCGGCCTGACGAGGAGCTCGATCCACTCCGGTGTTATGCTCCTGAGATCGGAATCCACCACGGCGCATGCCTTTACGTTGAGGCTCTTCGCTATCTCGAATATGGTCCTGAACGCACTGCCCTTGCCGGGGATCCCATGGTAGGGGGTGATGATCTTGTGCAGGTTGCCGACCCTGTGATGAAGCAGAATGGAGTCGAAGTCTACAGTGGTCTCCCTTACGACATCCATGGTGCCGTCGGTTGATCCACCGTCGGAATTTACAAGTACGGACTTTGAGTCCGGGAAGTATTTCGAGAGTCCGGCCTGTACGGCCCTCACAACGTGTCCTATCGTCTTGGCATTGTTGTAGCTCGGGATGCCGACGACTATGTCCGCCTCTCCGAGTTCGCGGACCTTCTCCTGAACTTCCTTCCTGAGGGCTATGGTGTTTTCGGGCATGTCAGCGCTGTCTGTCGGGGTTCGGCATCGTTAAAATAGGACGTATGGATCACGCAGTGTAACTCCTCATCTCCTGCAGCCGTGCCATACGGCGGCCTCTGCTGTACTCTTGCCGGAAAACCTCTCTCCGGTCGTGTTTCCGGATCGTGAGCAAACTCCACAGACTGTGAGTCTGAAAAAAACTTCGACTTGACGAGTGTTGACTAAGCAAGCAAAATAATGGTTAAATTATTACTGTGTCACCAACCATTATATCATTCACGCATAATATGTTACAACCTTAGATCAGAATCGGGGAGGTCAGCATGAACCGGGTTCCCATGACAGAAGAAGGCTACAGGAAACTGAAGGAAGAACTGGAGCATCTCCTCAGGGTTGAGAGACCGAAGAATATAAGGGACATCGAGGAGGCGCGGTCCCATGGGGATCTGAGCGAGAATGCGGAATATCATGCCGCCAAGGAGAGGCAGTCTTTCATCGAAGGCCGCATAAGGGAACTACAGGCCAAGACAGCGATGGCCCAGGTTATCGACACCTCGAAACTCAAGGGCAGCAAGGTGGCGTTTGGTGCAAAAGTGAAGGTTTATGACCTGTCGACGGACGAGGAGAAGGAGTTCCAGCTCGTCGGGCCAGACGAGGCCGATGTCAACAGCGGCAAGATCTCGATCACCTCGCCCGTGGGCCGGGGATTGATGAGCAAGGAGGTCGGGGATACGGTGGTGGTGAAAGCTCCCGCGAAAACCATAGAGTATGAGATCATAGAGATCAGTTTTGAGTAGGTTCTTCCAGGCAGAGGTCACAGGGAATGTTCTGCTGTCCCGGACTCACAATATCCTCAAGATCACACCGTTGCAACCCCATACAATGCCGTATCCCGGACAGTTCTATCTTCTGAGAGTCTCCGGGACCCTCGATCCACTACTGCGGAGACCGTTGAGCATACTGAGATGGGACGAGGACGGTCTCGAATTCCTCATAAGGCTGAAGGGCAGGGGGACGCTCCTTCTCAGGAACATGAAGCCCGGCGAGAGGATAGACCTCCTGGGGCCGCTCGGCAACGGCTATCCCGAACCAGTCGACGGCGAGACCCCGATACTCGTTGCCGGTGGTGTCGGTATAGCATCCGTCTATCCGCTGATAGAGCGTTTCCGTCCCGAGGTCCGGCTCTTCTATGGAGCCGTAAGTGCCGGGGACCTCTACCTCGTCGATGAAATAAGGGGACTCACCCGGAATCTTCATGTAAGCACGGATGACGGCAGCATGGGCTTCAGGGGCAATGCGGTCGAGCGCTTGACGGCGTATCTGGATGGCAGCTCGGTTCCAAGTCCTGTTGTGTATGCGTGCGGCCCCGAAGGTATGACGAAGTCTCTCCTCGGCATGCTGAGGAGGAGGGGGATCCCCGGGCACGTGTCGCTCGAGGAGAGGATGGCCTGCGGTGTCGGTGCCTGCCTGGGCTGTGTTGTCGAGACTGTACGGGGATACCGGAGGGTATGCAAGGAAGGCCCAGTGTTTGATGCAAGGGAGATAGCCGTTTGAACCTCTCGGTCAAGATAGGGGACCTTGCACTCAAGAATCCGGTCATGACGGCCTCGGGAACGTTCGGTTACGGAGAAGAGTATGCCGAGTTCGTCGACCTTTCCCTGCTGGGTGCGATCGTGACGAAGGGGCTTTCGCTGAAGCCGAGGGAGGGGAATCCGCCACCGCGTATCGTCGAAACACCCGCCGGGATGCTCAATGCCATAGGCCTTCAGAACATAGGGGTGGAGAGGTTCATAGAGGAGAAACTGCCGTTTCTCGAGCAGTTTGACGTGCCAGTGATAGCCAACTTCTTCGGGGATTCCATAGACGAGTTTGTCGGCGCTGCAGAGAGGCTGAGCCGCGCCGACGGCATAGACGGGCTCGAGATGAACATATCCTGCCCCAACAAGCAGGCGGGCTGGCTCGTTTTCGGCACTGACCCGGAGGTGACCTTCGAGGTCGTAAGCGCTGTGAGGAGGGTGACGGACCTTACCCTCATAGTCAAGCTCTCGCCCAACGTTACCGACATCGCACAAATGGCGAGGGTTGCGGAGGATGCGGGTGCCGACGCAGTGTCCCTGATAAATACCGTTACAGGAATGGCCATCGACATAAATACGAGGAGGCCCAAGCTGGCGAACGTAACCGGAGGACTGTCAGGTCCTGCCATCAAGCCCATCGGGGTCAGGATGGTCTGGGAGGTCTTCAAGGCGGTCGGCATTCCCGTGATAGGTTCCGGTGGAATCATGAGCGGAGAGGATGCCGTCGAATACATGCTTGCCGGAGCCGCTGCCGTGGCGGTCGGCACCGCAAACTTTGTTACGCCGACTGCGACAACGGATATAATAACCGGCATCAGAGACTATATGGCGGCCCATGGGATCGGGGATATTTCGACTATTAAAGGAGGCTTGTTATGGGAACGAGAAGACCTTTGATCACATTGACATCCGATTTCGGTACGAGGGACCCCTTCGTGGGGCAGATGAAGGGCGTGATTCTCAATACCAACCCTGACGTTGAGCTTGTGGACATATCACACGAGATCTCACCGCACAACATCAGGGAGGGTGCCGTCCTTACAGGCATGAGTTACGAGTACTTTCCCGTAAGAACAATCCACCTCGTGGTGGTGGATCCCGGGGTCGGTTCGAGCAGGAGGCCCATCATAGTGGCGACTCAGAATCACTACTTCGTCGGTCCGGACAATGGTGTGTTTTCGATGGTGTACAGGAAGGAGAAGGACTCTTTGCGCGTGATCCACATAACCTCCGAGCATTACTTCCTGAAGAAGGATTCCACGACGTTTCATGGCAGGGATATCTTCGCCCCTGTGGCCGCCTGGCTTTCAAAGGGGATTCCGGTCGATCATTTCGGCGTCCGTATAGACGACTTCATGAACATACACCTGCCTGAACCCGGGATGCCGTCGAGGAACACGATCGAGGGCGAGGTCATATACATCGACCGTTTCGGTAATGCGATCACCAACATATCGTCGGACCTCCTCAATGATTCCGTGAACGGGGGCGGGAGGTTGAGGATAGTGCTGAAGGGCAGGGTGGTTCCGGTCAAAAGCTGCTATGCAGAGGTGGACGACAAGGAACTGTACTGTCTCATCAACAGTTTCGGCTTCCTCGAGTTCTTCATCTGCAGGGGGAATGCGGCGGAGAGTTTCGGCATCAGGATAGGGGACACGGTCGGGATCATCAAGGGTTAGACCGATGCATTCTTGACGGGACCGAGAACCGTGAGAGCGAACCTCCTGTCTGTGAAGAGCCTGTCGGCGAGGTCTCTGACCTCTGAGAACCGGACACCGTCGATCGCCTTGATTATTTCTGACGGGGTAATGTGTTTTCCGTAGTATATTTCCTGCCGGGCGAGGTTGTTCATCCTGCCGGATGTGGACTCGAGTGCGAGGACGAGGTTCCCCTTGAGCTGCTTTTTCGCCCTTGTCAGCTCGTCTTCGGACAGGGTGTCCCTCAGGCCGACGAGTTCGTCCCTTACCAGGTCGATCACCTGCTGGTATCTCTTCCTGCCCGTTCCGGCATACACGCTGAAAAGGCCGGAATCGTGATAGGAGGAGATGTAGGAATAGACGGAGTAGGCGAGCCCCCGCTGCTCCCTGATCTCCTGAAAGAGCCTCGAACTGACCCCTGCACCCACTACCGTATTCATCAGCAGCATTGCGTACCGTTCGGGACTCCCCTGGGCAATGCCCTCCGTACCGATACACAGGTGCACCTCGGCACAGTCCTTTGTCACCACCTTTGTGCCGTGACGGAACGTCGGCCGCGAGAGTGAGCTGGCCGAGGAGGTGTTGCTCGCAGAGCCCATGTAGCCGTTGAGCATCCCGAGGACGTTTTCATGCTCTATGTTGCCTGCACACGATATGACGATGTTGTCGACGGTGTAGTATTTTCTGATATGTTCAAGCAGATCCTTCCTGGTGAACGACCTGACGGTCTTCCTGGTGCCGAGAATCCCCAGGCCGAGTCCCTCCCGGTTCCAGGCGTATTCACTGAAGAGGTCGTGTATGTAGTCATCGGGGGTGTCTTCCACCATCTTTATCTCTTCGATCACGATGCCCTTTTCCTTCTCGATCTCGTCCTCCGGGAGTTTCGAGTTGAGAAAGATGTCCATGAGAAGCTCGATCCCCTTGTCCAGATAGTCGTCGAGCAGCTTTATGTAGAACGTCGTCGTCTCTTTGGACGTGTAGGCGTTGAGGTCTCCGCCGAGCGAGTCTATCTCAACCGCTATCTCTTTCTGGGAGCGGTTTTCGGTTCCTTTGAAGAACATGTGTTCCAGGAAGTGGGAGATTCCGTTCGTCTGCCGAGTTTCGTATCGGGAACCCACCTTTACCCAGATGCCGAGGCACACTGAACGCACGCCGCGTATACGTTCCATCAGTACCGGTATCCCGTTGTCAAGATATCCTCTTCTGAACACCTGTTTCACTCCTGATGATCCGATGGACAGTCTGATATTCCGGTTTCTCCGTCGTCTGCCCGAGCCTGAGGCGGACAGGATATGGGGCAGGAGAGCTGGGCCAGAGGGCACATGGTCATTCTGTTGAAGGACAAATCAGAAGGCCTGCTCCTCGAGAAGGCCTTCTCGAGGCGGAGACGGTCATCCCTTCGCCTTTCTCTTGGCCTCTTCGCGGAGGGCCTCTTTTCTGCTCAACTTGAGTCTTCCCATGTCATCTATCTCGATGACCTTGACGGGGACCTCGTCGCCGTAATTGATGACGTCCGTAACCTTCCCGACCCGTTCCTCTGCTATCTGGGAGATGTGCAGGAGTCCCTCCACTCCCGGCAGTACTTCCACGAAGGCGCCGAAGTCCACGATCTTCTTGACCTTTCCCATGTAGATCTTGCCGACTTCCACCTCCTGGACGATCCCTTCGATGATCTCTTTGGCCTTCATGGCGGATGCCTCATCAGCAGATGCGATGTTGACGAGTCCGTTGTCGTTTATGTCTATCTTCACGCCTGTCTGTTCGGTTATGCCTCTGATGACCTTGCCGCCGACACCGATGACGTCCCGTATCTTTTCCGGCTTGATCTGGATGGTGTATATCCTCGGGGCGTTCGGTGCGAGGTTCTTCCGCGGTGCCGGGAGTGTCTCGTTCATCTTGTCCAGTATGTGCAGCCTCCCTCTTCTTGCCTGCTCGAGGGCCGCCTCCATGATCTGTCTGGTTATGCCGCTGATCTTGACATCCATCTGGAAGGCCGTTACGCCGTTTCGCGTCCCCGTTACCTTGAAGTCCATGTCTCCGAGGTGGTCTTCGAGGCCGAGTATGTCAGACAGTATCACGGTCTTGTCGCTTTCGTGTATGAGTCCCATTGCAATGCCTGCAACGGGTGTTTCTATGGGCACTCCGGCGTCCATCAGCGCGAGGGTCGCGCCGCAGACGGTCGCCATGGAGGAGGAACCGTTCGATTCGAGGATATCCGAGACGACCCGGATGGTGTAGGGGAACTTCTCCTTCGACGGGATTACCGGTTTCAGGGCCTTCTCAGCGAGTGCACCGTGGCCTATCTCCCTTCTGCCCGTGAAACCCAGTCTCCTGACCTCTCCTACACTGAACGGAGGAAAGTTGTAGTGCAGCATGAAGGACTTGAATGTCTCGCCTTCCAGCGCGTCTATCCTCTGCTCGTCGGATGCCGTTCCGAGGGTGACCGCCACGAGGGCCTGTGTCTCGCCCCTGACAAAGAGGGCGGACCCGTGTACCCGAGGCAGGAACCCCACCTTGCTGTATATGTGCCTTATTTCCTCGGGCCTCCTTCCGTCGGCCCTGACGCCTTCGTCTATGATCATCCTCCTCACGAGGTCTTTTTCAATGTCATGGAAAATCCCCGAGATCTCCTTCGACCTGTCGTCTTCCTCGGAGCCGAACTTCTCGAGCGCTTCCTCGAGCAGAAGGTCCAAGGCCTCCTGTCTCTTCATCTTGGAGGGGATCCTCACGGCCTCCTTCATCCTCTCGAGCACGAAGCCTTTCACCTCTTCCTTCAGGTTCTCGTCGATTTCGGTCGGGGTGAGCTGTCTTTTCGGTTTCCCGCATGCCTGTGCAAGCCGTCTCTGCACGGCGTTTATCTTCTTTATCTCTTCATGGGCGGTATCTATCGCCTCAAGGACCACTTCCTCCGACACCTCGGTTGCACTGCCTTCGACCATCATGACTGCATCGTCCGTTCCGGCGACTACAAAGTTGAGTTCCATCTTCTCCGTCTCTTCAAGGGATGGACAGAGCACGAATTCGCCGTCGATCCTGCCGATCCTCACGGCCGATACCGGACCGTTGAAGGGGATGTCCGATATCATGAGAGCGGTGGACACCCCGATTATCCCGAGTATGTCCGATACGTTTTCGTCTCCGAACGAGATGACGGAAGCTATTCCCTGGGTCTCTGAGCGGAACCCGTCCGGGAACAGGGGTCTGATGGGCCTGTCTATCAGGCGGGATGCCAGCACTTCCTTCTCTGAAGGCTTCCCTTCCCTCTTGAAGAACCCCCCCGGTATCTTGCCTGCAGCGTAAGCCTTTTCCTGGTAGTCTATGGTCAAGGGAAAGAAGTCTATGTCCTTCCTTTCCCTCTTCGCAGCCACTGCCGTGGCGAGTACTACGGTGTCGCCGTAACTTATAAGGGCTGAGCCGTCGGACTGTTTTGCAAGTTCTCCGGTCTCTATCACAAGCTGGTGTTCTCTGATCTCATGCTTTTCCCTGTACGGAACGGTCCCGTCACAATTCTGTGGAGCATCGATTTCTGACATCTGAGTTGTCACCTCTACTTTCTTAATCCTAAGCGCTCAATGAGCTTCTCGTACCGCTGTCTGTCCCGGGACTTCAGGTAATCAAGGAGCTTTCTCCTCTGGGAGACCAGCTTCAGCAATCCCCTCCTTGAATGATGGTCTTTTTTATGGACCTTGAAGTGTTCCGTCAGGTAAGTTATCCTCTCCGTGAGCAAAGCCACTTGGACCTCGGGTGACCCCGTATCCTTTGCGTGTACCTTGAATGCCTCGATGATGCCGTTCTTTCTCTCTTTTGTGAGAGGCACTGTATCACCCCTTTCTCCTGGTTTTGAATGGTTTGAAGGCCGCGACAAACCACACGGCCCTTTCTCCCGGCTGCGGGTTGGGCGCGGGCCTCCTCGTTGATTTCGGTCGATTTGAGCTGAACCAAAACAGTGTACCATAAAGGATACCATAGTGATCGTCGAGATGTAAAGGAGGCCTTGGAGCGCCTATCCCGAGCGTTTCCGCTGTTTCCTCATGCGGTGTCCTGAATCCGGTTCCTCACGAGCTCGTCGACAACGGAGGGATCGGCGAGTGTCGATATGTCGCCCAGGTCCTCGGTGTCCCCGCGCGCGATCTTCCGGAGGATCCTTCTCATTATCTTGCCGCTCCGGGTCTTGGGCAATCCAGGAGCGAACTGCATCTTGTCGGGTTTTGCAATCGGTCCGATAAGCTTTCTCACATGGTTCTTGAGCTCTTCCTGCAGGGCCTCATCAGGCTGGATCCCTTCCTGCAGCACGACGAATACGTATATACCCTCGCCCTTTATCTCGTGAGGATAACCGACCACTGCAGCCTCTGCAACCTTTTCGTGGCTGACGAGGGCCGACTCCACCTCTGCAGTGCCGATCCTGTGGCCCGAGACGTTCAGGACGTCGTCTATCCTGCCCATGAGCCAGAAGTCTCCGTCTTCGTCGACCCTTGCGCCGTCTCCGGTGAAATACCTGCCCGGGAACCTGCTGAAATAGACCTCTTTGAATCTCTTTCCCTCGACATCTCCGAACATGCCCCTGAGCATGCCGGGCCAGGGCTTCTCCATGACGAGATACCCTCCCTCGTTCACTGCGGCCGGGGTGCCGTCCTCCTTCAATATCCTCGGCACGACCCCGGGGAAGGGCCTGTTGGCGGAGCCGGGCTTCAGCGTCATGGCGCCCGGCAAGGGGGTGATCAGTATTCCGCCCGTCTCCGTCTGCCACCACGTATCCACAATGGGAAGCTTCTTCTTTCCCACGTGTGTGTAGTACCACATCCACGCCTCAGGGTTTATAGGTTCCCCGACCGTGCCGAGGAGCCTGAGGCTCGACAGGTCATACTTGTAGACCCACTGCTCGCCCTCCCTCATCAGGGCCCTTATTACAGTGGGAGCGGTATAGAGTATGTTCACCTGGTGCTTGTCCACAATGTCCCAGAACCTGCCGGGGTCGGGGTAGTTCGGGATCCCTTCGAACATCAGAGACGTGGCACCGGCGGAGAGCGGTCCGTAGACGATATAGCTGTGCCCGGTTATCCATCCGATGTCCGCCGTGCAGAAGTGGATGTCCTCGTCGTGATAGTCGAAGATCCACTTGAAGGTGAGGTTCGTATACAGGAGATACCCCCCGGTTGTGTGAAGAACCCCCTTGGGTTTTCCGGTCGATCCGGAAGTGTAGAGTATGAACAGGGGATCCTCCGCGTCCATCTGCTCGGGCTCGCAGTAGTTGGCTATGTCCTCTGCCGCCATCTCTTCGTGCCACCAGAAGTCCCTGCCCGGCTTCATCTCTATGTTTCCCGACGACCTTCTGACGACGATCGTCTTCTCGACGGACGGGCACTCAAGCAGTGCCTCATCGGCGTTCGCCTTGAGCGGAACCCTTCTGCCGCCCCTTATGCCTTCATCCGCGGTGATGACGAGTTTTGCCGTGCAGTCGTTTATCCGGTCTCTAAGGGACTTGGAGGAGAAGCCGCCGAATACGATGCTGTGAATGGCTCCGATCCTTGCGCATGCAAGCATCGCTATTGCAAGCTCGGGGATCATTGACAGGTATATGGTTACGCGGTCGCCCCTGCCCACGCCGTGCTTCTTCAGGACATTGGCGAACCTGTTGACTTCGTGATGGAGCTGCTGGTATGTATATGTCCTGTACTGGCCCTCGTCCGATTCCCACACAATGGCGGCCTTGTTTCTCAGAGGGGTTCTGACGTGCCTGTCGAGACAGTTGTACGAGGCGTTCAGTTTGCCGCCTGCGAACCATCGCACATAAGGCTTCTCAAAATCGTACTCGAGCACCCTGTCCCACTTCGAGAACCACGAGATGTTCTTCTCGGCCATCTCCGCCCAGAAGCCTTCGGGGTCTTCGACTGAGCGGCGATAGAGTGCTTCGTACTCGGCCATACTCTTGATATGGGCCCTGCGAGAAAACTCCTCGGAAGGAGGAAAGCTCCTCTGTTCTTCGAGTAAGACGGAAATCCCCTTTTCAGACATCTCGACCTCCTTGTTTTTTTGTGAGTCGGCAAATGACTTTATTCAGAAGCCACCATCCGGTTCTTCTATTTTATAGCATGGGTTTATTTTTTTCTCGTTTTTTTTGTCTCTTTGTGATAGAATTTTTTTATGGATACCGTCCGTCATGCCCCGAAAGCCTGAAATACTGCGGTATCTCGCCGGGCAGTGCGCTGCGGGACGGGGCGGCCGGGACGGGAAAAAACCTTTCCGGACGTGGAGGGAAGTCGGGAAGGACGACGTGCATGCCTTGCTGCTGCCGGGGGTGAGAGCCGTCAAGAGTGCGTGAACTTTCTAAGAGATCCTTTGAGGGGGGGATAGTGAAAACAGGATTGAACCATAGGGAGAAGGTATTCAGGGTCCTCATTGTTGACGATGATGAAAAGGACGTGAAGCTCTTGAAGGCATTCTGTGAAGACCACGGTTATGAAACCATAGTGGCGAAGGATGCCTATGAGACGTTTGAACATACTCTCCAGTACCTGCCGGACCTTATCCTCATGAATGTAACCATGCGGGGCATGAACGGATTCGAGATCGTGGAGAGGCTGAAGTCCAGTGAGCTGACCGAACACATTCCGATCGTTGTCCTTTCAGTCTGTGATTCCCCGTTGGAACGACGGGCAGGCATTGCAAAGGGGGTTGACGACTTTCTCGTAAAGCCGTTCGACTCAATCGAGTTTACGCTCAGGGTGAAGAACCTGCTGAAGCTCAAGGAGTGCCGCGACTTTCTCAGAGAGCACAAACAGGTGCTCGAGGAACAGGTGGCGACGAGGATAAAAGCCCTCGAGTGGGCCTTCGAGAGGCTTGAGAAGGTCTACAGGAGGATCAAGACGGGCTATGTGGAGACGGTTTACCGCCTTACCCTCGCCTCTGAGTACAAGGACGAAGACAGCGGCGCCCACATAAAGAGGATCAGTCTGTACGCAAAGGAGCTCGCATCTGCTCTCGGCATGAGCAAGGAATATATCGAGACCATCTACTACGCCTCGCCGATGCACGACATCGGCAAGGTGGGTGTTCCAGACCGTGTCCTTCTCAAGCAGGAGGGGCTCACGCCCGAGGAATGGGAGTTGGTCAAGACCCATACCGTCATAGGAGCAAAGATCCTGAGCAACTCGAAGTCCCCCTATCTGAAGATGGCCGAGGAGATAGCCCTCACCCATCACGAAAGGTGGAGCGGCGGCGGCTATCCGAACGGTCTGATGGGGGAAGAGATTCCGGTATCCGGGAGGATAATGAACATCGTCGACCAGTATGATGCACTGAGGAGCAGGCGGCCCTACAAGCCCGTGCTGGATCACGAGAGTGTCGTAAACATACTGACCGTCGGTGATACGAGGACCAGGCCCGAACATTTCGACCCGCATGTGCTCGAGGCTTTCAAGGACTCGGCCAGGATGTTCAGGGAGATTTACGATGCTCACCGGGATTACGGAGGCACGAGGCGTTATGATGTGTGAGGTTATGATATAGATCATGGCCTTTTGATCTGGTAGTGTTATAATAGAGTTATGAGCAACTTGAAGGAAGGATGCCCTGGCAGCAAAGAGATAAAGAATCCCTTTCCCGAGGAGATCGTCTGTGTCTTCTGCGGCAACAAGGTTGAAATATGGTCAGACGAGACAGAGGCCCTCTGTGATGATTGCGGAAGGGTTGTTACGAGAGAGATGAAGCCCACGTGTCTCGAGTGGTGCCCTGCTGCAAAGGAATGTGTCGGGGAGGAGAAGTACAGACTGCTCATGAAAGGCATCAGGAAGGACAAGGACAGGGAATAACCGGGAGGCTTGTTCTTCAGGATCTTTCACGTAATTCCTTGATTGCTTGTCTGACCTGTTCGGCGTCAGGCACATCGGGAGAGATTCTGAGGTAGGTTTCGAGCTCGGTAATCGCCTCCTCTATCCTGCCGAGGTCATAGGCGAGCACGATTCCGAGGTTCCTGTGAGCATGAGGGTTTCCAGGGTCGTAACGCAGTGCCTTCTGATATTCAGCGGCAGCTCTTTCAGGGTCCCCGGAGTTCCTGTAGCACGTCCCCAGGTCCACTCTCACGTCGGAGTTTTCGGGGCTTGTCTTGAGTATCTCTTCATAAACTTCTATCGCCTCCTCGAGCCTTCCGGCATCCATGAGAAGGTTCCCGAGCATGATGCGGATGTTGAGGTCCTCCGGTTCTTTTCTGGCGGCCTCCCTCAGCTTCTCGATGCTGCCGTCCATGTTGGCGGGTGAATGGTCTGTCCCTTCAGCGGAGGACTGGGGATACGGGGGTGCGGACTTTTCGGTGCAGGCGTACAGGAGGAACATCGCGAGGAGGATGAAGAACAGAGGGAAGCCCTTGCTGCGCAGGCATCCGTAGATGTCGGAAGAGGGATTGAGGCTTATAAGAACGGCTTTAAGCATCGGCGGCGTTATTATAACACAGAACACGGGAAGCCGGCCATCCGGGCGTGTGCTTTCTTCATGCGGTGGTTCAGTTTTTGTTCCGTAGGGAGGTATAATTGTATATGGGCGTAAGTCTCCCGGAGGGGTCTCGATCCAGGAGGATTGCATGATATCAGGGCTTACACGCTGGCTGTCCAAAAAGGACGTCTTCTCTCTTCTGGATCTGATCCACAGAAGCCTTTCGTGCAGTTCGAGAGAGGACCTCGCCGGACTCATGGGTATACTCAGGTGTCTGGTCCCTTACGATTTTGCCATCTGCCTGCTTGGAAAGAGGGAGGCGGACGGCGTTGTGAAGTTCCATAATCCCGTAAACATAAATTATCCAGTCGAGTGGATCGACATCTATATTGCGAGGAGATATCAGGAGATAGATCCCGTCGCCAAGGAAAACTTCTCCAGGTTCAAGCTGCAGAGATGGTCGGATACATACAAGACATACGGTCCTCCTCCTCCGGAATTCCTCTCGCTTGCCGAAGACTTCGGCCTCAGGGACGGCTATACACACGGTGCACGCAACTACAGGGAGACCGAGGGCAGCCTCTTCTCCCTTTCCGGAGACTCCATGGAGCACAACTCGAGGACCGAGCTCATACTGAGCCTCGTCGTTCCCCATTTTCATCAGGTCCTCGTACGCATTGTCGAACAGGACAACAAGAGAAAGCAGGTACAGCTCTCTTCGAGGGAGAAGGAAGTGCTGAAGTGGGTGAAAGAGGGCAAGAGTACGTGGGAGATATCAAGGATCCTCGGGGTGAGTGAACGGACCGTCAAGTTTCATGTCTGTAACGTCATGCAAAAGCTTGATGCCGTGACCAGGACTCATGCCGTCGCCATTGCGATCGAGCAGCGTCTGATCGACGTTGACTGAACCATTCGAGCATCTGCGGCCGTTTTGCCGAATTCAGCTCCTCGAACTCCCTCCAGTCCAGTATCACCGCCATTGCGGTCACTCCATCGGCCATTGTCGTCGGTTCGCCTATGAGCCTGTAGGGAAAACCTTTTGCGCAGAAAAGCCTGTAGACTTTCTCCTCGGTGACTGCATAGAGATACCGGATGCCTTTGTCGATGCACCAATGATAGACCCCTTTGAAGAGAAAGATGGAGATGCCGTATGTGCGTGAGCCGCTGGCGATTCTGCTCTTTCTCGCCTCCGGCGCCACGCAGAGCCTCGAGATCTCCGCCCTGTCTCTGCTCCTCTCGATCTTGTGTCCGGGGCCGACCAGCGACAGGAACTCCTTCTCCAGCATGAACGGCTTTTCCGGCATTATGAGTCGCAGGTATGCCGCCAGCCTTCTCTCGCTGTCGAAGACACCGAAGAAGACCGCATAATCGTCGTAGTCGTCGATCTCGAGGAGATCTTCCCTCCCCGGAACCCACCCCAGCTCTCTGCAGAATATCCTGTGCCTGAGGTGGTAAGCCTGAATCCTTTCTTCATCGTACACCAGGTTTTTGACGACGAATCCACCCTCATGGATCGATACAAAAGTGTCAACTGAAGTGCCGGTGTAATTCCAGTTGTTACTTTTGCCTGGTGGTACGATTTCCCCGCCCCCTCATATTTATTGAGCACGAAAATACCGTCAAAAGTCACCTGTTCCAAAGAACAGGTGACTTTTGTGCGGAATAGTGGTATGAGGGGCGTGTCAGGGGTATGGGCGGGCGGATCTTTTCCCTGAACAGGCGCAAATGCCTTGTTGTACGTATGAAACATGGGAGTTTTGTTGTGGATTGTGTGGCGGGGTGGACGGGACTCGAACCCGCGACCTCCGGCGTGACAGGCCGGCGTTCTAACCGACTGAACTACCACCCCTTAACCTCTATGAGGATCCGGACAGCGCAACACGAAGCGCCGGCAAGGTTGTTTATTGTATACGTTATGGGGAGATGAAGTCAAGGCGAACAAGCGGAGATGCGTCGCGTTTGTATCAATAAGGAATGAAAGGTGATATAATTGTTTTATGGAAATCTTTGCGTTCATGTCCCTGGGGATTCTGTTCGGACTGCTCTATCACGAGCACCTCTGGCAGCAGGTGATCAGGATCAGCCGCGGCAGGAACGATTCGGTGTTCTACACTTTCTGGGCGAGATATCTCGCTCTTGCCGCGGTCCTGTTCTTTGCAGCCGTGGCAGGCGGGGAGTGCCTGTTGTTCCTTCTTCCGGGCATACTGGTGGGCAGGCCGTTGTACCTGCTCATCTTCAGATGGAAAGCGATCGGCTCCGGCTCTTTAGGAGGGTAGATATGAGGTTCGGCATCTTCTCGGAAGTCGTCTTCAGGGTCGGCCCCGTGGAGGTTACGGAGGTGGTGGTGACTACGTGGGGTGTAATGCTGGTGCTGGCGGTATCCGGAACCCTTCTGACCAGGGGGCTGACCGTCTGGGAGCCGGGGCGGCGGCAGCTCGTGCTCGAGGCCTTATACCAGGCGATCTCCGATACAATCAGGGGGGTGCTGCAGAGGGACCCGTGGGAGTTCGTTCCCCTCATAGGGGGCATGTGGCTGTTCATTGCATCTCTGAACCTCGTGGGCTTGATACCCGGGCTCCATAATCCTACGCGGGACCTCTCGACCGCTTCCTCCCTCGCATTTGTATCCTTCATGTCGGTTCACTATTACGGGATAAAGCATCTGGGATTGAAGGCCTATATGCGCCGCTATACGAAGCCGGTTTTCATTCTGCTGCCCTTCAATGTCTTCGGTGAGGTCTCGAGGTCTCTAGCCATGGCGGTACGGCTGTTCGGGAACATGTTGAGCTGGGAGATGATAGTCGCAATACTGCTGCTCCTCGTAGGTTTCATCGTTCCCGTACCCCTGATCCTGCTCAGCATTGTCGGTGACGTCATACAGGCCTACCTGTTCGGTGCATTGACCCTTGTCTTCATTGCAGGCGGCATAAAGGCTTCGGAAACTTGAGAATATCGGGAGGTGTGAGATGGATGCAGTCAGCATAGTCGTTGCAGTTTCGATCCTGACGGCCGGCATAACCATTGCCATCGGCGGTTACGGCCCTTCGAGGGGGGAGGGAGAGGCACTGACCAAGGCCATAGAGGCCATAGCAAGACAGCCGGAAGCAGCCAATCAGATCATCAGAACCCTCTTCGTGGGCATGGCCATGGTGGAATCAGTTGCTATTTACTCCCTTGTGATCTCTTTGATTCTCCTGTTTGCCAATCCTCTCATATCCTTGGTCATGAAGTAGAGGCATGTTCAATCCCTGGACGTTCATATTCGAGGTAGTCAACTTTGTTGTCGTGGTCTACATCCTTTACAGGGTCCTCTTCAGTCCTGTGAGAGACATCCTCCGTCAGCGCGAGAGGGAGATAAAGACGGTGAGGGACGATATCGAAAGAACCCGGAGGGAGGTGGACGGGCTGAAGGAGAGGTATGAAGAGGGCCTTGAAAAGCTTGAGAAAGTGAAGGCCGGTTATCTCGAGGATGCCAGGGTTGAGGCTCTCAAGGAGAGAGAAAGGATCATGAGGGAGGCGATGCAGGAGATCGACACGGAGCGGAAGAAGACGGTCAGGCTCATACGGCAGGAGAAGCTGAGGGCCCTCGAGGAGATGAGGGAACGCGTTGTTTCGGTTGCAGTAGAGATGGCCGGGAGGTTGCTGTCGGATGTTTCCGACGACTTCCTGCAGGAAAGGCTGCTGAGGATGATGACGGAGAGGCTCGCTCACCTTCCGGAGGAAGAGCTGAGGAGGCTCAACGAAACGGTCAGGGACGGCACGTGCACTGCAGAGGTCCACTCCGCGGCGCAATTGAGCAGCGAACAGACCGAGGAGATAAAGTCCACCCTCCGGAATATCCTGAAGTGCAGCGTCGACCTGGTCGAACGTAGGGATCCTTCCCTCATTGCAGGGGTGAGGCTGAAGATAGACGGACATGTACTGGACGGCACACTGAGGGGAAACCTCGATGCAGCGGCAGAGAAGCTCAAAGAAGAAACATGGACTCTTTGAAGACGGCATTGGACGGACCGCCATGGATGAGGTGCTGAATATAGAGGGCTTGCTCGAATCGATAGAGACCGGTGTGCGCGGGGTGAGGTTCGATGTGCGCATTGCGCAGGAGGGGGTTGTTGCCGACGTTGGTGACGGGGTTGCACGCGTCGAAGGCCTCCCGGACGCAGGCTACTACGAGCTCCTCAGTTTCGATGCCGGAGTGCAGGGAATAGTCTTCGGGATGGACAGGAGGTTTATTGACGTCGTCATACTCGGAGACCACTCGCTCGTAAAGGCCGGCGGCAAGGTGGGGCTTACAGGCAGGGTTGCCTCGCTGCCTGTTGGAGACGGACTCCTCGGCCGTGTGATAGACCCGCTCGGCGTTCCTCTTGACGACCTTGGAGAGATCGGGGAGCGGTTGCACTATCCGATAGAGAGAGAGGCCCTCTCCATCATAGAGAGGGATTTCGTCAGGGAGCCCCTTTACACGGGCATAAAGATAATAGACTCGATGCTCCCGATAGGGCGCGGACAGAGAGAGCTCATAATCGGCGACAGCGGTACGGGCAAGACATCCATAGCACTCGATGCCATTGTCAATCAGAAGGGCGGTGACGTCATCTGTGTCTACGTGGCGATAGGACAGAAGAAGGCACAGATAGCGAGGGTGGTCGAAGACCTTCAGAGGCATGATGCCATGAAGTTTACCGTAGTCGTGGCGGCTGATGCAGATGCTTCTCCTGCAATGAGCTTCCTTGCCCCTTATGCGGGATGTGCGGTGGCCGAGTTCTTCATGGACAGCGGCAGGGATGCCCTCGTCGTTTATGACGACCTTACAAAGCACGCCAATGCCTACAGGGGGCTTTCCCTGCTTCTCAGAAGGACGCCGGGCAGGGAGGCGTTTCCGGGGGATGTCTTCTACATCCACTCGAGGCTCCTCGAGAGGGCCGCAAGGAGGCACGATTCCATCGGAGGCGGTTCCATCACTGCGTTGCCGATTGCCGAGATCTATGCGGGCAGGATTTCCGGCTACATCTCCACGAATCTCATATCGATAACCGACGGGCAGATAGTCCTGGACCGGGGGCTCTTCAACAGGGGGATCCTGCCCCCGATCGACATCAGGCGCTCCGTCTCCCGGATCGGCGGAAAAACCCAGATGCCCGCCATGCGTAAGGTGGCTGAAAAGCTGAAACTCGACTATGCACGGTTCCTCGAAGTGGAGATATTCACCCGCTTTGGAGCGAGAGTCGAGGAGAGGACGGCTGCACTCATAAGGCGGGGGCAGAGGTTGAGGGAGGTCTTGAAACAGCCAAGATACTCTCCGCTGACCCTCTCCGAACAGGTCATGACGTTCTTCATTCTCAACGAGGGGTATCTGGATGCCGTAGAGGTCGACAGGGTGCATGGCTATGTCGCCGAGATTCTCGAGGAGATCAGAAGGGAGGGGCGCAGGCTTGTCGATGACATACAGTCATCAGGTGACCTTACGGAGTCACACCAGGCAGAGTTGAGGTCCCTCATGGAGAAGGCCCTCGAGAGGATCCACTGACCATGGCAGGATCACTGGAGCTCGAACGCAAGATCGAGAACCTGAAGACGATCCACGAGATCGTAAACTCCATGAAGGCCCTTGCGACCCTTACGGTAAGAAAGGTCGAAGAGCTGCTCCCGACGATCAGGATGTACAACGAGCATGTCCATCAGTCGATGGGGGAGGTCCTGCACCACTTTCCATATCTTGCCGAGGCCCCCGGCCCTGACGCCGGAAGGACTGCGTATGTGGTCTTCACCTCTGAACAGGGCCTCTGCGGGACATTCAACGAGCGGCTGCTCGATTACTGTCAGGGACTCGAGGATTCAGCGAAGTCCGTTTTCATAATATCCGGCAGGAGAGGGCAGGACGAGGCCCTCGCAAGGGGGATCCCGGTGCTCAAGGCGCTGAAAGGGCCGGTCAGTGCCGATTCCATAGAGCTCAAGGTGATGAACCTTACCGTCGAGCTGTTCGAACTTTACAGGCAGGGGACTTTCGACCGGCTGTCGGTGGTATTTGCGCTACACAGGAGACTCGGTGAGTACAGGATAATGAGCTCCCGCGTGCTGCCGCCTGATCTAGGCAGGTTCAGCAGGAGAAAGGCCATGCGGAGAGAGCCCCTGATGTACATGAGTCCGGAAGACGTGCTTGAAAGACTCGTCGAGGAACACCTGCTGATATCGCTTTACAGGGCTTATGCCGAAAGCCTTGCAAGCGAGAACTCTAGCAGGCTGAGGAGCATGGACTCCGCCGCTCAGAACATAGAAAGGAAGAGGGAAGATCTCTTGACCCTGTTCAACTATGTCAGGCAGGAGGAGGTGACTGCGGAGGTTCTGGAGATCATCAGCGGGTATGAGTCTCTGAGCGGCGGGGAGTGACGGGAATCCTGCCCGTATCTATACGGATGCCTTCCTCATCCGCTTCATTATCGAGTAGACGAACAGATATGAGACTGCGCCGGCCACCAGGCCGAAGCATATCGTGCCCACGAAGAAGGGCAGTATCAGTTCCTTCAGTATGCTGAATATGTTGACGATCGTTATCTCCTTGAAGTTGGTCTGAGTCAGTGTGCTTTCGTGTCCTGTCATCTTTATGCCTATCCACGTGGCGAAACTGTATATGGGGATTATGGTCCACGGGTTTGTGACGAAGGCCCCCGCGAGCGTAACCAGTTTGTTCAGCCTGAAGACGGAGGCGAAGGCGATGGCCATCAGGGTGTGAAGCCCCAGAAACGGCGAGATACCGATGAAGACACCCATGGCGAATGCCAGCGCGATCTTCCTGGGTGTCTCCCTGACACTGAATATTATCTTGAGCCTGTCACGGATAGACAAAGTGCTGGTATCCTTCCGGTCGTATTTCTTCTTCAGAGCCGTCCGTTCTGACGATATACATGCCGGTCTCCGTTATCTCGCCTATCTCGGCAAACGCGGGAAACGCCTTGCCTGATGTGAACAGTTGCTGGTAGTCCTCTCCGCCGGAGGTGATGAACCGGTAAGGAGAGATGCCGAGAAAGGCGGAGACCGCTTCGAGTGCCCCGGTCACCGGGATCTTCTCTTCGTAAAGCCTCACACCCACCGAGCTCTCGCGGCACAGCCTTGTAAGGTCGAGAAACAGTCCGTCGCTTATGTCTATCATCGAAGTTATATGGGCTGAATGTTCTGAGAGGTCACAGGCCTCGGGAAGAAGGAACCGTTTCAGCAGGGGTTCGACACTCTCCCACTCCACCGCGAGATGCAGCTCCTCGCCCAGCTCCAGGCTCACGGAGCGGCCGAGTCTCTTGAGAAACTCCAAACCGCACGACGCCTCTCCGACAGGGCCCGATATGTAGACCCTTTCCCCGGCGGAAGCCCCGCATCTCCTTATGATCTTTCCTTCCACTGTGCCGGAAACCGTAAGGGAAACGGTGAGCGGACCAGTACTCCCGGTAACGTCTCCGCCGACCAGTGTCAGTCCGTATCTCTTCAGTCCATCCGATACGCCGTCAAGGAAGGCCTCGAGGAAGGCCTCGTCCGTCTCTGGAGGAAGCGTCATGCCCAGCAGTGACCATTTCGGTCTTCCGCCCATGGCGAAAATGTCGCTCACGTTTGACGAGACGAGCTTGTAACCGATCTGGTAAGGTGTAAACAGGGAGAGATCGAAGTGTATCCCCTCGGTCATGGTGTCGGTGCTCAGAAGCAGGGCCTGCCCATTGATATCGAGGGCTGCAGCGTCATCCCCGATGCCGATGATTACGTCGCGGGAGCCGGAGGGAAACCGTTCCCTCAGTCTCTCCAGCACCTTAAGCTCCCCGGCATCTCCAAGTTTCATCTGCTTATTGCTGTTGTGGTCCCCTGCAACGAACAGGCCGCTATTTCTTGCTCTTTTTTGCCGTGGCGGCCTTTGACTTGCCGGCTGTGGCTGTCTTCCTCTTCTTTATTGCGGTGACCTTCGTCTTGGCTGCAGCGACAGCCTTCGTGGCAACAGCCTTTGTTTTCCTTTTCGTTACAGCGGTATTCTTCGGTTTCAAGGCGACTTTCAGGACGTCGTCCACCTTGTCGACAAAGATGAACTCCACGTTCTTCTTTACATACCTTGGGATGTCCTCGAGGTCGTTTTCGTTCCTCTTCGGTATTATCACCTTCGGGATGCCCATCCTTTTGGCTGCAAGGATCTTCTCCTTGAGCCCGCCGATCGGGAGCACCCTTCCCCTCAGTGTCACCTCTCCGGTCATGGCTATCTTCTTGTCGACAGGCCTGCCCGTGAAGGCTGATGCTATGGCTACGGCCATCGTGATACCGGCGGAGGGGCCGTCTTTGGGGATCGCACCCGCCGGGACATGGATATGGATGTCCGTCTTGGAAAAGAGGTCCTCCTTTATGCCCAGGGTCTTCGCCCGGGATCGTATGTAACTGAGGGCGGCATGTGCGGATTCCTTCATGACGTCACCCAACTGGCCCGTCAGGGTCAGTTGTCCCCTGCCCTTCATGATCGTGGCCTCGACATAGATGATGTCGCCGCCCGACTCTGTCCATGCGAGTCCCGTTGCCACCCCTATCTCGTCTTTCTCCATCTCCTCCTCGGGGAGGTACTTCGGTGCCCCAAGGTATTTGTGGAGGTTCCTTGCGGTTATGACGAACCTCTTCTTCTTTCCCTCTGCTATCTGTTTCGCCACCTTCCTGCAGAGGTTCGCTATCTCTCTCTCGAGGTTTCTCACCCCTGCCTCCCGCGTGTACTGGGAGATCAGGACCCTGAGTCCGGAATCGGTGACGCTCAGTATCTTGTCGGTTATTCCATGCTCTTCGAGCTGCTTGGGGATGAGGTAGTTGCGGGCTATTCCGAGCTTTTCCTCTTCCGTGTAGCCGCTCAGGTAAATTATTTCCATCCTGTCCCTCAGCGGGCCGGGTATGGTGTCCACCATATTGCCGGTGGTTATGAACATGACGTTCGATAGATCGAACGGGACGCCGAGATAGTGGTCCACGAAGGCATTGTTCTGCTCCGGGTCGAGTACTTCGAGCAGTGCCGAGGATGGATCACCCCGGAAGTCCATGCCTATCTTGTCTATCTCATCGAGCATGAAGACCGGGTTGTTGGTGCCGGCCTGTTTTATGCCCTGTATTATGCGTCCTGGAAGCGCTCCCACATAGGTGCGTCTGTGTCCCCTGATCTCGGCCTCGTCCCGCACGCCTCCAAGGGACATCCTGACGAATTCCCTCCCGAGGCTTCTTGCTATGGATCTGCCCAGGGATGTCTTTCCGACACCGGGAGGGCCGATAAAACAGAGTATGGGGCCCTTCATCTTTGCCTTCAGCTTCCTCACACTCAAGTATTCGAGTATTCGTTCCTTTACCTTCTCGAGGTCGTAGTGGTCCTCGTCGAGGACCTTTTTGGCTGCCTTTATGTTCAGGACATCCTTTGTGGACTTGCTCCAGGGAATCTCGACGAGCCAGTCGAGGTATGTCCGTACCGTGGCCGCCTCTGCACTGTCCGGATGCATCTTCTCGAGGCGCTTGAGCTGCTTTTCCGCCTCTTTCAGCACCTTTTCCGGCATCTTCGCTTCCTCGATCTTTTTTCTGAACTCGTTTATCTCTTCCGCGCGCTCGTCGATCTCGCCGAGTTCACGCTGTATCGCCTTGAGCTGCTCCCTCAGGAAGTACTCCCTCTGTGTCTTGTCGATCTCCCCACGTGCCTCGGTCTGGATCTTCTGCTGCACGAGCAGCAGTTCTATCTCCCTGCCCAGTATCTCGCTGACCCGCTTGAGCCTCTGTACGGGATCGGATATCTCGAGGATCTCCTGAGCCTGGTCCGTCTTCAGTCCGAGGTTCGACGCCACGAGATCGGCAAGCCTCCCAGGGTCGTCGAGGTTCTCTATGACCACCATTATGTCGGGCAGTATGGTCTTGCCGAGGGAGACGGACTTGTCGAGCTGTTCCTTCACGGTCCGCATGAGTGCTTCGATCTCGATGGTCATCTCCGCGGGCTTCGTATCCTCGATCTTCTGTATGGAGGCCTCCAGATAGCTGTCCTTGACGTGTATGTCCAGGACACGCGCCTTTGAGAGCCCCTGGACGAGGATCTTCACCCTGCCGTCCGGGAGCTTGAGCATCCTCATTATGAGTCCCACGGTGCCTGCCTTGTAGAGGTCCTCGGGCTGAGGGTTCTCGACGCTGAGGTCTTTCTGTGTCAGAAGCAGCACCATCCTGTTGGTGTTGAGAGAGTGGTCGATGGACTTGATGGACATCTCTCTGCCTACGAACAGGGGGATGATCATGTATGGAAAGACCACGATGTCCCTTACCGGCAGTACGGGTAGGGTATCCGGAATCTCTATATCTTTTTCGTCTTTTATCGGATCAACCATCATTTCTCCTTTTCTATCTTTATTTTGTAAACCCTGTCTTTCGGTTTGGGCAGAGTGACCGTGAGCACGCCGTCACTGTATGTGGCCCTGCCGTCAGCCGGATCGACCGGGACCGGTATGGGAAGGATCCTCCTGAAACTGTCGAACTCCCTCTCCATGCAGATGTAAATCCCGCAACGTTCATTGATCGGTTCCCTCTTCAACCCCTCAATTATAAACAAATTGCGGTAGACCTTTACAAGCACGTCCCTTACATCCACCCCCGGCAGGTCTATCATGAAGACGATGTCGTCCTTCCCTTCGTAGATGTCTACGGGCGGATAATCCTTCCTGGGGCCCGACTTTAAGTAGAAGACCTCTTCAAAGAGATATTCCATAGTGAGTCTACAGGTCTACTTCTTCTGTTCCGCTTCCTTTATCTTCTCTGCAACATGAATGATGTATTCCCTGAACTTTTCGGAGACGTTCGAGCTCCTGAGTGCAAGGTCGACGGTGGCCTTGAGGAATCCGAACTTGTCTCCCGCATCGTATCTCTTGCCCCTGAAGACGTAACCGTATATGGATCTCTTCTTGAGGAGCATCTTGAGCGCGTCCGTGAGCTGATACTCCCCCCCTCTGCCGGGTTTCATGTTCTCGAGTATCTTGAAGATATCGGGCGTAAGTATGTATCTGCCTATGATGGCCAGGTTGCTCGGCGCTTCTTCAGGCTTTGGTTTCTCGACAAAGTCCGTTATCCTGAAGAGGTCTTCCCCCTCGGCGACACCCTCGATGACGCCGTACCTGTGGATCTCGTCCCTGGGGACCTCCTCGAGTGCCACGACGGGACAGTCGAGCTCCTCGTAGAGGCGTATCATCTTTTTCAGCAAGTTCTCCTCGGGGTCTATCACGTCGTCGCTCAGGAGCACGGCGACCGGCTCGTTCTTGACGAAGGGCTTCGCCCGTAGTATGGCGTGCCCGAGGCCGAGAGGCCTGCCCTGGCGTATATATGCAAAGTCGAGATGGCTGAGTCTGTTTATCATTTGGAGGAGTTTCTTCTTGCCCTTCTGCTTCAGGTCTTCTTCGAGTTCATATACGATGTCGAAATGGTCTTCTATGCTCCTCTTGTGCCTGCCCGTGACGATGATGAATTCGTTTATTCCGCAGGCCTCGGCCTCCTCAACAGCGTACTGGATCATGGGCTTGTCCACTATGGGAAGCATTTCCTTCGGAGACGCCTTGGTGGCCGGCAAGAACCTCGTTCCAAGTCCTGCTGCAGGTAGTAACGCCTTGGTGACTGAGCTCATGTTTCCTCCGTTGTTTTCTGATTTGTAGTATTCTCAGACCCTGAGAGTTTATGTCAACCAGAGACACCGTGATGAATATAGAACAAATATGTGTCCGCCGTGCTGTCGGCCTGTCCATCGGCTGCCGACCAACAGGCCGTGTTCCCTGTGTGTCGCCGTGCAAACCGCCGGTGAGGTTCAGTCTTTATTATAGCAAAACGCAGAGATTACTATCCATGCGTGAGGCCGCTTTCGGTGCCGTGGCGCGGCTCTCTCCGTCATGTTCTGTATGCTGCGTTGATCCTCACGTATTCCTCCGTCAGGTCGCACGTGTATACCCTCTCCGATGCCGGGCCGAGCTTGAGGTTGATGTCGATGACGGTCTCGGCGCCGTGCTTCAAGGCATCTGACGCCTCGGGGTCTCTGCCGGTCGCCAGTCCGTTGCCCACGAGCTTTATACCGTTGATCGATATGTCTATGCTGTCTTCGCGGATGAATGCTCCGGAATAGCCGAGAGCCGCCATTATCCTGCCCCAGTTGGCGTCCCTGCCGTATACCGCCGTCTTCACCAGCGGTGACCTTGCGACGGAGAATGCTGCTTTCTTGGCATCGGCGGCGTTTCTTGCTCCGCGCAGCCGTATGATCATCAGCCTCGTGGCTCCTTCTCCGTCCTTAACGATCATGCGTGAAAGCTCATCCATCAACTCAAGGAGCGCAGTCCTGAACCTTCGGTATCCGGGGGATGTCTCCGTCAGGGGGCTGTTTCCGGCCAGTCCGTTCGCCATCATGATGACCGTGTCATTGGTGCTCATGTCTCCGTCGACGGTGATCAGGTTGAAGGTCCTGTCGGTCGCCTCCCTCAGTGTACGCTTGAGTGTCTTTTTCTCGACTGCCAGGTCCGTCAGCAGAAAGCAGAGCATGGTGGCCATGTTCGGGGATATCATTCCCGCCCCCTTGGCCATGCCTGACAGTACGGCGTCGGTCTTGCCGATCCTGATCCTCCTCGAGGCGAACTTCGGAAACTTGTCCGTGGTCATGATCGCCCGAGCAACGTCCTCCATGTCGGCACCGACGGTCCCGCCGGTGAGCGCCTCCAAACCGCCGTATACCCTGTCCATGGGCAGCGGGATGCCGATGACGCCGGTGGAGGCGACCAGTACATGCTTTTCCGGTATGTCGAGTCTTTCCGATATCCTCACGCATACGGACTCGGCGTCTTTCATTCCCCTTTGTCCGGTACAGGCGTTCGCGTTTCCGCTGTTTACCACTATCGCCCTTGCAGTTGCCGACCTGAGCCTCTTCATGTCGAGCACGACAGGGGCGGCCTTTACCCTGTTTGTCGTGAATACGCCGGCGGCAACGGCCTCCCTTTCGGAATATATCAGGGCCATGTCGGTCCGGTTCTCGTATTTGATGCCTGCTGCAGCGACCGAAAACCGGTAGCCCAGGGGAATATCAACGTCTCTCTTCATGGAGTATCACCTCGATGCCGTTCCGTCATCTCTTGAAGGCATAAGGAAGAAGCTCTTCGATCGAGTACTTCTTTATGCCGCCTCCTCCTGCTATGAATATCTCGGCCCCTGTTGCGAACTCGTAAATCAGCTGCCGGCACGAGCCGCAGGGATAGCAGTAGTCTCCGCCGTCCGAGACGACCATGACAGCCCGTATATCCCTCGTCCCCTCGGAGACGGCCTTGAGTATGGCCACCCTCTCGGCACATGCACTCAACATCAGTGAGGGGTTCTCGATGTTGCAGCCCGTGTATACCTCCCCGCTGGAAGTGAGCACGGCTGCGCCCACCCTGAAGCCTGACAGTGGTGCAACCGCGTTCCGCATCGCCTTCACGGCCTCGCCGTACAGGCGTTCTATGTAGTCGTTCGTCTTCATGAGGTCGGTGTCAGTAGTGGAGAATCTCGATCAGGTTGATATAGTCCGCTTCCTCGTCCGCATCGGAGGCCTTGAGTTTCTGCTCCGTCAGCTTTGCTTCCGCTTTTTCCCTGTCTCCCCTGAAGAAGGGGTCGAGGTTGATGGCTTGTGTGAGAGCCTCGGAGGCATCTCCGTATCTCGCCATTGCATTGTAGCAGAGCGCCAATCCGTAGTACGGTGCTTCATAGTCCGGTGCTCGCTTGATCGCCTTCTTGTATGCGCGTACCGCACTTACGTAGTCGCCCCTCCTGTAGTAGATTTTCCCCAGGTTGGTGAAAGCCGTTTCAGGCTTGAGGTACAGGGGATTTTCCAGGGCCTTCTTGAAGGCTTCTATCGCGAGGTCCCACTGCTTGGTATACATGTATACCACACCGAGGTTGTTGTACGCCTCTGAATATTCCGGGTCTATCCTGAGCGCGGTCTTGAAGGCTTCCTCGGCTTTTTTCATGTCCTCGAAGTAGCGGTATACGAGGCCGAGGGCATTGTGCGCCCTTTTGTTTCTCGGGTCGAGTTCGATGCTCTTCTGCAGCTCTACGAAGGCAGCCTGCATCTGTCCCCTGTTCAGGTGGGAGATTGCGAGTTTGAAGTGGGCGTCTGCCTGGTTCAGTCTCTCCTGTCCAAGCGCTGCGCAGGAGATAATGAAAACCAGTGTGACGGGAATGACAATGATCCGGCTCTTCATGGCGGTCATCAGATTCTAACAGGTCCAGGCCCTTTTTTTCTCGGCTATGAGCTCCATCAGTGCGTCGAACGACTCTGTAAAGAGTCTCACCCCTTCCTCCTCGAGTTCCCTTGTCACGTCATCGAGACTGATCCCCAGCCCTTCTATCGATTGAATGACCGACAATGCCTCGTCGATATCGGCGTCGACAGTCCTGCCGACCTTGCCATGATCCTTGAAGGCCCGCCATGTTGCATCCGGCATGGTGTTTACGGTGCCGGGGCCTATGAGCTCCTCGACGTACAGGACGTCACGGTAGTCGGGATTCTTCGTGCTGGTGCTGCCCCAGAGCAGCCTCTGTATCCTTGCGCCCTCCTTGATGAGGGCAAAGAACCTCTCCGACGAATATGCATCCTTGAAGACCTGATAGGCCGCCCTTGCGTTTGCAACGGCGGTCTTTCCCTTGAG
Source organism: Nitrospirota bacterium (assembly GCA_013152485.1). GTDB lineage: Bacteria > Nitrospirota > Thermodesulfovibrionia > Thermodesulfovibrionales > JdFR-85 > BMS3Bbin07. The sequence continues at coordinate 60,360 of JAADGG010000041.1, read as the reverse complement.
GGACCTTATCTTCTCGGCATCGGCATCCGCCTCCTTCAGTCTGTCTTCGAGCAGCCTGTCCGTAAGGGTGTCCACCCTGCTTACAAAGAAGCTCGCCACCGAGGCTATGCCTTCAACCGTCTTGCCTTCGGCTATCCTTCTTTCGAGGCCTTTCATGTAGGCGTCTATGACCTCTTCATACCGCTTTATCGAGAACAGCAGGGTGACGTTGATGTTGTAGCCGCGGTATATGAGCTCTTCAACCGCAGGGAGGCCTTCTGCTGTGGCCGGGACCTTCACCATGAGATTCTGTTTTCCCGTCCTTTCCGCGAGCTCGCATGCCTCCCTTATGGTCCCTTCCGTGTCATGGGCGAGGTGAGGATCTACTTCCACGCTCACGTATCCGTCCAACCCTTTGCTCTCCTCGTAGACGGGCATGAGCAGTTCACACGCCTCTGCTATGTCCTGTAATGCAAGGGAGTAGAAGATCTCCTTTTCAGAGGCGTCCGTTTTGAAGAGTTCCTGCAGCTGTTCATCATAGTCGTTGCCGGCCTGGATGGACTTGTGAAATATCGTGGGGTTCGACGTCACGCCTCTGAGCCCTTCCTCGTCTATCATCCTCTTCAGCTCCCCGGACCTCAGCAGTCCCCTGCTTATGTTGTCGTACCAGAAACTCTGACCGTATTGCTTGAGCTCTAAAAGCGGATTGCTGTGCATTTCATCCTCCCGTTTGAAGAAGCTGGCGGCACCGCCCGATGCTGGGGACATGCATTAAATTAGCATTTATCATTTTTCAGAGTCAATACGGCGCATCAGATCGTAAAAAGTGTCCGGGATCGGCTCCGGTCGGAAGAAGAGGAGTCCGTGAAAGGGGGTCGTTGTCCTCGCGGGAAAGAGGAATGAGTCTGGGCTGACATTCCGGGGCTGTAAGACTTTTACGGCTCCTTATTATCCCGATTCGATGCCCGGGAAAACCCGGGGAAACTGTTTCAGGATCAGCAGTGCGTTTTTATGCATCCGCTGGATTTGGGTTGTCAGGCACCGGTCTTTTCCATTTGTAAAAAGGTTACTTCAGATATACTTGCTTTTTCTTTTGCATGTTCAATGGTCATGCTTACAAGATTGCCGTTTTCATCCAGGTCGATATAGAGGTTTTCTGATATTTCCTTTGTCTCAAAGACTGGTTCATTTGAAAACTCGATCAGTGCCGTATCTGTATCTGGAAAATACCTGATTTTCATTTTTCGTCCTCCTCCTTAAAGCCTCTATCGAAAAAGGCATTATGAACAGTTTTTCCGTCTTCCAGGAGAATCACCCTGAGATATTTGTTCATTTTTTCAACGTAACTCCATTTCCTTATTCTTCCATCAGATTGAAGCTCTGTTTTTATAGGTTTTTCGATAGCATCCAATATCCACTCCTCTTTAATGATTGACCTGTCCGGACGCTGCTTGATGAACGAAAAGTATCGCGTACATTTCATGGCTGTATTTTATCATGATCGCCTGTTTAAATGAAGTGTCGCGCATCAGATCGTAAAAAGTGTCCGGGGATCGGCTCCGGTCGGAAGAAGAGGAGTCCGTGAAAGGGGGTCGTTGTCCTCGCGGGAAACCCGACTTCAGCGAAACCGCTGAATAACCGGATCGGTCCTTACGGACGAAGATCATGGTCTGACCGAATATCTCATTTCGCGGCCACCTGACTTGACCCAACGGGGCGGAGGGGGCGGCCGACGGGTGAGGGCGGTTCGTGTTGCCTCAAGAATGAATCTTGATGAAATGGTAAACGTTGCCTCAAAATAAAATCCATATGAAAATGCTCTGGTAAGGCGGTTTGTATTTCTAACGAGTTTTGTTTATTATTAATATACCGTGAAGATACTGAGGAGACTCTACGACTGGGTTTTGCACTGGGCTGAGACACCCTATGGTGTTCCCGCCCTTTTTCTGCTTGCAGTGGCTGAGTCTTCCTTCTTTCCGGTCCCCCCCGACGTGCTCCTTATAGCCCTCTGCCTCTCGCTGCGCCGCAAGGCCTTCTATTACGCAGCCGTATGCACGGTCGGATCGGTGATCGGCGGTGCGTTGGGCTTCTTCATAGGGATGAAGTTCTGGGCGATCGGTCAGGGCATACTCTTTCACTATGTGAGCGAGGAGACCTTCGAGACGGTCAGGACATACTTCCGTGACTACGAGGCGTGGGCGATCGCCATAGCCGGGTTCACTCCCATACCGTACAAGGTCTTTACCATTTCTGCGGGGTTTTTCCAGGTGGACTTTTCGGTATTCATGGTGGTTTCGCTTCTGAGCAGAGGTGCGCGGTTCTTTCTCGTGGGAGGCCTGATATATCTTTTCGGCAGACACATCAGAAACTTCATCGACCGCTACTTCAACCTCCTCACATACGGGTTCACCGCTGTGCTGGTCGGTGGTTTCATCGTCCTGAAGTTCATGAAATGATCGAGTCGGTCCTGTCATACATAGGTAACCTCCCCAACACCTTTATTCCTATCTTCGTTGCAGTGGATATCTTTGCCTTGCTGCCCCTCTTCATGGCATACACGGCCGGCCTGCCGCAGAAAAAGACCGAGCGGGTCATCAGGCTCTCCATTCTGACCGCCCTGCTCGTGAGCTCGGGATTCCTCGCGGTCGGTGAGGCGATATTTACGTTGCTCGGCATTACGGTGGATGATTTCAAGATAGCCGGCGGCCTCCTGCTTCTGGTGATAGCGATTCTCGAGGTCGTCAGGCACGAAGACAGGAGGAGGCGGGTCCTCGACGAGGGGGTGGGAGTGGTCCCCATAGGGGTGCCCCTCATAGTCGGCCCGGCGGTGCTCACTACGCTGCTTGTTCTGATGGAGCACTATGGAGTCGGTTTGACCGTTACGGCCCTGTTGCTGAATCTCATGATCGTATGGGTCTTTTTCCGGAACTCGGCAAGGATAACCCGCTGGCTCGGAAAGAACGGCATGATGGCACTCTCCAAGCTGATGGCCATTCTGCTCGCCTCCATAGCCGTGATGATGATAAGGATCGGTATCGAAAATACGGTGAGACTGCGTTGAGCAGGAAAGCGACCGGCGGTTTGTCCCTGGTGTTTCAGGCGGTTGCCGGAATAGTGTCAAGACAGTAGTCGTTTACGGAGGAGGAGACTTATGCTGGTTGGACTGATATCTGATACCCACGACAATGTGGACAGGATAGCAGAGGCCGTATCCGTCTTCAATGAGAAGGGGGTCTCCCTTGTTATTCATGCAGGTGACTTCACTTCGCCGTTTTCCCTGAAGCCGTTCGGGGATCTGAAGGCCGACTTTGTCGGTATTTACGGGAACAACGACGGAGACAAGCTCCTGCTGAGGGATCGTTCAAAGGGCAGGATCCATCGCCAGCCCCACAAGTTCACCTTTGCGGACAAGAGGATAATTGTGATGCACGAGCCTGACCTTGTCGACGACCTTGCCGCAAGCGGGCATTTCGACCTCATCGTCTACGGACACACACACCGGGCGGAGGTCCAGAGGATCGACGATACGCTCGTCGTAAACCCCGGAGAGGCGGGGCACTGGCTCTACGGAAAGGCAACGGTTGCCGTTGTGGATATCGGCAGGATGGAGGCTGACATCATTCCCCTGTGACGTCAGCACGTAACGCCGTCGATACGCTTGAGTCCGGCGCGTATGGCTGCCTGGACCGCGTCCCGGTACTCCTCCGGCGTTATCCTGCGGTTCAGGGGTGGGTGGTCGAACGCCCTGTAGCAAGGGTGGTACTGGTCCATGATATTGATATATGTGTGCGGGGATATCTCCTCTGCTATGAACCGGACAACCTCTTCGGTGCCCGCGATGCCTTCCGGCATGACGAGGTGTCTTACGAGCAGCCCCCGTTCTGCAATCCCTTCCTCGTTGATCACGAGGTCGCCCACCTGCCTGTGCATCTCCTTTATCGCCTCTTTGGCGACCTCTGGATAATCAGGGGCGGCAGAGTACCGCTTGGACATCTCCGGATCGGAGAACTTGAAATCAGGCATGTATATGTCCACTATGCCGTCGAGAATCCTCAGTGTCTCGACCGACTCGTATCCACCGGTGTTGTATACGAGAGGGATGCGCAGGCCGCCCTCTGTTGCGAGCCTCAGGGCCTCCAGTATCATGGGGACCTGATGTGTCGGGGTTACAAGGTTGATGTTGTGGCAGCCCCGTGCCTGAAGCCCCGTCATGATGGTTGAGAGCATCTCGATGCTCGTTTCCGCCCCCTCGCCGAGGTGGCTTATGGTGTAGTTCTGACAGAAGAGACACCCGAGGTTGCAGTTTGTGAAAAAGACGGTTCCTGAACCACCGCGTCCCACAAGGGGTCTCTCCTCGCCGAAATGAGGCCCCCAGCTTGAGACGACGGGTTTGTCCCCTGTGCGGCAGAAACCCAGTTCCCCTTCTCTGCGGTTCACCCCGCAGCCTCTCGGGCAGAGTCTGCACGACGTGAGCCTCTCTCCTGCTTCGTCCGCCCTCCTGCCGAGCTCATCGGTGGAGAGCCTCAGATACGCGGGCATGAACTCACTTCGTGAGTTTCTGGATGATCTCCTTTGCATTGTGCGCAATACGCTGGTCCTCCTTCCGAGCTCATCGAGGAGAGCCTCAGATACGCGGGCATGGACTCACTTCGTGAGTTTCTGGATGATCTCCTTTGCATTGTACGCAATTCGCTGGTCCTCCTGCCGAGCTCATCGGTGGAGAGCCTCAGATACGCGGGCATGGACTCACTTCGTGAGTTTCTGGGCGATCTCCTTTGCATTGTACGCAATACGCTTGATCGAATCGAGCATGAGTATGTAGAGTCCTGATGACTTTGGAAGGCAGAGCCCTTCGACCAGCCTCTCCTCGTGAAGTGTCGCAAACCTGTCGGCGGTCCGTTCTATCTCGAGTTCGGACTTCTTGATGTAGTTTGCAATGAATGTATTCCTTGCAAGTATGAGGTCACTGATCGTATTTAATATCTCCCTCGTCCTCTGAAAGAGAAAACTGAGCTCCGAGATCGCCTTGTCGCTGAAGAGGATGCTTTCCCTGACCTTCGTCCTTATGGCGCGGGCTATGTGTTCGAGGTTGCCCGCCATCCTTTCTATGTGGGCCGGAACAGTGGAGAAGAGACGGGCCGTCTCATCCGACTTCGAAGCCGTGATCAGGACATCGGTCAGGTCTTTCTCGACATCTTTCACTCCCTTGATTATCACTTCGGCTTCATCGATGAACGTGTCCCGGTTGTAGATGAAAGCATTGTAGAGAAGCGATATGGCCTCCTCGAGACCCTGGCTCATCCCGTGAATCTTGGATACGGCCTCTCTCGTATCGACCTCTTTCATGGTCCCCTCCTTCTCCATGGATCCCCTCCTTTGATGACTGCGTGGTTTGTAACTGCACTCCCCCGTCCCTACATAGAAATTATACCACAAAACACGGCTGGCCCGACCCCTCAAGGCCTGTCGTGTCTTGCCATCCTGACCGTTATCCTGAGAGCCTTCCTGCTCGACGGTCTCACGATGTAGCGATCATCCGTCCTGTAGCCGACCACCCATATGATCTCCTCTCCCGAAAGGAGCAGCGGTACGGTGTCTCTGAGGTCTCTCGGGACCTTCTCGTCGACAAAGTAGTCCTGAAGTTTCTTCCTCTTTCCGAACCCCGAGGGGTAAAAGAAGTCTCCAGCCCGTCTGGGGCGCACCTTCAGGGGAAAACTCAGCCTCTCGAGGTCGAAGACCGCCTCGGTCCTGCCGTCACCTGTACTTGTTGGAGAGTCAAGAGTGCTCGCTATCAGGACGATACCGGCCTCCTTAAGCACTGTTTCGCCGGGTACCTTCAGCACATACTCGCTCAGTTTCCGGGGTGCCGCCGATGTGATGACCAGGGTGGAGTAATCCCTTATGACACGGACTCCCCCCGGCAGGTAGATCCTTGATCCGCTCGTACCTCTCCTTATCAGGGAGATCATCTCCTCTATATGTTCGAGACCTATGCCCCGCAGTCCCCGTGTCTCTCCGACGGCCCTCATAAGGGCCCTCCTGAGGATGACCTTTTCCATGTGTTCAAGCGGTGAGAGGAACAGCTCTATGCTCTCGTCGGTCTTGCGGCTGATGAGCCTCATCAGGGCCTTCGTGACTGCTGTTTCCAGATATTCGTTCTCTTCACGGAGTATGTCGGCTGTCCTGCAGAGGGTTGCCGTCAGGTTGGGATTGAATTTCCCGAGGGCGGGCAGCACTTCCTTACGCAGCCTGTTCCTAAGGTAGTCCTGCTTCAGGTTTGAAGCATCAACAATGAACCCGACCCCCCTGTCGTGCAGGAACTTCTCGATCTCGCTGCGCTCCGTACGGATAAGCGGTCTTATGAACATTCCCCGTACAGGTGGTATGCCTGCGAGCCCCCGTGGTCCGGCGCCGCGCAGGAGCCTCATCAGGAGGGTCTCGGCCTGATCATCGGCGTTATGCCCTGTAGCGACCCTGTCGGCCTCTGTTTGATATGCATGCTCCTCGAAGGCGAGGTACCTGAGCTCCCGCGCGGCCTCCTGGATGCCGAGCCGCTCCCTGACAGAGAGTCCCTTTACGTCGACGCTCCTTACGCTGAAGGGTACGTTCAGCCGTTCGGCCACCCCGGCGCAGAACTCGATCTCTTTCGGGGTCTGCTCGGGCCTGAGACCATGGTCGACGTAGAGTGCGAGTAGGGTAAGTCCCAACTCCCCTTTCAGCTCGTCCAGAATATGCAGCAGCGAGACCGAATCAGGTCCGCCGGAGAGCCCTACCAACACCCTCTCTCCGCCTTTGAGCATGGAGTGTTCTTTTATCGTCTGCTTTACTTTCTTCAGGATATCCATGGCTCCCGTTCGCGTCAGGCGCTAAAATTCGATGCTCTGCTGCACCGCGCGTCCCATCCTGTCGAACCTTACACGGGCTATGAAGTGATCTCCGGGGAGGAATGAATACGAGAGCTCCCGCCAGGTCACGACGGCCTCTCCACCTCTCCTCTCGATCTCCGGCAGGGGAAACCTCGAGAAGAAGAGAAAGTTCTTCACCGTCCGCAACTGCTTGGACTCCCTTACTTCGGGCTCGTCCTCGGAATATGTGAACTCCTCGTAAACACCGACCCTCCTTGTAAAGAGGTCTACTGTGCCGATCCTGTAGACCCCTGCAGAGTCGGTGACGAACCACCACCTCAGAAAGTCGTTCGGCAGGGGGAAGAGGTTGTAGCTGTAAGCATCCAACCGTGTCCTGAGGAAATCCTCGGCGAGCCCTTTGAGATACAGCCTTCCCGTCAGGTAGACCGAGACGACGATCATGGTGGCGGCCACGATCAGCCGCTTCCTGTTCTCTCTCCTGATCGTCAGGATCACTCCCAGCAGGAGCGCCCCTGTAATATACGGATCAATGACGAAGAGGAGGTCCAGCGAGTACTTCGACCAGTCGAATGGAGAGAATACCCTTACGGGATAGCGGTTCAGGAGGTCGAGCAGGATGTGGCTTGCATAGCCTGCGGATGATATCAGCGCGAAGTATGCGAATCCCCGCTTGAAGACTGCATGCATCAGCAGACCTGCAAGGAGAGAGAAGAGCACAAGCGAGGCTATGCCGTGTGTAAACCCACGGTGGTACCTCAGAAACACATCGGCTCCCCAGAGGTATGTTATGTAGTCGAGATCCGGGGCGTTTGCAGCAAATACCAGCATTGCAAGAGATGCCTTCCTTTTGGGAAAACACCTGGACAGCAGCGTGCCTGTGAGGATATGAGTTGCAGGATCCATATTTAAGATAGTTTAATTCAGAGTGTGTAAAACTTGCAAACTTCTTTGTTGAGCCTATATAATTAATACCACTTTATATTATTTCGGCACGGGGGATCTGATTGGAACTCTTCAGACTCGGCATCTCCGAAGCACGCGACCTTCTGCGCAGGGGCGAGGTGTCCGCCAAGGATATTCTGGATGCCGTCTTCAGCAGGATCGAGGCGGTCGAAGGCAGCGTCAAGGCATTTGTCTCCCTGACGAGGGCCGAGGCATATGAACGCATTGAAACCCTGGCCCGTACAGGTGACGACGGCTCGCTCGCCGGTATCCCCCTTGCAGTAAAGGACAATATATGCACCAAGGGGATCAGGACGACCTGCTCCTCGAAGATCCTCGAAGGATTCGTCCCGCCGTATGAGAGCTCGGTGACCGAGAAGCTCAACAGCAGCGGATATGTGCTCGTCGGCAAGACGAACCTCGACGAGTTCGCCATGGGTTCCTCCACCGAGAACTCCGGGTTCTTCGTGACACGCAATCCCTGGGATCTGGAGCGGGTTCCGGGAGGTTCCAGCGGCGGCTCGGCTGCAGCAGTGGCTGCGGACGAGTGTCTGGGAGCGCTCGGCTCTGATACGGGTGGCTCCATACGGCAGCCGGCGGCCTTCTGCGGGGTTGTCGGTCTGAAGCCCACTTATGGAAGGGTCTCGCGCTACGGGCTTGTCGCCTTTGCCTCGTCTCTCGATCAGATAGGTCCCATAACGAAATGCGTGAAGGACGCAGCCCTGCTTCTTAACGTCATATCAGGCCATGACAAGAGAGACAGCACATCCGTGCCCGTGGAGGCTCCTGACTTCACCTCGGGGCTGGACCGTGAGATCCGGGGGCTCAGGATCGGGGTTCCGAGGGAGTATTTCATAGAGGGTCTCGATCCGGATGTTGAACGCAGCGTCCGGGATGCCATAGAAGCGCTGGAACGGCTTGGTGCAGAGGTTGTCGAGGTATCCCTGCCGCATACCGGGTATGCGGTCGCCACGTATTACATCCTTGCCACATCAGAGGCGAGCTCCAACCTTGCCAGATTCGACGGCGTAAAGTACGGGTTCAGGGCTGAAGGCAAGGACCTGATCGACATGTACATGGAGACGAGGGCGTCAGGGTTCGGCCCTGAAGTGAAGAGGAGGATAATGCTCGGCACCTACGCACTCTCGGCCGGTTACTACGATGCATACTACAGGAAGGCGCAGCAGGTGAGGACCCTGGTAAAGTCGGATTTCGAGAAGGCCTTCGAAGAGGTCGACGTCATAGTGACGCCGACGAGTCCGACGGCTGCATTCAGGATCGGCGACAAGGTTTCCGACCCGCTGCAGATGTATCTCAGCGACATATTCACCATATCCGTGAACCTGGCCGGAGTGCCCGCAATATCCATCCCATGCGGGTATACCACCGAGGGCCTTCCCGTGGGACTCCAGATCATCGGAAAGCATTTTGACGAGGCGGCCGTCTTGAATGTTTCATATGCCTTCGAGCAGTCCACCGGGTGGCACGAGAGGCGGCCTGGCATCGACCGGCTCAACCGGTGATGAAGGCGCGCCGGCACCCTCTCTCCCCGCTTCCGGGCCGGAAGTTCGTGTGCATCTGCACCACGGAGGGCGGGGCGGCGATGAACCATGATGAAAGTTCAGCACGGGTTTAGGGTATAATATTCAAATGGAGACGATGGATCAGGAACGGCTGGAAGAGGCGCTGGAGCTCCTTTGGGTCCTGGAAGAAGAGGAGAAGGGCGGACTGAAACGCCTCAAGGGCTGCTCCGACGATGAGGGCATAGAGAAGACCATAGCCGAGCTGCAGAAGAGGGGGCTCATAACCGTCGACGGCGAAGACGTGAAGTTCACCCCCGAGGGCAAGGAGATAGCCAGGGGCGTGGTGCGCAGACACAGGCTTGCCGAAAGGCTCTTTGCAGACGTTTTCGAGATGAAGGAGGAGTACATACACGAGGATGCCTGCAAGATGGAGCATATACTGAGCAAGGAACTGACCGACAGCGTCTGTACCTTCCTCGGCCATCCCCCCACGTGTCCTCATGACAAGCCGATTCCGAGGGGAGAGTGCTGCAAGAAGTACAAGGTGGATGTGGAGCCGCTGGTCGTGAGGCTTGCAGACTTCGAGGTGGGGCAAAAGGGCAGGATAGTCTATATAGTGCCGTCCGACCCGTCACGACTGAACAGACTGAACTCCATAGGCATAAATGCAGGCTCCACCCTGAAGCTCCTCCAGAAATGGCCTTCGGTTGTGGTCCAGGTCGACGAGACCACCGTGGCGATCGATATAGACATAGCTAAGGAGATATTTGTAAAGAAGACATCCTGACCGGCAGTATCACCCTGAACGTGGTGCCTCTCTCCACCCTGCTTTTCACCTCGATCTTCCCGCCGTGCTTTTTTATGATCCTGTAGCTTATCGGAAGCCCCAGCCCGGTCCCCTTGTCTCTTTTGGTCGTGAAGAAGGGTTCGAATATCTTCTGTGCTACGTTGTCCGGAATGCCGGTGCCCGTGTCGGAGACTTCTATGATCACCGAGTTGTCCACCTTTGCCGTCCTGAGCGAGAGCGTGCCGCCTTCGGGCATTGCCTGTATGGCATTGTTTATGAGGTTGAGGAAGACCTGTTTGAGCTGGTTTGCATCAGCGTTTATCTCGGGCAGGTCCGAAAAATCCGTCGTTATGTCGATCCCGGAGTTCTTGATGTTGATGGAGACGAGATCCATGACGTCCTTGAGCAGCCTGTTTACGTCCACCTTGCCTATCTTGAGAGGCCACTTCCTCGAGAACTCGAGCAGCTGCTGGACGATATCCCTTGCCCTCAGCGACTCGGACTCTATGATCTCGAGATCCCTCATTATGCTCTCTATGTCCTCCTCCTCCCTCATCAGTTCGGCATAGCCGAGTACGCTCGTCAGGGGATTGTTGATCTCGTGGGCGATGTTTGCTGCGAGCTCGCCTATGGCAGCGAGCTTTGCCGCCTGGACAAGCTGTTCCTGTGTGTCCTTGAGTTTCTGCATCTGGGTGTGGAGGTCCCTGTACAGCTGTGCGTTGTCCATCGCAACGGAGAAGTTGTTTGCTATTATGCTGAGCAGCCGGATGTCTTCCTCCGTAAACCCTTCTCCCTCCTTGTTTATGCTCAGCAGAAAGCCGGTGAGCACGCCTTTCTGCTTCAGCCATATCACGGCGAGGTTACGCACGCCGGTCGCCCGGAAGAGGAGCTGTTTCGCCATGCGGTCTTCCGGATGGATTATCATGGACCTCTTGTTGCTTTTGAGATAGATGCTGTTTATGAAGGAAGGCTCGTAGGACCAGTTCTCTATGTCACCGTCTGTGAATCCGTATGCCGGGAAGGCCGAGAAATACCGGTCTTTCTCCTTGTTGTACAGGAAGACGAGCACCTTCTCGGCCTTTATGATCTCGGCCACCCCGAAGACCAGTTCCCTGATGATGTCCTGCTCGTTGGTCACCATGTGGAAGGAGAGGGTGAGCCTGTACAGTCCGCTCAGTCTCATCATGTACTTCATGCTGCGCTCGTGACTCTCTTTCAGCGACAGGCTCATCTCGTTGAACACCCTTGCGAGATGCCCGAACTCCGTGGTGTCGGAGGTGTCTATCGTGTAGCCGAGATTGCCCGAGGCAACCTCTCTCGCAGCATCGGAGAGCTCTCTTATGGGCTTGAGTATCTCGCTCGTGAGGTTTACCGCAATGATGCAGCCCGTGAGCATTATGCCCAACAGGCTTGCAAGCAGTATCCACTTGATGCGTTCGACCTCGCGCAGTGCCGTTGCAGACTTTTCCTTGAGTTTCTGATTCGTGATGAAGGCCATCTCGCGTGTGCTCTGCAGCAACATCTCACCTATTTCCGCCGTTGCCATCTGGAGCCTCTTCACGCGTTCGGGATTGGCGGTCGTGGTTATGAAGGCGCTGAGCGCCTCCTTGTACTTTTCGGTGAATTTTTTCAGCCGCGTCAGTTTCTTTGTGAGTGCCGCGCTGTGGTGGCAGCCCGTGCAGCTCGTTATCGCCTTGTCGAGGGAGTTTACGTTGTCGACGATCACGTCCAGGTCGGGACCGAAGGACGTCCCTATCGTGTAAAGGTTGGTCTGTACGGTCTGGAGGTTGATGACGAGGTTCTGACGAATGATCTCTACCTTGTGGAGGGTTATCAGGCTGTTCAGATCCTTTGTGACCTGGGACAGGGCCGTTATCGCTATTCCACCGCTCAGGGCGAAGAGCAGGAAGATGGTCAAGAGGTATTGCGTTATTTTTTTCCGCATCTGTGGAGCTCCGGCGTTCGGGATTCCTTCATCTGACCCTGTACTGGTATGTTTCTATATCCTCTCCGAGTGTCTTCAGCATCTCGTAAACGGGCTTGAAGTCTTCGACCGAGGCCTCGATGAACCTCTGCGCGTGCAGCTTTGCGAGGATCCTGCGGCCCTCCCGGTCCCTGTCCATGGTCAAGAGCACTTCCTTTATCATCTTCTTGATGCCTTCCGGAAGGTCCCTCCTCAGGCAGAGTGTGCTCTCGGGCATCAGGGGGGATTTCGCAATGATCCGTATCTCTTCCTTGATCGTCGGATCCCTGGAGACCAGATTGTTGAATATGGTGTTCTTTATGCAGCCGATGTCCGCCCTTCCATCGAGCACGGCATAGACAGAGGAATCGTGACTGCCCGTAAAGTAGTATTCCGAGAAGTATCCCTCGAGGTTCGCCACCCCGTGAGACCTGAAGTAGGACAGTGGAAACAGGTAACCTGTCACGGTCGCCCTGTCCACAAAGGCCAACACCTTGCCCTTCATGTCGGCCACACTCCTTATCCCGCTGTCTTTCCTGACGATTATGTAGCCGTACGAGTAGGTCGAACCGTTCATGTTCACCGGACGTACAAGCGGCTCTATGTCGAGTTTCTCTATGGCGAGGGCCCCTGTCAGGTCTCCGAAGAACGCGCCGTCGAGACCCCTTTGGACGAACCTGTCTATGATGTCGCCGTAGCGGCTCAGTATCGTCAGCCTGACCCTTATCCCCGTCCTCTCGGACAGGTAGGCGGCGAGGGGTTTGTACCTCTCTATCTGCTTGAAGATGTTCTGCTCGGGGATGAGCCCTATCAGCAGCTCCATATCGTCCGCATCCGTCCTCGTCGATAGAGAGAGGAGGACGAAGCAGCTCAGCACGGCTATGGCAAGGACCTTCTTCATTACTTGATCACCCTGTCAGACTCCGTAAGGAGCTCCACCGGTATGTCCAGCCCGAGGTCTATCGCAAGACGCATGTTGAACGTGAGGGAGTTCTTGAGGAGCGCGGTGTTCTCTATGCTGCCTATCTCGCCGTTGTTTATGAACTTGATGAGGTTCCTGGCCAGTACGGCCCCCTGCTTGCGCGGGTCGGTGGAGAGCGTGATGACGGAGTATTCTTCGAGTCCCTTTATTATCGTGGCCAGAGGAACCGGTTTCTTCCTGAAGACGAGGATGTAGTCGGGGAAGTACTTGTTTATCAGTGCGCTGCTCGTAAGCAGGAGACTGTCATAGGACATGAGTCTCAGTCTCTGACCTATCTCTCTCGGCCTCTTTATCGGTATCTTCACCACATCTATGGAGAGATTCTTGCAGACGTTCTTTACATCCATGTACTGGGTCCTGGTACTCGGTTCGGAATCCGAGTACAGGACTCCTATCCTCTTTATCTCACCGGTCTTCCTGAGGTAGCGGATTATGCTGGATACGGGGACCTTGTACCCGACTCCCCTGATGTTCTTGCCCGTTATGCCGGATCTCTCAGGTTCATACACCGCGGCATAAATGATCGGAACCGAGGAGGACTCGTAGAGCGCCGCACGTGCGGCTCCCGAGCCGTAAACTATTATGAGGGAGGCGTCGTAGGCGATCATCTTTCTGATGGCGTTGCTCCATGCGAGTGCATCCGGGTTGGGTCTCTGGATGATGAAGCGGACCCGCTTGTCGTATCCCTTCTCGAGCAGTTCCCTGACGAGTTCCTCGTGTATCTCCCTGTAAAAGGGCAGGTCGCCCGAGAACACCACGCCCGCGACAATCTTGTCCTTTGTTGCAGCATGGACTGTCCCTGCAAGAAGAGAGAGAAGGACCATGATTGATATTAACAGCCTCTTTATTTTACCACCTCTTTGTCAGGATCAGCATGGCCTGATAGAATTTGCCGTCGTTCTGGTCGTCTGTACGGTCGTTGTAGTCTCTCAGACCGAGAACCGTTTCGATGCCGAATCCGTTGTTCATCTCGTGCCTGCCCTTTATCGACAGGGCCGTCTCCGTCACCCTCAGCATGGAGAAGGATGATATGCTTTCGGCCAGCGTATTCTCGGTCCGGAACTTGCCTTTCGAGAATGTCTGTCCCATGTCTGCAGAGACGTCGGTTCTGTCGTTGAACCTGTGTGTTATCCCGACAGAGTAGGATGTGGATTCGTCACTGTAGGGTACGCCGTCTTCTGCAATCGGTTCCCCGGGTTCAGAGGAGCCGTCACCGAGGAATGTGGAGTAAAGCAGAGTCTGTCGCAGGCCGTTCTTGTAGTATCCGCATGACACGGTGACGGATGTTCTTTCCCATGGAGTCAGCACGAGGAGACCCAGTACGTTGTGGAAGGTGTTGTCTCTCTGTCCGGTTTCGGTAGGCGTTTCCGTCCGCGTGTTGATGAACCTGAGGTTGTCGCGCCTCTCCTTCCTGAGCTTGTAGGTCAGAACGGTGAAGACCCCGGGGGTCAGTGTGTAGCTTGCGTAGAGATCGAGTTCGTGAGAGGTGTCCGGGTCGGTGTTGTAGAGCGGGTTTTTGAGGTCGGTGTATTTGTAGGTCGTCCTGAACCTGGCTCCCTTCAACACCGTCCCGTAAGCCTTGAACTCAAAGGTGTTGACCGTTGTGTTCCTGTCGGCCAGCAACCACTCTTCCGTGTCCGAGAGGTCTTTTCTGCCGACGGAGTAGCTGCCCGCAAGGTTTACGCCCCTCGATGGGCGCGTCCTGATGCACAGTGAGATCTCCCTCTGTCTTGTGTCGAGGGACGGGCGGACCTTGTATGCCAGTTCATTGCTCTGTCCCCTGAGCACGGTGGTCCCGGGGCCCTCCTCATCGAGATCCCTGTAACGGAATCTGAGGAAGAAGGAGAGTGCGTCCATGGGGATGAACGCCAGCTGTCCGGCGCCGACGATAATCGTCCTCTCCACGGAGCTGTCCTGGTTTGATTGCCTGATGCTGCCGAACGATGCCGAGGCCGTTATGCGTCCCGTGTAGGATGAATGCGCCCTGATATAGTCCGACGACGTGCGCGTTTCGGGCACCAGGTTGTGTGGATATACGTCCTCTGGTCTTTGAGCGGTTGCGGGATACAGGTCTTCGAGAACCTTGGGGCCGGCTGGAACGAAACTCTTCTCGCCATGGGTGTATTCCACCTCCAGAGGTCCGAAGTGGCCGTTCGACCCTATGGTCAGCTCCTCGGTCCTGAAGTCGATCCGCCTGCTCCGGGAAGTTACTGTCATGTCGTTGAAGTATCCCACGAGGAACCGCTGTTGAACGGTGCCCTCCTTGTCATAACCGAAATACCTGCCGAAGAGGTGGAAAGGATAGTCCGGGGTCTTCAGTCTGAGAAACAGGTCGGTTGTCGTGACGTCCGTCTGGTAGGAAGCGTTCGTGTCTCGGTCCCTGTATTTCCTCGTGGCCTCATCAGGGTCTGAGGCCGGCAGTACGTAATGGTCGAGGTTGTGGGTGAGTCCTCGAGCAATGAATCTCGACAGGAGGACCTCCTTGTATGCATATCCCGTGTCGAGGTAGAGGTCGTCTCTTTCACGGGTTGAGAGATCGAGATACAGCCTGTGGGGCAGGGGGTAGACCTCGATGTCCGCGCCGAGGACTGGTGACTTGACCCCTGAGCTGTACTCTATGACCCTTCTGGAGCCGTCGAGTCCGGTCCAGTTGTATCCGGCTCCCAGGGAGTAGCCGGGACTGTATGCCTGCCTGCTCCCGTCCTCTGCCAGTATCTCGCGTGCAGGGGCGGTAAGGACCACTATCACGAGCAGCACGATGAGTCCGCAGCGTGCCTTTCCTCTTCCTGTTGCAGTCCGGCTCCTGGTCATTGGATGAACCTTCCCTTGCCCCCGGGCGATGGTATGTCGGTGCCGTGTATCTGGCTGTGGCAGTTGGTGCACCTGGTGAAGAAAAACCCTTTCAATGCGGTGGTCTTCGGTTCGCCGGTGGCGGTGTTTATCCTGTGGCTCTGATGGCACTGCAGGCAGAGAAAGGGTTCCCTCAAGGTGAGCAGATTGTTGTTCGGGGAGCCGTGCGGCATGTGGCAGTTCAAGCAGTCATCCGTCAGATCGGCATGCTCGTAGAGGAAGGGGCCTTCTTTCTCCCCGTGACACCTGGTGCACGTCTCCTTGACACTGGCCTTTCTGAGGAGTTTCTCCGTCGACGTGCCGTGGGGATTGTGGCAGTCGGTGCAGTAGACCTTTCCCTCGGTCACTGGATGGTGACTCGGCATCCTGTAGTAGGCCGTGATCTCCTGATGACAGTCGAGGCACATGGCTGCCGTATCCTTCGGTTTCACCTTCAGGTCGGCTCCTTCGTGTATGTCGTGACAGTCTGAGCATGAGACGTCGTTTACCGCATGAACGCCTGCGTTCCATTCGTGAAGGTTGAACGTGGCGTTGCCGGTGTGGCACTTGAGACAGATGAGGCTCTTTGCGATCGCGGGCAGGTTCTTTATGTCGATCAGGGTCTCGTAGTTGCATTCCGTCTTTATGCCTTTCCTGCTGTTTTCCTCGACGAGCTCCCGGGTTATCCCCTTGATCGCCAGGCTCCCGGGGCCGTGGCATGATTCGCAGTCGACGAGAGGTAGCCCGGATTCCCTCCTCAGCTGTGTCCCCATTGTGCTTGCGTCGAAGGCGGCCTTTATCGCGTCGTGGGCATGACATGCCGCCAGGCAGGTCTCGGTTCCGACATAGTCGGCATCGAGACGTCCGGCTATCATCCTCTCATACTCGTTCAGCGGCAGGATTGGCTTGGACCTCTTCAGCTCAGTGCACGCGTACACGATGCTCAACCCCAGCAGGAGGGCTGTTATCAGCAGCAACCTCGGTTTCATTCCGACCCCTTTGTTGAAATTTATAATATTATAGAATATCAGTCCTATATTTCAAATATGATCGGCACTATCATGGGTCTGCGATTCATGGTCTTGTATATATGCTTCTTGAGAGTGTTCCTGATCCTGGCCTTCATGAGCGTGAGGTCCTGGAGCAGTTCGGCATCGAGCCCTGTTATGGTGTCGGCGACCACTTTTTTCGCCTCGGCGATCACCTCCGGCGAGGCCTCCTCGAAAATGAAGCCCCTCGATACTATGTCGGGGCCCGAGGTTATGCGGCCCGACGGTTTCTCCATGGACAGGATGACGAGCACTATGCCGTCATGGGCGAGTCGCCACCTGTCCCTCAGGACGACATCTTCAATGTCTCCTTTGCCGTCGATGAATATCCTGCCGGAGTGGACCTTTCCGTTCTTCCTGGCCCCCTCGCCGTTGATCTCCAGGATGTCGCCATCCTGCATTATGAATATGTTTTCCTTGGGAATGTTCAGTTTCTCGGCGAGCTTTGAGTGATAGACGAGGTGTCTGTACTCGCCGTGTACGGGCATGAAGTACGTCGGCCTCACGAGATTGAGCATCAGCTTCAGTTCCTCCTTTGACGCATGACCCGAGACGTGGACCTCGGAGACCTTTTCGTAGATCACGTTCGCCCCCCTGTGGAACAGATGATTTATTATCTTGCCGATCGAGCGTTCGTTGCCCGGTATCACCTTTGCGGAGAGCACGACGGTGTCTCCGGGGCCGATCTTTATGGTCTTGTGTTCCCCGGTTGCTATCCTCGACAGAACACTCATCGGTTCTCCCTGACTGCCGGTCGTGATTATCGTCACTTCCCTGTCAGGCCGCGTGTGTATCTCTTCGAGGTTCAGCCATGTCTTTTCCGGAAGCCTCAGGTAGCCGAGGTCGAGGGCTATCTGTGCGTTCGATACGATGCTTCTGCCGCACAGGGCCACCTTCCTTCCGTACTTCACCGCCACATCGATCACCTGCTGGATTCTGTGTATGTTGGAGGCGAATGTGGCTATTATCAACCTGCCGGGTGCGGAGGAGAAGATGTCCTCGAAGACCCTCCTGACCTCTTTTTCAGAGTACGTGAAACCTCCTTTCTCTGCGTTCGTGCTGTCGGACATCAGCAGCAGTGTTCCCCTGTCGCCGTATTCGGAGAACTTGTGGAAGTCGAGCAGTTCACCGTCTACAGGGGTCGGGTCGATCTTGAAGTCGCCCGTATGGACGACCAGCCCATACGGCGTGCTGATTCCGAGTCCCACGCCGTCGACGATGCTGTGCGTTACACGGACGAACTCAACCGTGAATTCCCCGAGCCTCACCGTGTCCCTCGGTTTTACGGTATGAAACGGCGTTGAGATCCTGTGTTCGGAGAGCTTGTTCCTGAGAAGGCCGAGTGTAAGCGGCGTGCCGTATACTGGTACGGTTCCGTCGAGTTCCCTGATGAGAAAGGGTAGGGCCCCTGTGTGGTCTTCGTGTCCGTGTGTTATGATTATCGCCCTGAGCTTGTCTCGGTTTTCGAGCAGGTAGGTGAAGTCCGGGATTACGAAGTCGATGCCGAGCATCTCGTCCTCGGGAAACATCAGACCTGCGTCGATGACTATCATGTCGTCGCCGTATTGCAGGACGGTCATGTTCAACCCTCCCACCTCTTCGACGCCGCCAAGTGGTATTATGTAAAGTGGCTCGCTCACAAGGCAAACTGGTTGTTCGGCTCAGCCGTGAATCTCTGCAGATGGAAGACTTCCAAAAAAACAGTCCTTTTCGGTGTATCCGGCTGTCTGGAATGCTCGACTCCAGGTTGAAGTCCCTTTCCGCTCAGACGACCGTCCGGCATAGCCGTTCCGTCTCGTCGGAATCCGGCGATGAAGAAACGTCCTTCAGCCCGCAGGATCCTGCATCACCGTATCAACATCTCGAGAAGTGCTTTCTGTGTGTGAAGCCTGTTTTCAGCCTGGTCGAAGACCACGCTGTGCGGGCCGTCTATGACATCATCGGTTATCTCCTCGCCCCTGTGTGCGGGAAGACAGTGCATGACGATGACGTCCTGCTTTGCGCAGGCGAGCAGCGAGGAGTTGACCTGGTAGGAGATGAACTTCTTCCTCTTCATCTCAGCGGAGTCCTCCTGTCCCATGCTCACCCATACGTCGGTGTAGATGATGTCAGCCCTGCCTGCCGCCTCCTTGGGGTCCCGCAGGATGATGATCTCCCCCTTTCCGGTCCTTGCCTCTTCGAGTATGTTTATGTCCGGTTCGTAACCTTCGGGGCAGGCTATGTTCAGCGACAGTCCCATCCTGCCTGCCGCCTCCATCAGGGAGTTGGCCACGTTGTTGCCGTCTCCTATGTAGGCGACCTTTACACCCTCGATCCTGCCTTTCTTCTCCTTGATGGTCATGAGGTCGGCCAGTACCTGGCAGGGATGATGCATGTCGCTCAGGCCGTTTATGACCGGAATGTCGGAATTTGCGGCGAACTCCTCGAGTTTCGAGTGCTCGAAGGTCCTTATGATGATGCCGTCGAGATACCTCGACAGCACCCTTGCAGTGTCGGCGGTGCTTTCTCCCCTGCCGATCTGAATCTCCGAGGGCTTCATGTATATGGACTGTCCACCGAGCTGGTAGATGCCGACCTCGAACGATATCCGTGTCCTCGTCGAGGGTTTCTCGAACAGCAGCCACAGGCTCTTGCCTATCAGCGGGCACTGGTTTGCATCGGTCCCTGCCTTCAGGGCGATGGCCCTCTCGATGATATCGCCGATCTCTTCCCGGGTGAAGTCCCAGAGCCTGAGGAAGTCTCTCTTCATGACAGCCTCGCGAGTATGTCTTCGACTATATCCGTCACCGTGTCTATCTCCTTCTCCGTCACTATGAGCGGTGGTGTGAACCTCAAAGTGTTGTTGGCGGTACAGTTGACCAGCACGCCTTTTTCCATGCAGGCCTTCACTATCGGGGCGCAGTCCCTGGTCAGTTGCATCCCGATCATGAGGCCCATTCCTCTTATATCCACTATTATACTCGAAAACGAATCTTTAAGACCCGCCAGCCGCCTCATGAAATATCTTCCCAGCCTTCTGCACTCCTCGAGGAGGATGCCGTCTTCGAGGACCGTCTCGACAGTGGCTATCGCAGCCTGGGTTGTGAGCGGGTTGCCTCCGAAGGTGGAGGCGTGGCTGCCGGGGACGAACGCGCCGGCCACATCTTCCCTGGCGAGCAGCGCGCCTATGGGCACTCCGCCACCGAGCCCCTTTGCGAGTGTCATTATGTCGGGCTCTATGCCGAAGTGCTCATAGGCGAAGAGCCTGCCGGTCCTCCCGACCCCGGTCTGGACCTCGTCGAGTATCAGCAGTATGCCCCTTTCATCACAGAGTTCCCGTACCCCTTTCATGTACTCGTGAGAGGGGACCACCACACCGCCTTCACCCTGTATCGGCTCGAGCATTACGGCACAGGTCCTGTCGTTCACTGCGGCTCTCAACGCTTCGATGTCGTTGAACGGGACATGTCTGAAGCCCGGGACGAGGGGCTCGAATCCCTTGTGAAACTTCTCCTGTCCGGTGGCCGTCAGGGTGGCCAGTGTCCGTCCATGGAACGAGTTGAGCGCAGTGATTATCTCGAACTTCTCTTCTCCATGGCGCTCCTTTGCATATTTCCTGGCGAGCTTGATCGCTCCCTCGTTTGCCTCGGCCCCCGAGTTGCAGAAGAAGACCTTGTCGGCAAAGGAGTTTTCCACGAGGAGTTTCGCGAGCTTTATCTGTGGCTCTATCTGATAGAGGTTGGAGACGTGCAGGAGTCTCTGTGCCTGCTTCTGTATCGCCACCACCACCTTGGGATGGCAATGCCCGAGTATGTTGACGGCTATGCCTCCGACGAAGTCGAGATACTCCTTGCCGTCTATGCTGTATACCTTGGTCCCCCGCCCCTTTCTCAATATCAGGGGGTATCTGTTGTAGGTGTTCATCAGATACCGCGAGGATTCTTCCAGGAGTCTCTTTATGTCCATTACGTCCCTCTCAGGCCCGATTGTTTCGTGGACAGCTCTTCCTTCACCGCCCCTGCAAGGAGCGGAAACATTATCTCGTGGTGTCCCGTGATATAGTAACCCCGGCCTCCCGAGGCGGCAGGCCGACGTACGACGTTCTCCATGGGCCTGTAATGCCTGTTGAAGTCCATGGTTACCGTGGTTATCTCCTTTACCCCGTGACCGAGGTTCCTTGCCAGTGTAAGCGCCTTCAGGAAGACCTCCGGCATTATTACAGCGGAGCCGAGGTTTATGAAAACACCTCCCTCGAGGTCGGCGACCACGGATGCAAGGGTCCTGAAATCGAGGAGACTCGCCTTGCCTATGGCCTCACCGTCCGCCTCGGGGTGCATGTGTATTATGTCCGTGCCCAAGGCTACATGGACGGTGACCGGGACCGAATGCCTGTACGCCTCGGCAAATATGCTCATCCTCCTGTTGTGAAACCCCCGTCCGTTCAGTATCATCCTGCCGACCGCGCTCCCGAGGCCGAGGCCTTCCCCGGCCCCTTTCCTTATGGCCCTGTTTATCATGACCGCCGTCTCCTTTGCCATCCCGAACGTCCCATCCTCGAGCTCCGATGCGACATCCTCGGAGGTCTCTCCCCTGTAGGAGAGTTCGAAGTCATGGATTACGGCGGCCCCGTTTGAGGCAATCGCCGTGATTATGCCCTTCTGTATAAGGTCTATGATCAACGGGGAGAGCCCCACCTTTATCGGGTGTGCCCCCATGGCGAGAACAACCGGTCTGTCATTCAGCCGCGCCCTCACTATCGAGCCGACCACTTCCCTGAAGTCCCTGGCGGCGAGAAAGTCCGGCAGGGAGTCGATGAAGTCCTTGAATGTGCCCCCCTCCGGGAACGTCCCGGCCGCCTTCGACGCCTCTACCTTGCTCTTTCTGTCCTCCAGGGAGTATCTCCTGACCTGTCTCAAGGAGATCGGCTTGTATGTCTTCATTGATCCGTCATTGCATGAAAGGGTCACTTTTGTCCTGCACGGCATGCCTTACATTTTAGCACAAACATGCGCTGTCGGGGTAGCTTTCTTGTATTCGGCGGGCGCTTACTTCTATAATAAATCAACGTAATGAATACGGCGCTTAAATTATTCATCAGCAGGCTGACTGTCAAGACCCTTCCCCAGGCCAAGAGGGTCACGAAGATCGTCATAGGCTTTACCCTGTTGCTGGTCGGCATCGTGCTGATCGTGCTTCCGGGGCCTGCAACGGTTGTGATTCCCCTCTCGCTTGCAATACTGGCCGGTGAGTTCGTATGGGCCAAGAAACTGCTCGAGAGGTTCAACTCCGGCGTAAGACACATCAGGAACTGGAGGAGATGAGTTTCGTAAACCGTAAGAAGCTGTTGAGCAACCTCACGTTTGTGTTGTTCTTACTGCAGTGTTCGCTTCTGGTCTCGTGCGGCTACAGGGTGCATAAGACATCCGTGCTGCCGTTCGGATCCGTCAGGATCGGCGTGGTCGAGAACCAGACCTTCGAGCCCGGGCTGCAGGACCTTTTCATAAACGTCATGGCGGAAGAACTGCTCAGAAACGGTATAGCTCTCGCTGACAGATCCGCATACGTGCTGTCAGCGGTCCTGACGGACTACAGGCTCGATACGCTCAGCATAAAAGACGATCTCTCCGTCGAATACATCATCCGCATAGCAGCCGACGTCAGGCTCGGATTCCCTGACGGAAGTGTGCGGGAAATCAAGGACATAGGCTCCGAGTTCATGGAGACGTTCGTCTCTGCAGACGACATTCAGGCCATACAGTCTCAGAGAGAGCGTGCGACGGAGAAGGCGGTCAGGGGCCTCGCCCAGAGGATAATCGCCGAGATGATTTACGGTTCGGACCTCGACGATGACTGAGCTCCGGTTTCGTTTTGCGGGGAGGAACAGATGAGCCGCAGGCAGTTTCTGAAAGAGATGGAGGACGGACTACCTTCACCGCTTTACTATCTCCATGCAAAGGATTCCTTTCTCGTCAAGGATGCCGTTGACCGGATAGGGGAACTCGTCCCCGAGGAGACGAGGGAGTTCAACGTCATGATTTATGACGCCGAGTCGGCCCCGCCGGCGCATGCGGTCATTGACGTTCTCAATACACCCGGCTTCTTCGGCGACAGGAAGATCGTCGTGATGCGGAACATTCAGTCCATGAAGAAGAGGGAGCTCAGACTCCTGCTGAACTACATCGACAACCCGTCTTCCGGTTCGGTCTTCGTCATGCTCTCGCTCAAGCCCCCCGACAAGGCCATGAGGGAGAAGTTCAAGGATGCCGTCAGGGTCGTGTCGCTCGATATGAGCCCCCAGGAGATAAGGTCGTGGCTCAGGGACGTCGTACGGCGGAAGGGGGTGGATATTACCCCTGCTGCCGTCAGCCTTCTCATGGCTACCTCCGGCACCGACATGGGCGTCCTTTACGGGGAGGCGGAGAAGGCCTGTCTCCTGGGAAAAAGGAGAGTCGATGCTGATGACATAAGTGAGCTCATGCACGGCTCCGCCTCATACAGTGTCTTCAGCCTGGTCGACGCACTTGCATCCGGAGACAAGACGAAGGTCTTCAGGATATACAGCGCAGTGCGTGACACACTGGATCCGTTTGCCGTGCTCGGTGCCGTGAACTGGAAGTACTCGGAGCTGTCAAAGAAGGGGGCCCTCCGCAAGGATGGATACTTTTCCGAGGTCTTCAGGTGTCTTGCCGAGGCCGACAGGAGGCTGAAGACCTCCGGAGGTGAATATCCCCTTGAAGAGCTGTTCGTCAGGCTGCTTCGGATTTGAGTATCGAGTTTACCTTCTTGGTCAGGCGGGAGATCTTCCTTGAAGCCGTGTTGCGGTGTATGATACCCTTGGACGAGACCTTCGAGATGATTTTTATGGCCTCGCGGAGAAGCCTTGCTGCGGCCTCTGCATCTTTTGCAGCCACTGCAGACTCGACCTTCTTCGTGCAGGTCTTGATCCTCGACTTGTAGTCCTGGTTCCGCAGTCTTCTCTTTTCCGCCTGCCTCACTCTCTTCAGTGCCGAGAGGTTCTTCCTTGCCATGGTGCCTCCTGTGCGTTCTGTGAATTATTGGTAGTGAATAATTTAATATATAAGGACGTGTAAAAGCAAGTCCCGGTAAAAACGTCACGGAGGCGGAACCGGTTGAGAGGTGAACCGTGGAAGACAAGGAGACGGGGCTCCTAAGGAGCGTCGGATGTTCCGAGAGGGTCATAAGGCATGTTCTCGCCGTAAAGGAACTTGCCCTCAGGATTGCCGGTGAAGTCAGGATTCCCGTGGACAGGGAACTCGTAAGGATGGGTGCACTCCTTCACGATATCGGCAGGGCGAGGACCCACGGGATCGAACATGCAGTTGTCGGCGCCGAGATGGCGAGGGAGCTTGGGGTTGACGAGCGCCTCGTCAGTATCATAGAGAGGCATATCGGGGCCGGGATCACCGCCGAGGAGGCCCGCTCGCTCGGGCTCCCGGCCAGGGATTTCGTTCCCCGGACCCCCGAGGAAAAGATAGTGGCATATGCCGACAATCTCATAAGTGGAGACAGAGAGACCGGCTTTGATGAGGCCCTGGAGGACTTCAGGAGTATTCCAGGCATCGGTGAAGGTGCTGTCGAGAGGTTCATAAGGCTTCATCAGGAGATCGAGCAGTGGAAGAGGCAGTAGCAGCGCGAAGGGCCGGAGTCCCGCGCCGTGTGTCGGCAGTCGTGATCTTCATCCTCGCCGCCGTGCTTGTTGCTCCCTGCTCCCTGTACGCCTCGGAGTCCTTTCGCTACGATCTGAGGTGGATGGGGATAAAGGCGGGCGAGGCACGGCTTGATTTCCTGGAGGACGGCGACTCGCTGAGGATAGTCTCGAGGGCGGAATCCGCAAAGTGGCTCTCCGTCTTTTACAAGGTGGATGACCGCGTGGAGAGTGTCGTGGTGAGGAAGGACGATCCGGGCGGGGAGGCGGACGGCTGGGCTGCCGTCCGCTACAGGCTCAAGATCAGGGAGGGCCGCTACAGGAGGGACAAGGAACTCATATTCGACCGCGAAAGCGCAACGGTGCTGTTCGTGAACCATCTGGAGAAAAAGAAGAAGGTCTATCCTGTCCCGGAGGATACGTTCGATCCCCTCTCCGGGTTCTTCCTCCTGAGGAAAAGACCCCTCGAGGTCGGCCGTCCCGTACATGTGACGATCTTCGACAGCAACAGGGTCTGGAAGGTCAGGGTGGATATATTGAGAAGGGAGGAAGTGAAGACGCGGGCAGGCAGGTTCAGGACCGTGGTGGTGAAACCCGACATGAAGTCCGAAGGGATTTTCGACAGAAAGGGCGATATCTACATATATCTCACGGATGACGAAAGACACATACCCGTACTGATCAGGACGAAGGTGGCCGTGGGTTACATAGAGGCCGAACTCGTCGGCGGGGACTACTGAGTTCAGGAGGGGTGCCCGTTAGATCAAAATAGAGTGTCCGTGAAATAAGCTGTTGTTTGTACAATTAATGTCAGGTAAAAACTCAGGAACTATAATTGAGGACAGGGGATGTTGATTTTGAACGGTTTTAATTTCGCAGCAAATTCACAGGGTGTTTTATTGCCGGGTCAGGTTTTCATATGCTGAGGGTTGAGCGGTCTTATTCACTATTCCCAGCTCCATCGATAAAACGTCTCGATTACGGGAAGAGAGCGATATGACAGACTCTTCACTCATTCTCGTCCAGGCATCCGGCCTGGACTCCGAGGTAAGTATCACGCTTCACCATCCAGGTGAAGCTTTCGTGATACTTAAAACCGTTCAGACTCTGTCATATCGCTCCCAACAACCATCATTGTTGCAGGATTCGGCAATTAAATACCGTAAGCCTATACTGTCCTGCTATGACCTGCTCTCTTTATCGAACAGTGTTGTTCGCGGACGTTTTTTGTGATCTAATGCGGGGTGTGGACTTCATGGGCTTATATTGGTTATTCTTTTAGTATGACGACCGGAATTTCTTGACATCTCGATACAACTCATATCCAGCGACGACGAACCGGCAATATCCCCCCTGTGCAACACCTCGAGCCGTCCGTCGCTGGATCAGGGACAAACCTTTAACTGGAGGACGAATGCACATAGGAATCATTGGAACAGGGTATGTAGGGCTTGTAACAGGCGCATGCTTTTCCGAGTTCGGCGTCTCCGTTACCTGTGTAGACAGGGATGAGCGGAAGGTCAAGGCACTGAAGAAGGGAGAGATACCCTTCTATGAGCCCGGCCTCGAGGAGCTGGTCAAGAGGAACGCCGCCGAGGGGAGGCTCAACTTCAGCACAAAGGTGAAGGATGCCGTGGAGTCATCGCTCGTCATCTTCATAGCGGTGGGTACACCCCCGAGGGGTGACGGAACGGCTGACCTCAGCTATGTAAAGGAGGTCTCCGAGGAGATAGCCCGGTACATGAACGACTACAAGATCATCGTGACGAAGAGCACTGTTCCTGTGGGGACCGGCAAGAAGATCCGCGCATGGATAAAGGAGAAGCTCAAGGGTGACGTCGACTTCGATATCGCCTCCAATCCCGAGTTCCTCCGCGAGGGTTCCGCGATCGGAGACTTCATGAGGCCCGACAGGGTGGTGATCGGTGCGGAGAGCCCCCAGGCCATAGCCATAATGCGGGACCTCTACAGGCCCCTCTACCTGATAGAGACACCCTTTGTGATAACCAACATCGAGACCGCCGAGCTCATCAAGTATTCATCGAATTCCTTTCTTGCGGTGAAGATATCATTCATAAACGAGATAGCGAACCTGTGCGACCTCGTTGGTGCCGATGTACACGTGGTTGCAAAGGCCATGGGGCTCGACAAGAGGATAGGTCCGAAGTTCCTCCACCCGGGTCCGGGTTTCGGGGGCTCGTGTTTTCCGAAGGACACCCTCGCTCTTCTGCATCTTGCGAGGGAGAAGGATGCAGACCTCGGCGTCGTGGAGGCTGCGGTGAAGGCCAACGAGAAGCAGAGGAATCTGATGTTTTCCAGGCTCAGGAGCGTCCTCGGCGATGTCAGCGGCAAGAGGATAGGGATCCTGGGACTGTCGTTCAAGCCCAACACGAACGACATCAGGGAGGCGCCGTCCCTGTACATGATAGAGAGCCTGCTCAAGGACGGTGCAAAGGTGCAGGCCTATGACCCGGTTGCGTCAGCCGACATGAAGGCCGTCTTCCCGAAGATCAGCTACAAGAAGGATGCCTACGAAACGGCAAAGGGGGTGGACGCCCTCGTGCTGATGACCGAGTGGAACCAGTTCAGAAACCTCGATCTCGGACGGATAAAGTCGTCCATGAAGTCGCCCAACTTCTTTGATCTCAGGAACGTCTACGCTCCCGACAAGATGAAGAGCCTCGGGTTCAACTACCACTGTGTCGGAAGAAACAGCATAGGTTGACATCGTTTTGTTCGTCTTTTTGCGCATCCGTTGCGGCTGGTTGTCAGCCGCAACGGATGCCGGAGGTTCCGTGTTACAGCGGCCAGTACACCTGAACCGGTACGTTGCTGTAGCTGCCAGTTACCCCTTCACCCAACTCGTCCGAGTAGTTGTCACCCCATCCCCAGACCGTATCGTCGTTCTTAAGTGCGAGAGAGAACCAATAACCGGCTGCAATGGATTTTACGTCCGTAAGACCGTATGCTTGTACCGGAACGGGACTGGAACTCCTCTCCCCGTCACCAAGCTGGCCGTCGCTGCCATCCCCCCAAGCCCAGACCGTGCCGTCTTCCCTGAGCGCAAGGGTGTGTGAGCTTCCTGCCGCGATGGCGGTGACGTCCGTGAGTCCGGTTACCTGCACCGGGGATATGCTGCCTCCAGTGGTCCCGTCTCCCAGCAGTCCGGACCCCCATGCCCAGACGGTGCCGTCGGCCTTCAGTGCAAAGGTCCGTGAATTCCCGGCTGCAAGGGCCGTGGCCCCCGAAAACCCTTCCACCTGTAAGGGTATCGTGGAACAGGGCAGGTAATCATAGTCTGAATTGCAGAAGTCGGTTGCCGACCCAAGCTGGCCTAACCCGTTGTTTCCCCAAGCCCAGACCGTGCCGTCTTTCTTGAGCGCAAGGGTATAGGCGCTTCCCGCCGCGATGGCGGTGACGTCCGTGAGTCCGGGTACCTGCTCCGGGGAGATACGGTTCGTAGTGGTTCCGTCTCCCAGGGTCCCGAAGATGTTGCTTCCCCAAGTCCAGACCGTGCCGTCCGTCCTGAGGGCTACCGTGTGGAAAGCTCCTGCCGCGACGGCCGTGACGTCTGAAATCCCCTCCACCTGCACGGGCGTGGCAGTGCACGGCAGATCCGGAAAGACTGTGGAGCAGAAGCCGGTTGCCGTTCCCAGCTGGCCTGAGCCGTTGTTTCCCCAAGCCCAGACCGTGCCGTCGTCCCTGAGCGCAACGGTATGAGATGCTCCAGCCGTGATGGCAATGACTTGCGTGAGTCCGACCGCCTGCACGGGTGTGGCACTCTTCGTGAGGGTCCCGTCACCCAGCTCTCCACGGCCGTTGCTTCCCCATCCCCAGACCGTGCCGTCGAATTTCAGTGCCACGCTGTACGTATAGCCGGCGGCTATGTCGGTCAGTATGGGGACGTTGCTGCATGTAACGTCTATATCCGTAACGTCCGATCCGCTTATCGTTCCGCTGCCGTTTGTAACGATGCAGGCCACGCGTGGAGTGGCGACCTTCACATCTTCATACATGGAACCATCCTCGAACTCACCCAGCACGAACGGTCCGTCCCCCTCCACCGAGGCCCTTCCGTACAGTAGTGTGCCTGATCCGTCCGGATACAGTTTTCTCACGAGGAATTCGAGTTCTATTGCCTCGTCGACACCGCTTGCCGTTCCACCGAGGCTGTAGGTTGCATCTGCGGGCGGTACCGAAGACTCGTAGTTCTTTGCGATGAACACATCCTTGGACCCCGAGTTGGCTGATGCGAGGTCCCCGTCCGTATCCCCTGCTATGTAGTTGTTGCCGGATGAATCCACCGCTATTCCTGAGCCGGCGTCTTCCCCTTCAGAGCCGAACTGCTTTATCAGGAGATTGCCGTTACGGTCGTACTTTGCTATGAATACGTCCTTGGAGCCCGAATCGGTTCCGGCGAGGTCCGCCTTCGTGTATCCGGTCACGTAGGTGTTGCCGGAGGAGTCTACAGCGATGCCGATACCGATGTCGTCGCCCTTGGAGCCGAATTGTCGAGTCCATATCATGTTGCCGGAGGGGTCGTGCTTTGCGATGAATACGTCCTTGTAACCCGAATTTGGCCCGGCCATGTCTGCCTTCGTGTATCCCGTCACGTAGGTGTTGCCGGAGGCATCCGCAGCGATGCTGATGCCGCTGTCATCGTATTCAGTGCCGAACTGCGACACCCACACCTCGTTGCCATCGGTGTCGTACTTCCTGATGAACACGTCACGGTATCCGGCACTCCCTGTTCCGGCGAGATCGCCGTGCGTCTCCCCCGTCACATAGATGCCGTCCCCGGCGTCGATGGCGATACCGGCGAATCTGCCGATGTTTAAAGTGTCGGACTGCTTCAACCATGTCCGGTTGCCGTCCGTGTCGTACTTCGCAATGAAAGCGTCGAACCGTACAGACTTGCCGCTTCCCGAGAGGTCTCCGAACGTGTATCCGGCCAGGTATATGTTGCCGGCGGGGTCCACGGCCATGTCGAAGGCCCTCTCGTTGGCTGGCGAACCGAACTGCGTTGTCCATATCCGGTTGCCGTCCCTGTCGTACTTGGCTATGAAGACGTCCGCGTATCCGTTGTTTGTTCCGGAGAGGTCACCGAAGGTGGAACCGGCGATATATATGTAACCGTCGGGTCCGGCGGTTACGGCGTATGGAATATCATCGGCTTCGGAGCCGAACTGATCCATCCATACCTGTTCGCCGGATGTGTCGTACCTGGTTATGAAGATGTCTATGGAACCGCTGCCGAGGCCCGAGAGAACTCCGTCGGTGTATCCCGCAACATAGGTGTTTCCTTCGGGGTCTACGGCAATGTCGTATGTAGAGTCTTCCTCTTCCGTGCCGAACTGGGTTATCCACTGGGACGGGACCGACATGTGATTACCGCCGTGCCCCGTATCTTCGAATAACGGCTCCATTGTACAGCCTGCAAACCACGATCCAACGAAAAGAATGATGCTCATGCCCGCAGAAAGACCGAACCTCTTCCATCCCATCTCGCCTCCTCCTTGCTGTTCCGGCATGCCGGCCGACCGCGCAGCCTGACGCCTTCTGCCCCGCCCCGTGGCTGCCGGAACCGTGATGTTGTTGTTTTTTTCAGGTCGTGCCCCCGAAACCCTTAATTACGTGCAAGTTCCATGCAAATACCCCAAGTTGTTGTTTCTGCGTCTTTTCTGTGCCAGGCGTTGCCCGCAGGAGGCGTGAGAGTGTAAGCTTCCTCGACGTGTTGGGAGGACGACCCGAGTGCAGGGAGTAATGGTCCCCACCGGGAAGCGTGCAAACATGACAGCCTTCGCCGCACCGGCAAGGGACGGGTCCCTATGCCTTCGGCTCCAGCCTCACCGCCGTCAGGTGCGCCGTACCGTCGGGGGAAGCGAACGTCAGGGCGTTCACCCTGGCGTGGGCGAAGTGTACCGGGACGAACAGCATCCCTTCTGGTATCTCGTCGGATACCCGTGCCTTTATGTATACCGAGCCCCTCCTCGATACGATCCTGATGAATCCGCCGTCTTCGACACCGAAGCGTTCGGCGTCTTCAGGGCTTATCTGCACGAAGGCATCGGAGAGCACATGGCTGAGGCTCTTCGACATGACGGAGAGCGCGCCCGAGTGCTGCATGATGTTTCCCGTGACCAGAACGACCGGGTAGTCCGCGTCAGGGCTCTCCTTCAGCCGCCACTCGGCAGAGGCGAACCTCCACCTCTGTGTGCCGGTCTCCGCCGGTATGCTGCCGATCTCCTCCTGGAGTGTTTTGAAGTCCATGCTGCCGAGGTCGTGTCCCATGAACCTTGCAAGGTTACGCAGTATCATCCAGTCGGCTATGGAATCCCCGGTGGCGGCGACCGCTTTCGGAACCGGTTGCGGCAGTCCCTCGGTGTTTATGAAAGTGCCTTCCTTTTCCGCCCAGCTTGCAGCAGGCAGGACCACGTCGGCGAGTTTTGCCGTCTCGGACATCCGGATGTCCTGAACGATCAGGAGGTCGAGTCCCTTGAGCACTTCTTCGATGCGCTCTGCATCGGGCATGGTGACCAGCGGGTCCTCTCCCATGACATAGAGAGCCTTTACGGCTCCGGGGTTGTAGAGCATCTCATACAGGTCCTTGCCGTGGCCGAGAGGCCTTACTCCCATGAGCCATGCGCCGGTGGTGTTGGAGTAGTCAGCCGGGATCTGCAGGGCCTCTGGGCCCTCTCCAAGCAGCATGAGGAGGTTGGCCGCGGCCCTCACCGTCTCGATCCCTTTCTGGTTCTCTGCTGCAGAGACGGTCATGGCCATAAGGCGGTTCTCAGCCGTGATGAACTCCCGTGCCGCCTCCGTGAATTCCGCTTCCGCTATTCCGGTTATTTCCGACACCCTCTGCGGGGTGTAATCCTTCACCGCCTCCTGAAGCCCGTCGAGCCCCTCGGTAGTTACATCCTTCTTGAGGTGGACCCCGGCGGCCAGGGCATACTTTATAAGGCCGTTGAGAAACGCCGTTGAGGTCCCGGGCTTTATCCTCAGCCATTCGGTTGCATGTCTTGCAAGCTTCGTCCTCCTCGGTTCGACGACCATCAGTTTCGAGCCCCCGAGTTTCGCCTCGAGGAACTTCAGGCCGAAGATCGGGTGTGTGGAAGTGATGTCCGACTCGATGACGAGTATGACGTCTTTGCCGAGAGGCGAGTCGAGCCTTACGGGGTTGAACCTTATCCCGTAGGTCTCTTCCATGCCTTTCAGCACCCACGCATAGCCGAGTCTTGCCGAAGTGTCGAGGCTGTCGGTACCGACCGCCTCGCGCATGAACTTCTGCAGCATGTAGTTGTCCTCGAGGGTGGCCCTTGGTGAGCCTACAGCTCCAACGGCCTCCGCCCCGTGTTCTTCACTTATTGCCTTGAGTCTTTCCGCGACGTAACGGAGCGCTTCCTCCCAGGAGACCTCCCTGAGTTCCCCGTCGGTCCTTATGAGCGGTCTCCTCAGGCGGGATTCTCCATAGATGAAGTCGAAACCGAATCTTCCCTTTCCGCACAGGTCGCCCCTGTTTACGCCTTTGCCGTCCACCCCCCTGACCCTCAGTATCCGGCCCTCCCTCAGGTCGAGTGTCAGGGTGCACCCGACAGCGCAGTAGGGGCAGATGCTGTCACGACTCTCGAGGAACCACGCCCTGGCCCTGTACTTGTATGGCTTCGCCCCCAGGGCCCCTACAGGGCAGGCGTCGATACACTGGCCGCAGAACTCGCAGTCGAGCGTCTCTTCAAAGGCCGGGCTTATCTTCGTCTTGAACCCGCGTCCTATCAGGTTTATGGCTCCGACCCCCTGGTGTTCCCAGCAGACCCTTACGCAGCGGCCGCAGAGTATGCACCTGTTGGGGTTGCGGTCGATGAGCGGGCTCGTGGCCTCGGGGTCGTGTTTCCTCTCGCCGTAGAACCGGCTCTGAGAAGGGCCGTACTTGTATGCGAGGTCCTGCAGGCTGCACTCTCCTGCCTTGTCGCATATGGGGCAGTCGAGCGGGTGATGTACGAGCAGGAGCTCGAGCACGGTCTTTCTCGCCTTCTGGAGCGCCGGCGTATCTGTGTGCACGACCATCCCGTTTTCAGCGGGCGAGGAGCACGATGCCATCAGCTTTCTCTGTCCCTCGACCTCCACGAGGCAGAGCCTGCACCCGCCGTAGGGCTTCAGCCTCCTGTCCCAGCACAGGTGCGGTATGTATATGTTGTTCTCCCTTGCCACGTCGAGTATGGTCATTCCTTTCCGGGCCTGGAGCTTTCTGCCGTTGATCGTCAGTTCTATCATCGAATCAAGACCTCCTAATGAAAAGTTTTGAATACCGACTGCAGCCTTACTCTTCCCCGCCGGCCGTTACTGCTGCCTCGTCCCCCTTGAACATGTCCCGGGGACCTACCCTGACGGCGTTGAACTTGCACTTTTCGTAGCACGTCCTGCACTTGATGCAGAGTGTCTGGTTTATGACGTGCGGTTTCTTCTTCTCTCCGGTTATCGCATCCTGGGGGCATGCCCTCGCGCAGGCACCGCAGCCCGTGCATGCATCTGCATCTATGTAGAAGGTGGAGAGCTCCCTGCAGACACCCGCCTTGCACCAGTTCTGGTGGATGTGCGACTCGTACTCGTCCCTGAAGTACCGTATCGTGGTCAGCACCGGGTTGGGAGCCGTCTGGCCGAGTCCGCACAGCGATGTCCTTATGATATCCCCTGCAAGGTCCTCGAGGAGTTCTATGTCCCCTTCACGTCCCCTGCCCTCGGTGATGTCGATCAGCTTGTCGAGCATCACCCTCGTCCCTATCCTGCAGGGCGGGCACTTGCCGCACGACTCGTCCGCAGTGAACTCGAGGAAGAACTTGGCCACGTTCACCATGCAGTTGTAGTCGTCCATCACGACCATTCCGCCGGAGCCGACAATCGCCCCGGTCTTGACGATGTCCTCGTAGGTCACGGGGGTATCGAGCAGGTCTTCGGGGATACAGCCTCCGGACGGACCGCCGAGCTGTACGGCCTTGAACTTCCTTCCCTTCTTTATACCCCCTCCTATGTCGAATATTATCCTCCTCAGGGGGATGCCCATGGGTACCTCGATCAGCCCGATATTGTTGACAGCCCCTGTCAGGGCGAAGACCTTCGTCCCGGTGGACTTCTCGGTGCCGAGGCTGCGGAACCAGTCGCCGCCGTTCAGTATTATCTGCGGGATGTTCGCATAGGTCTCGACATTGTTGAGCACGGTCGGTTTGCCCCACAGGCCCTGGTTCACGGGGAACGGGGGCCTCGGAATCGGCATGCCCCTCTTACCCTCGAGCGAGCGCATGAGGGCCGTCTCCTCGCCGCATACGAAGGCGCCGGCCCCCTCGTATATCTCTATGTCGAGACTGAAGCCGGAATCGAGGATGTTGTCCCCCAGGAGCCCCAGTTCGTTCGCCTGGTCGATGGCGAGCTGCAGCCTCTTGACGGCAAGCGGGTATTCGGCCCGCACATAGATGTAGCCCTTTGTGGCGCCGATGGCCTTTGCCCCTATGATCATCCCCTCGAGCACGACGTGAGGATCGGCTTCCATGATGCTGCGGTCCATGAACGCTCCCGGGTCGCCTTCGTCACCGTTGCAGAGGATGTACTTCTGGTCCCCTTTGGCCATCGAGCAGAGCTCCCACTTGAGCCCGGTGGGAAACCCGGCTCCACCGCGCCCCCTCAGACCGGAGTCCTTCAGTTCC
This sequence comes from Nitrospirota bacterium, assembly GCA_013152485.1. Taxonomy (GTDB): domain Bacteria; phylum Nitrospirota; class Thermodesulfovibrionia; order Thermodesulfovibrionales; family JdFR-85; genus BMS3Bbin07. The sequence continues at coordinate 26,100 of JAADGG010000041.1, read as the reverse complement.
TTTATTATCTGTGCCGGGGTCATCTCCGTCAGGGCCTTTGCTGCCGCCATGTAGCCGTCCCTCGCTATATAGTCTTCTATCTTTTCCGGGTCGATGAGCCCCTTGTTCCTCAGGGCCCTGAGCACCTGGTACTTGAAGAATGGGATCTCGTTCATGGAGGGCACGGTCGTCTTCTTGAGGGGCTCGCGGTACATGAACTTCTCCACGGGCCTGCCTTTCAGGAGGTGCTCTTCCACCAGGTAGGGTATGTCTTCGGGCTTAAGCTTCTCGTAGAATATCTCGTCCGGGTGCACGATGAGGATCGGCCCCTGCGCACAGAAGCCGTTACAGCCTGTGAGGGTCACCGATACTTCGCCTTCGAGCTTCTGTTTCTTCAGTTCTTCCATCAGGGCGTCCCTCACCTTCAGGCTTCCCGTGGCTATGCATCCGGTTCCTCCGCACAACATCAGGTTTACTCTGTATCTTTCCATGATTTATGGTACCTCCGTCTCCATTATACGAAATTCGCCGTCCGAGAAATACGACTAATAGGACGTCTCGCATCCCCTCACGAGTGCGAGGTCCTCGACGACCTTACCGCCGATGACGTGCTCCGTGACTATCCTCCTCGTCTTCTCTTCGTTGAGGTCACAGTACTTGACGGGCGGTTCATCAAGTATCTGAACCGTGATCATGGGTTCACGGCTGCACAGCCCTGCACAGCCTGAGGTGCTCACCGCCACGTCGGTCGTTCCGCTCTTTTCGAGCTCTCTGAGGATGACGTTCATTATCTCTCTCGCACCTGCAGCAAGACCGCAGGTGCCCATATGGACCGTCACCTTGGCCCTGAAGGCACCCTCCCTGAGAGTCCTCTCGGCCTTGTATCCTTCCTTGATCTTCTTCAGGTCTTCGACTGTAAGCCTTGCCATTTGTACGGCCTCCTTTCGTATCGTCGGGCTGAAGCAGAGAGAGCAGCTCCAGCCTTTCCGGTCAATTGTACTGCTTTATCGTCTCCGGGACCTTCACGGGGTCGACACTTCCGTAAATGTCCTGGTCTATGACCACGACAGGCGCCAGCCCGCAGGCACCGAGACACCGTACGGTCTCGATGGAGAACTTCCTGTCTTTCGTGATCTCCTCTTCCTCGTCGAGCCCGAGGGTCTCCCTTATCTTCTGGAGTATCTCGGCCGCCCTCTTCACGTAACATGCCGTGCCCAGGCAAACCCTGACATTGTGCTTTCCTTTGGGCTTCATCGTGAAGAACGAGTAGAACGATACCACGGCATGCACCTCGCTGACGGGAAGGTTTAGGCCCTTGGCTATGATACGCTGCACGGAGGGGGGCAGATAGCCGAGTATGCCCTGAACCTTCTGCAGCACCGGAATCAGTGCGCCGGGTCTGGTCCTGTAGCTCTCTATGACCTCGGTTATATCCTTCAGCTTTGCCTCCACGTCCCCTTCCTCTTCAGGCCTCTCCTTGCCCATGGCCGCCTTTACGGCAGCGAGGGCCTTTTCCGTGATGTCTACGAGGAGCTGGGGAGAGAACGGTTTCGGCAGGTAATCTATGATGCCGAGTTCGAGCGCGTCCTTTATGCTCTCCTGGGATGGATACCCGGTTATGACGACAACACCCGTTCCCGGGCTCTTCTCCCGTATCCAGCGTATCAATTCTATACCGTCCACCTCGGGCATCTTGAGATCGGTGATGACGAGGTCGAAACTTCCGTTTTCGATCATCTCCATCGCCCTGCGCGCACTGGTCGCCCCCTGCACGCTGTATCCCTCCGGAGCGAGTATCCTCTCGCAGCTTCTTATGACAACATCCTCATCGTCTACTATCAAGACACTCCCCGCCATGTGAAAACCTCCGTAGATGAAATAGATTTGCTCAATGAAATCGAGTCGATCAAAGACAAGGACTCCCTCCTCACATCTCAAGGGGTATCACCCTTGCAAGCCATATGAGCCACCCCTCCGAGAGGTGTTCCTTCAGGAGGGAGGAGATCACGTCGTTTGCCTTGACATTGGTCTCTTTTATCTCCGCGGTCATCGGTGAGGCTATGTCCACGATCTTTCCCGAGCCTGTAAGCAGCCTGGCGAACGGCTCGCCAGCCTTCACCCTGTCCACCTTCAGGTAGTCGACATAGAGCATCTCTCCTGCAGCCATCTCGTATCTCAGGTCATAGCCTATCTCCCACAGGCCGCCCTTCACCGGCCTGGCCCACACACCCTCCTTGTAGAATATCACCGGGTTCTCCTTGTCACGAAGCGGTACAAGGTAGTCCCGGAACTCGTTTATGTAAGCCTGCCTGAGTATCCAGCCCCTCTTGTCGAAGACCTTTCTTGCGACATTCAGCATGAAGTCGGGCGTGAAGGGCTTCTCGATGTACTCGAACGCACCGAGCCTTATGGACTCCTTTGCGTCTTCCAGCGTTGGATATCCGGTGATGACTACTATGTCGGTGTTCGGCTGAATCACGCGTGCTTCGCGAAGGACCTCTATGCCCGATATGTCGGGAAGCCGTATGTCGGTGATCAGGATGTCGTATTCCTCTTTTTCGAGCTGCTTGAGTGCATCCTCCCCCTTGGCCACGGCGGTTATGTTGTAACCCTCTGCCCCGAGTATCCTCTTGCAGCTGAGTGTCACAACGGGATCGTCATCGAGCACAATGATTCTTCCTTTATCCATGATTGCCTCCTTTCGTTGAATCTGTTGAAGCAAATCCTTTGCCACTTTTCGGGCGAGGGAGAACGCAGTGCGAAGTTGTTGAATTTCAAGCAAAAAAACACTTCCGCCCCACTCTTCGGTCACGGATGTGCAGCCGCAACAGTGTATAGGAAAAATATACTCCTACCATTATATATCATACTCCGGGTTTCGTCCACATCTCGGCGGAGTCGCCGCGTCCGGACAGTCGGTCGGTCTCGGTCACGGTTGAAAAACCAGCACCACTTGTGCTAATCTTAATATATGCTTGCGATGAGTATATCCCTGTCACTCACCATTCAATTAAATCAATTAAAGGGCACATCATGAAAACCAACGGCGGCTTTACATTGAAGAATTTTACCAGGACGCTGAACGCGGCGATCCAGTTCAACCTCTTCAACAAGAGAAACCTGATAAAGGTCGGGCACAGGATAACCCACAGGTGCAACTACAAGTGTTCCTACTGCTCTGTCTGGTACGACAAGACCGAAGAGCTGAATACCGAGGAGGTGTTGAACCTCGTTGACGAGGTTGCCGAGGCCGGATGTGTGGCCTATGCGGTGACAGGCGGGGAACCGCTCGTCAGGAAGGACCTTCCCCTCATACTGAAGCGGATAAAGGAGCGGGGCATGGTGGCCAAGCTCGTCACGAACGGCTCCCTCGTATCCAAGCGGATCGACGAGATAGCCGAGCACGTCGACGTCTTGACCTTCTCTTTCGACACCACGAACTCCCAGGTTCCCGAGGACATGGGGATAATAAAGGTCCTCGACGATACCGTTATAGAGGGGATAAAGGCTGCCGTCGAGAGGATTCCTCACGTCGGTTTCAACACGATCCTGACGAGGATCACGTACGATGAACTTGACGACATCGTGGAGATCGCTACGAGGCTCGGGATAAAATCGCTTACGTTTTCCCCGTTGCTGACGCACTTCGACTACAAGAGCCCAGAGGAGTATTCCAGGCGTTACGGGGAGGTCTACGGCAGCCTCGATCACTACAGGAAGACGATCACGAAGCTTAGGGAACTGCGGGACAAGGGATACCCTGTCATGATGAGCGACCTGCTCCTTGATGCGATGTACACGTTCAAGGTACCGAAGATGAAGTGCATAGCGATCTACCTGCAGTGCAGCATATCTCCCGACGGACGGCTGGGACCGTGCTTCGAGTTTTCGAGGGAACTCACCGATTCGTACAAGAACAAGAGCTTCAAGGAGCTGTGGGAGGAACTCGGAAACTACATAGCCTTTTCGGACAACTGCAAGGGATGCCTGCTGCACTGTTACTTCGAGCCCAGCGCCATCTTTTCGGGGAAGCCCAAGGCGATCCTTTCCCGCGGGTCATACAGGAAAAGGTATATCAATGCCCTTTTCAACCGTAAGGGGTCCTGAAGAGATCGGATCCGGATACATATCGTTCCGCAGCCGGGATTCCTTTTTTTCCGTCGGCCTCTATCGAAGAGGATCAAGCCCGTCTGTATGTTTTTTGCGTGATTCTTTTACAGTAAGGCTGTGGCGTTTTGGAGTCGAAACTGCGTTATGGATCGCTGCCTGCAGCGGCGTTTTCTTCTTCACGGAGGTGGCGGGCTTTTTGACCGCAATATGAGACAGGGCAAGAACATAAGGTTTTTCATTCTGCTTGCGGTATTCGCGGTCGGCGTTTCCCTTGGACTGTTCTTCTGGAACAAGATAACGCTCCCGTATTCAAACCCGTGGGGCGTCACCGGTGTGCTCACGGTGGCAAAATACAACCCCACCAATGATTCCGTGAGGTTTGCGGTCTTTCTCCTCATGCCCCTGCTGGTGCTCCTGCTGATGTACCTTCTGAACATCGGGGGGTTCAGAGAGGTCTGCTTCGGGAAGGAACCGGAGTCCGCCTCGAGAGACACCATGGATGTATCACCCCTGCCCTCGGCCAACAGGAGGATCTTCGCCGTGCTCCTGCTGGTTTTCGCCATAATCTCTTCCGTAAACATTCCGAACTACCGCTCCACGGGCAAGTTCGACGCGATGCACGAGGGCGAGACCCTGGGGCCGGCCCTCTCTTATATGGCCGGCAAGGTTCCCTACAGGGATTTCCTCTTCCTGCACGGGGTTTTCGAGAATCCCGTCCGTTCGGTTGTCGCATTCAAGCTCTTCGGAAAGTCGATCGGATCGGTCAGGGCGCTCGAGTCGATCCTCAAGGTCTTTCTGTTCATAATGCTGGCGATCTTTCTGATGCAGATATTCCGGGGCAATTTTCTGTACTACCTTGCGGTCTTTCTCGCGCTGACGCTTTTCTACAAGCATCTCTTCGGCCTTCCGAGAAGGCTGATGTTCTTCAAGACCATGGATGTGACGACTTTCTCGTTTCTCGTGACGGTTCCGGTGCTGTACCGTTTCTCCTCCCTCAAGCGGGTTGACCCCTGGAAACTTATGATGGCCGTCTTTTTCTTCTCGTTCATACCTCTTGCCGCGTTCGGTTATGCCGCCGACCGGGGGATCTACCTGTTCGCGACATACCTTATAGTATCGCCGATCCTGTACTTCCTCTTCTTTCACGGGAGCCGGTTCAGGCGTCATTACCTGGCGGCCTCGTTTCTCGGACTCGTTGCAGCGGTCCTGCTGTTGAACGTGCTTTTCCGCGGGGCCTTCTATGAGTTCTTCGACTTTACATTCCTGAAGCTGACCAAGTACAGGGAGCTTCAGGGCGGATTCATATATCCCATCGAGCACATAGCTTACCTGGGTGTCTGTGTGCTCATAGCGGCGAACACGTTCTGGGTTGCGTGCAGGTTCCTCCAGCAGCTGCACCTGAACGACGGGAGGGTAGGGCCGGCTTTCAGGCGGTTCATCGAAAAGTATTTTATAGAGTTCTGCCTGCTGGTGATGTCGGTGTTCTTCTACAGGAGCGCGCTCGGACGTTCAGACTGGATGCATGTGGGGTACAGCTCTCCGCTGACCTACATACTTTCCATGTACATACTGATAAAACATTATCTGCACGGCTTCCTGCAGAGAGAGGGGTTCGGCAGACTGAGGAGGATCCTGGTCTACGCCGTTACGTTCGTGGTTGTCGTGAGTTCCGTCGGAGGAGTCTACAGGATATACAAGAAAGACCTGATCACGAAGAGATTCCCCATAAAGGTGAAGGACTCGGACTTCATTCTCGATAAATACAAGGCGACCATAAAGTTCCTCAAGGAGAACCTGAAGGATGACGAAAAGTTTTTCACCTTTACAAACGAGGCGAGCTGGTACTACTTCATCGACCAGCCCGCACCCACCAGGTTCCCGACGCTGCTGTACGCCATGCCGTACTTTTACCAGGAAGAGGTGGTCGAGGACCTCAAGAAGGCGAACATCAAGTATGTACTGTACACAAACAGTGACTGGTACAATTCCGTCAGCGGTTTCAACTTCGAAGGATTCTCGAACGAGGTCAGGTTCCCCATAGTCCTCGATTATCTGAAGAAGAACTTTGTCTTCTACAAGATGATCGATGACAACGAGATCTGGATCAGGAAGTCTGAGCTCGACGGCGACAAGCAGGCCCGGGAGGCCGGGCCGAGAAATCCATCGTCGAATGACGCCGCTGCGGCGGCCCGGCATGCAGGCACCGCAGGGGTTCGATGAAATCTCGATGAAATGAAGAGCAATGCCGGTTCAGACTTCGTAGTCTACCTTGGCCACCGAGGCGCAGAGCCTTCTTATATCCTTCACGACCTCCATGTGCTTGGGATGCACCAGGTACTGCTGAAGGTGATCGAGTGAGTCGAACGTCGAGTCGAGGATGATGTCGTACGATCTTTCCGACGGCAGCATATCCTGGGCGACGAGGCATTCCTTCATGACGCCCTCGGTCGTCTCCTTTAGGCCTCTCAGGTCCTCAACGAGCTGCCGGCGTTCCCCGTCCGACACCTCGGGTTTCAGTTTGAAAAGCACGATGTGTTTTATCATCTCCGCTCCTTTCTTCCCGGATCTGTCCCGCAGCCCGCTTGACGGACACGGTGACTGCGGTATTATAACACGTTGACGGCGGTGATTACGCATATGCCGGCTGCGTACGTGGTCATGTCATATGGTAGACAAGATCTTTTTTGTGTTAGAATAGTAACGTCATGGAAGAGGTCGGCATCGTAAAGAGTATCGACGGCGTGACCGCGAAGGTCCTCGTCGAGCGCAAGAGTGCTTGTGACAAGTGCAAGGAAGGCGTGTGCCACGTCTCGGACGGCGGTGCGCTCATAGAGGCCGTAAACGTTGCAAAGGCGAGGGAAGGACAGAAGGTCAAGGTTGTATTCAAGACATACACCTACCTGAAGGGGACGATCCTGATCTACGGCCTGCCCGCGCTCGCTCTCATAATCGGTGCCGTTCTCGGCAAGGAGTTCCTTCCCGGCATCTTCAGCGGGGTTGATCCCGACCTGCTTTCCGCCGTGGGTGGTTTCGGCCTCTTTATACTCACCTTCATCGCCGCCAGGCTGTTCAGTCTCAGGATGGAGAAGAAGACAGAGTACAAACCGGTTGTGGAAGAGATAATAGAGTAGGTTTCGGATGTCGAATTCCGTTTACAACAGGGGGATATATGGCTAAGCACGATGTTTCCATGATCAGGAACTTTTCGGTTGTGGCGCACGGCGGTGCAGGCAAGACCTCCTTGGTTGAGGCCATGCTCTACAGTGCCGGTGTAATCGACAGGATGGGGAGCGTGGATGCCGGAAACACTGTAACCGATTTCGACCCTGAAGAGATAGAGCGCAAGATCACCATATCCTCGGCCGTCGCCTACTGTGACTGGAAAGGCTGCAGGATGAACATAATAGACACGCCGGGGTTCATCAACTTCATAGAGGATGCAAGGGGATGTCTGCGGGTATCGGATGGTGCCGTCATAATAGTCAGTGCAATATCAGGGGTGAAGGCGGAGACCGAGAAGATATGGAAGTATGCATGCGAGTTCGAACTCCCGAGGATCATATTCGTAAACAAGATGGACAGGGAGAACGCCGATTTCGCCCGTGCTTTGAGTGAGATAGAGAAGTCCTTCGAGACCGAGGCCATTCCCCTGAACATCCCGATCGGCGAGGGGCCTTCATTCGGCGGAGTCGTGGATGTGGTGAAGATGAAGGCTTACAGGTTTACGGACGGTGGGATGGAGGAGACGGAGATCCCTTCCGAGCTCTCCGGTGAGGTCGAGGATTACAGGAAGAAACTGGTTGAGAAGATAGCGGAATCGGACGACGTACTGCTCGAGCGGTACCTTGAGGGCGGTGAGCTGACAGAGGAAGAGATAGTCGGGGGCATAAGAGAGGGCTCCCTCACGAGAAAGTTCATTCCAGTTGTCTGCGGATCGGCCGTGCAGAACCGGGGTGTCGACCTGCTCATGGATACGGCCGTCCACTGCCTTCCCTCTCCGGTGGAGATGGCCCGGATCAGCCCGGTGAGGGGAAGGAAGGCGGAGGACGGTTCCGAGGTGATCGTGCAGCCGGAGGAGGGCGGGCCCTTTTCCGCCTACGTCTTCAAGACCATTGCAGACCCGTTTACAGGGAAGCTCACTCTGATGAGGGTCTACTCGGGCAGCCTGAATGCCGACTCGACGGTCTACAACTCCTCCTCCGGGACCAAGGAGAGGATCGGTCAGGTCTTCTACCTGCTGGGCAAGAAGCACGTGCCCACACAGACCCTCGGCCCCGGCGAGATAGGCGGTGTGGCGAAGCTCAAGGCTACCAACACCGGTGACACGCTCTGCGATGCCGCAGCACCTGTGGTGTTCGAGAAGGTGAGGTTCTCCGAGCCCATAATATCCTATGCCATCGCCCCAAAGAGCAAGGGCGACGAGGACAAGGTCAGCTCGGGCCTTCACCGCATACTCGAGGAGGACCCCACGCTGAGGTTCCACAGGGATGAGGAGACGAACGAGATGCTGCTTTCCGGCATGGGACAGGTGCACATCGAGATAGCCATACAGAAGCTGAAGAGGAAGTTCGGCGTCGAGGTGGAGATGAAGACCCCGAAGATCCCCTACCGTGAAACCATCAGGGCTCACGCAAAGGCTCAGGGAAAATACAAGAAGCAGTCAGGCGGCAGGGGACAGTATGGAGACTGCTGGATAGAGATAGAGCCGCTGCCGAGGGGCGGTGGTTTCGAGTTCGTCAACAAGATCGTCGGAGGTGTCATACCGAGACAGTACATACCCGCGGTCGAGAAGGGTGTTGTCGAGGCCATGAAGAGCGGTGCCGTCGCCGGCTATCCGATGGTGGATGTCAGGGTCACCCTGTATGACGGCTCTTATCACTCGGTCGACTCCTCGGAGATGGCATTCAAGATCGCGGGGTCCATGGCCATGAAGAAGGCTGCTTCCGAGGCCAAGCCCGTACTGCTCGAGCCCGTCATGAGGGTAGAGGTGATCACACCCGACGACGCCCTCGGCTCCGTCATCGGGGACCTGAATGCAAAGCGGGGGAAGGTTCAGGGCGTGGAGCCCCAGGCCGGTGGAAACCAGAAGATAACGGCCACTGTGCCCATGGCGGAGATGCTCACATATGCCAACCAGCTCAACAGCCTGACCTCCGGCAGGGGACTCTATTCCATGGAGTTTTCCCACTATGAGGACGTCCCCGGGCATATTGCACAAAAGCTCATCAGCGAGAGGAAGGCGGAAAAAGAGCCGGGCAAGGAGTAGAGAACGTCTTTGCCTGGGCAAGGCTGGTGAGTCCGCAAGGCCGCTCTGCAGGGCTGCCGGCCCCTGTGTCGATGCGGGTTCGGCAGCGGTTCAAGATCCTGCCCGCCGTTGCCGCTCAGTCTCCGGACCGCATCCGGGCCTGCCTGTCGCGGAGGCGTCAAATTGACAAAGATACCCGTATATTTTTAAATTAAAAGACAAATATACTGTTGGCAGGAGGCGAGATGCACAAGACCGTTGAGGATATCAATCCCACGAAGAAGAAGTTTGTCGTAGAGATACCGGCTGATGTTCTTGAGAACAAGATAGAAGAGGCACTCAGGAATCTCGGCAGGACCATGAAGATTCCGGGCTTCAGACCGGGAAAGGCCCCGCTTTCCCTGCTCGAGAGGAGGTTCGGCAAGGACGTCGAGATGGAGGTGCTCGAGCGGATCATCCCCGAGTACTACGTGAAGGCGATCAAGGAGGAGGCGCTTTTCCCTGTGGCGGCACCTGTATTCGAGGAATACGACTTCAAGAGGAAGATGCCCCTGAGGATGACCTTTACCGTGGAGTTCCTTCCGGAGATAGGGGATCTGAAGTACGAGGGGTATACTGTCAAGGACGAGACGGTGGAAGTGACCGATGAGGAGGTGGAGAACACCACCAGGCGTCTCCAGGCGGAGAAGTCCACATATGAAAAGGTCGAGGATACGATCTCTGAAGGGGACCTCGTCGTCGTCGATTACGAGATCGTCGAGGAGGACCAGAAGGTTACGGGCCAGTTCATCAAGGTCGGCACCGACATCATTCCCCGGGAGATATCCGAGGCCCTTACGGGCAGGAAGGCGGGCGAGCCCTTCGAGGTCACGGCCTCCTTTCCGGAAGACTATGTGAACAAGAACTTCTCCGGCAAGACCCTTACGCTCAAGGGGACCATAAACGAGGTCAAGAGGCTGAAGCAGGCCGAGCTCGACGACGGGTTCGCCAAGGACCTCGGATATGAAGACCTCGAGAAGCTGAAGGAAGCGGTCAGGGAGTCCATCCAGAAGGTCAAGCTCGAGATGCTGGAGAAGAGACAGAAGGCCGAGCTGATCGAGCAGCTCGTGGAGGGCCACGAGTTCGCCATCCCGGAGAGCCTCCTCGAGTCGGAGCTCAGGATGCTGGTCGAGGAGGAGATGAAGAGAAAGCCGGATGCAGACGCCGGGCAGCTGAGGGAAGAAATGAAGGATCAGGCTGTCAGGAATGTCAAGGCCAACATACTCCTTGACGTGATTGCCGAGAAGGAAAACGTGGAGGTCACGGAGAACGAGTTGAAGGCGAAGATAACAGAACTTGCAAGCAGCATGTATCTGAGCCCGGAGAACTTTGTAGACATGTACTTGAAGAGCGACGGTGCCATGGCCATGTTCAGGCAGAACATCGTCAGGGACAAGGCCCTTGATCTCGTGTTGCAGAAGGCCGTCAAGGAGCCGGACGGCAGTGAGAAGGCGGATGACGCTGCAGTGAAGAGCTGATGCGGCCTGGTCCGCGGGCATCGAAACATCAAACAAAGAGGAGAAGAGATAAATGAGCGTGATTCCGATAGTAATAGAACAGACCGGGAGGACCGAAAGGGCCTATGACATCTACTCGAGGCTCCTGAAGGACAGGATAATATTTATCGGCACCCCGATAGACGATCACGTGGCCAACACGGTCATTGCGCAGCTGCTGTTCCTTCAGACAGACGACCCTGAGAAGGATATCCATGTCTACATCAACTCCCCCGGGGGAACCGTCTCCTCAGGGCTTGCCATCTATGATACGATGCAGTACGTGAAGCCAGACATCGCCACCTACTGCCTCGGACAGGCGGCGAGCATGGGGGCCCTGCTGTTGTCGGCCGGGGCGAAGTCCAAGAGGTTTGCCCTCCCCCACTCGAGGATCATGATACATCAGCCGATGGGCGGATTCCAGGGACAGGCCACCGACATCGAGATTCACGCGAGGGAGATACTCAGGATGAAGGAGACGCTCAACAGGATACTCGCAGACCATACCTCTCAGCCATACGACAAGATCCAGGCGGACACGGAAAGGGATTTCTTCATGTCGGCCGAAGAGGCGAAGGAGTACGGACTTGTAGACGACGTGATCTATTCCATAAAGAGAGAGGAGTAGGAAGTATTGCGTCTGTTGTACGCAATCATAACGAACAAAGGAGGATCAGCCGGCAACGGCTGACAGGAGGCTATAGGATGTCCAAGAAGGAAGAAGAGAAACTACAGTGTTCATTCTGCGGCAAGAATCAGAGTGAGGTGAAAAAGCTCATTGCAGGCCCCACGGTCTACATATGCGACGAATGCGTGGAGCTCTGCGAAGAGATTCTCGCAGAGGAGATGGAGACGTTCCATGAAGGGCTGCCGTTTCCAGAGCTGCCCACCCCCATGGAGATACACAAGGTGCTCGATGAGTACGTCATAGGCCAGGAGAAGGCGAAAAAGACACTCTCGGTTGCGGTCCACAACCATTACAAGCGGATTCACCATCCGGTCAAGACGGATGTCGAGATCCAGAAGAGCAACATACTGCTCATAGGCCCTACGGGGACCGGCAAGACACTCCTTGCGCAGACGCTCGCCAGGATACTCGATGTGCCGTTCACGATAGCCGACGCCACAACCCTCACAGAGGCCGGCTATGTCGGCGAGGACGTGGAGAACATCGTGCTCAAGCTGCTCCAGGCGGCCAACTACGATGTCGAGAGGGCCCAGCGGGGAATAATATACATCGACGAGATCGACAAGATAAGCAGGAAGGCCGACAGTCCCTCCATCACAAGGGATGTCTCCGGCGAGGGCGTGCAGCAGGCCCTGTTGAAGATCATAGAGGGATCGGTTGCCAACATTCCTCCCCAGGGCGGCAGGAAACACCCCCAGCAGGAGTATATACCGGTTGATACCACCGGAATCCTCTTCATATGCGGCGGTGCCTTCGTCGGACTCGAGGAGATCATCGAGAAGCGGATAGGAAAGAGGACGGTCGGGTTCGGAGCGGACATTACGGCGAAGAGGAAGATCGGGAACATCCTCGGTCTGGTGGAGCCGGAGGACCTCATAAAGTACGGGATGATCCCGGAGTTTGTGGGTAGGCTTCCCGTGGTGACCACCTTGGGCGAGCTGAACGAGGCGGCACTGGTGAGGATACTGGTCGAGCCGAAGAACGCCCTGACGAAGCAGTATGAGAGATTGCTGTCCATAGATAACGTGAAACTGCGCTTCACTGACGGCGCCCTGCATGCCATCGCACGTAAGGCGATACAGCGGAAGACCGGAGCAAGGGGGCTCAGGGCCATACTCGAGGAGATAATGCTCGAGGTGATGTACGAGATCCCGTCACGGAAAGAGATTCGGGAATGCGTGATCAACGAGGAGGTCGTCACCCGTCAGGAGAGGCCGATACTGATTTACGAGAAGGCGGCCGAATCGGCCTAGAGGGACTTCGGAGGCCGTCTGCGCATGGACGACCTGATTGCTTTCAACAGGGACTCCCGCAGCTGGGGGTCCCTGATCTTTGCGGTGACCTCACCGACCATCTCTTCAGGTATGCTGCAATCCGCGGCGGCCTCTACAGGCTCTCTCCTCTTCCTCTTCCTGTAGACCCGGCCCAGTTTGAACCTGATCTGTTCAACCCCGTACCCTGTGAGCCGCTTCAGCATCTCATCCTTGTGAAGCCTCAGCTCGTTGAGCCAGACATGAGAGTCGACGATGATGAGGAGTCGTCCGTTCTTCAGTGACGATGGGTGGATGTGTTCCCCCATCGGGGGAGGAAATACGGTTGTGAAGTCTCTCCTGAGGAGTTCGAGTCTCAGCCCTTCGAGGAGGCCGAGCTCCCTGACTATCTCCGAGAGGCCGTCCGTCAAGGGTTCCATCCGGGCGTGTCGGTGCCTTTCCGCATTTCCGGCATCAGAGCTTGCCGGCGATCTTCTCTATTATGAAGTTTTCGAGGATGTCCCCGACCTTTATGTCGTTGAACTTTTCGATCGTTATGCCGCATTCGTACCCGGCCTGGACCTCTTTCACGTCTTCCTTGAACCTCTTCAGTGAGGCGATCTTGCCCTCGTATATGACTATGTTGTCCCTGATTACGCGTATGCCGTCACTCGCCCTCTGCATGGAGCCTTCGAGCACATAGCAGCCGGCGACCGTGCCTATGTGGGATATCGTGAACACCTCCCTCACCTCGGCCCTGCCTATGACCTTCTCCTTCAGTGTCGGGGCGAGGAGCCCTTCAAGGGCCTTCTTGACGTCCTCTATGGCCTCGTAGATCACCGTATACAGCCTTATGTCGACATCCTCCCTTTCCGCAGCCTGTGAGGCCTTCGGTTCGGGCCTGACGTTGAAACCTATTATGATTGCATTGGACGCAGATGCGAGCATGACGTCCGACTCGTTGATGCCGCCGACGGCGGTGTGTATCACCCTTACCTTGACCTCGGGGTGGGAGATCTTCTCGAGGGATTCCCTGATGGCCTCGACAGAGCCCTGCACGTCCGCCTTGATGATGATGTTCAGCTCCTTGATCTCCCCTTCCTTGATCTGAGAGTACAGTTCGTCGAGCTTGATCTTCTTTGCCCGGGCCATCTCTGCCAGCCTCTCCTTGTGAAGCCTTGCCATGGCTATCTGTCTGGCCTTCTTTTCGTCCTCCACCACGACGAAGTGGTCACCGGCCTGGGGAACCTCCGAGAACCCTATCACCTCCACCGGTGTCGACGGTATGCTCTCTGTAACGCGCTTGCCCTCGTCGTTGATCAGGGCACGTACTTTTCCGTAGGTCGTTCCGGAGACAAAGGCGTCTCCGATCCGGAGGGTTCCAGACTGCACGAGGACGGTTGCAACAGGCCCCCTTCCTCTGTCGAGCCTCGACTCTATGATTACGCCCCTTGCAGGCCGTTTGGGGTTGGCCTTGAGCTCCATTATTTCGGCCTGAAGCAGGATCATCTCCAGCAGGTCGTCGATACCCGTACGGTTTTTTGCGGATACATCCACGAATATGTTCTTTCCTCCCCATTCCTCCGGAACTATATCGTACTCGGCAAGCTCGCTCCTTACCTTCTGCGGGTTGGCTTCGGGCTTGTCGATCTTGTTCACAGCCACGATTATCGGCACACCGGCGGCCTTGGCATGGTTTATCGCCTCCACCGTCTGCGGCATGACGCCGTCGTCCGCCGCGACCACGAGGACGACTATATCCGTGGCCTGCGCGCCCCGCGCCCTCATTGTCGTGAACGCCTCGTGCCCCGGCGTATCCAGAAACACTATATCCTTGTCCTTGAGCCTCACCTTGTACGCACCGATGTGCTGCGTGATGCCGCCGGATTCGGTTTCGGTGACGCGGGTCTTGCGGATCGCATCGAGGAGCGATGTCTTTCCATGGTCGACATGACCCATTACTGTCACCACCGGAGCTCTCGGTGTGAGGTCTTCGGGACGTTCCTCGACCTCCTCGAGCTCCATGGCCTCGCTCTCCAGCGGGGCGGGTTCCACCTTTATGCCGAAGCTGTCGGCAATGAGTATGGCCGCGTCCATGTCTACGGGCTGATTTATCGTGACCATGGAACCGAGTTCCATGAACTTCTTTATGACCTCGGAGACCTTCTGGCCGATAAGCTCCGCAAACTCCTTCACGGTGGCGCCTTCAGGGAGCTTTATGGCCTTTTTTCTCGGAGCAGCAGTCGATATATGCTGGGTTTGGGCCGCGGTGTGCTGCACCCTGCCGTGGTTGGCCGATCTCCCCCTGCCGGCCCCCCTCTTTGCCCCCTTTGAGTCTATCCATTTCTTGGGCTCGATCTTCCTTATGGCCTGGAAAGCCCGCTGCATGCTCTTCTTCTTGGTGTCGTCCGCTTTCTGTCCGGCGGCCTCTTTCTTGAGACCCTCGGCGGCAGCTGCCTCCTCCTCGACGGCAGCAGGCGCACTTGCACCGGCCTTTCTCGAGGGCTTCGGTCCTTTCTTCTGCTGCTGCCGGTCTTGTGATTCCTTGTGAACCTTTGCAGCTGCCCGCGCTCCTGCAGCCGAGCCCTTTGTCAGCACCGCCTCCACCTTGTCCGCAACCGCTGTATCGATGTTCGATGAGTGGGTCTTTCCCTCGATCCCCATCTTCTTCAGTTCATTCAGTATGTCTTTATTCTTCACATCGAGCTTTCTGGCAAGTTCGTATACCCGTATTTTCTCCATCAATATCTCCCTTTTCTGACTCCGCTATAAACAGGACTTGTCACAATTATCATAAAATGTTATCATATTTAATCCCTTTAGTGCAAACAAGTCAGCGTAAACAAGAACCCTTAAGGAGGCTGTGATAGAAATGGCTACATGTTATGTGTGCGGTAAGATACGTGCTGTCGGAAACAATGTCAGTCACTCCAACAGGAAGACCAAGCGGGTCTTCAAACCCAACCTTCAGAGAATAAAGATCGTGACCGACGGAGGGCCGAGGAAGACCTATGTCTGCACGAGGTGCATCCGGTCCGGCAGGATAACCAAGGCGGTTTGACCCCGACAGTGATCCGTCCTGTCCGTCGAGGATGCAATAACGGGTTTCAAAGGTAAACAGGATGAGCCTTCCGATTCGGAGGGGGGGCGGGCTGAAATCCCCGGGGCATCAGAGGCTGCCTTACGACAGAGGCGGCGAGGGCCTGGGAGATACGTGTCCATCCATAAATCCTAAATAATCCATAAGAAGGCGGGACGTTCAAACCATCAGACAATGATAGTCGGTCTCTTAACCCTGGACATCTTCATCCCCGAGGCAGGATCCCTGAAGTCGAAACGCTTCGTGATACGCTCGCTCAAGGACAGGCTGTCGAAGTTCAATGTCTCGGTGGCGGAGGATGCCAATGATCTGTGGCAAAGGACCACCATATCGATAGCATGTGTCACCAACGAGACCTCGCACCTTTACAGTACTTTCGAGAAGATAAAGAAGATGGTCCTTTCCGAGGCATCCATCGAGGTGCTGAACATGGACATAGAGCTGCTTTGATCACGGCGGCCGGGGGTGACACGCTGCCGTCCTGACGGCAGTTTTTTGAGAATATCCAAGTATCTGAGTGTACGGAGAAGACATGCTGCCATATAAGCGTTCTAAACGTGTCGGAGACCTCCTGAGGGAGGAGATCGCCGATATCGTGATGAGGAGGGTGAAGGACCCCCGTCTCGGGTTCCTGACCGTGACCTCCGTTGAAGTGACCGACGACCTCAAGATTGCCAGGGTCTACGTGAGTGTCCTGAAGAAGGCCGACACGGAGAGCACCCTAAGTATCCTGAGCTCTGCCAGGGGCTTCATAAGGTCGGAGCTCAGAAAGCGGGTAAGGATGAAGGTGCTCCCGGCACTCGAGTTCCGCGTGGACGAGTCGATCGAGTACGGGGCGCGGATAGACGAACTCCTGAACAGGATCAGGAGGGAGGAAGAGGGTGAAGGTTCCTGAAGGGCTGATAGAACTCATACAGAGGGAGGAGCGGTTTACCATCGCCTCCCATATCAATCCGGAGGGAGACGCCATTGGTTCATCCATAGCCCTCGCACTCGCCCTGAAGATGCTGAACAAGGACGTGAGGGTATTCAACACCGACGGTGTTCCCGATGCATACGCCTTCCTTCCGTTCTCAGACATGGTCGAGACCGTGATGGACGTGGAGAGACTGAGGGACTCGGTCCTCATCGTAGTGGACTGTAACAGCCTTGAAAGGATAGGGATCGACGATGCGGAGTGCAAGGGGGTTGTCGTTATAGACCACCACCAGACCGTCACGGATTTCGGACACCTGAGGTGGATCGAGCCTGACAGTCCTGCTGCGGGCCTTATGGTGTACTACCTGCTCAGGTCACTCGGAACACGGATAGACGGCGACATTGCAGTGAACCTGTATACGGCCGTTGCCGTGGACACGGGAACCTTCAGATATCCAAACACCACTGCCGAGGTGCTGCGTGTTGCCGCAGACCTGGTGGATGCCGGCGCCGACCCTGCCGAGGTTTCCTCCAGGCTTTACGAGTCGTGGTCTCTGAACAAGTTCAGGCTGTTTGTCAGGGTGTTGAACTCGCTCGAGATCGTTGATGCCGGAGGTATAAGGATCGCCGTCACCGTCATTACGCTCGGTATGTTCAGGGAAACGGGTACGGACGCCTCTGACACCGAGAACTTCATAAACTTTCCGAGGATGATAGGATCCGTCGAGATCTCGGCCATGTTCAGGGAGGTTGAGCCCGGCTGCTGGAAGGCCAGCCTGAGAAGCAGGGGCGGATTCGACGTTTCCGTGATCGCCTCCAGATTCGGAGGCGGCGGGCACAGAAACGCCGCCGGATACACTGTCGATGGAAACATGGAAGATGTGAAACGGCGCTTTGTAGAGGCGGTCCAGGACTGCGCTGCAACCGGATGAAGGGCGGAAAAGGTCTGAAAGAGGGAGTCGTCGTAAACCTTAACAAGCCGCCTGACATCACGTCCCACCAGGCTGCCAGAAAGGTGCAGCGTATCCTCGGGGCATCCAAGGCCGGTCACGCGGGTACCCTCGACCCGTTCGCCGAGGGAGTGCTGCTCGTCTGTCTCAACAGTGCCACGAGGATCACCGAGTACCTCTCGCCGCTTGAAAAGGAGTATGAGGCCCACATCCGGCTCGGTCTGGTGACCGACACCCTCGATATAACCGGTGAGGTGGTGAGGGAGGCGGACCCTTCCGGCATAACAAGGGAGACGGTGGAGGAGGTCCTCCGGAGGTTCCGTGGCGAGCTCATGCAGGTCCCCCCCATGTTCTCGGCCATAAAGCTCGAGGGAGTGCCCCTGTACAGGCTCGCCAGGCGGGGGATAACCGTTGATCGGGAAGAGCGGAGGGTATTTGTACGCGAGATGGAACTGCTGTCCTTCTCCCTTCCCGAGTTCGCAGTAAGGATACGATGCTCAAAGGGGACATACGTAAGGAGCCTTGCCCGCGACATAGGCGAGGCCCTCGGTGTCGGAGCCACGGTCGAGAGGCTGAAGAGGACGGCGATCGGAGCCTTCAGGGTCGAGGACTCGGTCTCCTTCGAGGACCTCGAAAGAGGGTGCCCCGACTCCTGTTCCGTCTCCATGGATGAGGCACTCGCCCACCTCGGTGAGATCGTACTGGAGAGCGAGCAGTACCGGCTGGCCCGTCACGGTACGGGGTTCTTTGCAGGTGCCGGAGGCGTTGAGGGGGAGCTGCTCAGGCTCAAGAGCCCCTCGGGGGAGTTTTTCGCCATAGGAAGGCTGAAGAGCGGCGGGTTCGTGAAGGTGGAGAAGGTCCTTTCCGGCTGATGTCCTGAAACATGAAAGTGGTATGTGAGGATAGCCTGGCTAACTATGGAAATGTGTGCGGAATTTTGTCTTTCTGAGGATATTCTGTACAGTAAGGCGCCTTTTTGCTCCGGCAGGGGCCGACTTTTTGCAAAAATATAGAAAAAATACTTGACAAGAAAAAAAAATTCTGTTTATATAGAGGTATGCTGTTTGGTGAAAAGACTCCAATAGGGCTGGATATCGGGGCCGGCTTTCTGAAAGTGGCCCGGATAAAAGAGACGAGGGGTGGGTATGAACTTGAAGACTTTGACATGATTCCGTTGCCCCCCGAGCTCATCGTCGACGGCTCCATAATCGATTCTCTCCGCCTTTCCGATTCAATCAAGGAATTGCTGCGCAAATCAAGGATAAAGACCAAGGATGCGGTCATATCCGTCTCCGGCCACTCCTCGGTAATCATAAAGATGATAAGCCTGCCCGAGATGAGCGAGGAAGAGCTCGAGGAATCCATCAAGTTCGAGGCGGAACAGTATGTCCCGTTCGACATAAACGACGTCAACATCGACTTCCAGATCATCGGTCCCAGGGACGAGCCGGGACAGATGGACGTTATCCTCGTGGCGGTGAAGAAAGACGTCATAAACGAGTATGTGAACGTTGTCAAGGAAGCGGGGCTGAACCCCGTAATAGTGGACGTCGACGTGTTCGCTCTCGAGAACATGTACGAGCTGAACTACGACATCTCGGCTTCCAGGAATGTCGCCCTCGTAGACATAGGTGCAAGCTCCATAAAGATGAACATCATCAAGGGCGGAATACCTTCTTTCACCAGGGACGGCCCTGTCGGAAGCAACCTTCATTCCGAAGCGCTGCAGAGGGAGTTCCATATACCTTATGAAGTGGCCGAGAGGCTCAAGAGGGGAGAGCCTGTTGAGAACATATCCGAAGAGGAGGCGAGGGCCGTGATCGAGGCCGCCTCGGAGGAGATCTTCAACGAGATAGGACGCTCTCTCGAGTACTTCAGGACCTCAATGGCCAAGGAGGAGGTTGCGGAGCTGATACTCAGCGGCGGCTGCGCCCTCATTGCGGGTTTCCCGGAGATGCTTGCCGAGAGGCTGGGCATAGAGGTGAAGATAGCGAACCCGTTCCAGAACATCGCCATATCAAAGAGGCTGGATGAGGCTTACATCAGGGATATAGCGCCGATAGCCGCGGTTTCTGTCGGGCTTGCCATCAGGAGGGTTGGAGACAGATGATAAGAATAAACCTTCTTCCCGTCAAGAGAAAGAAGAAGCCCAAGCCGATTCCCGGTTTTGTAGTAGCAACCGTCGTAGCAAGCATAATAGTGATAGTCGGAGTGGTCTTCGCCTATGTCAACATCAAGGAAGAGATAAAGACCTTGCAGGCCAGAAAGACGGCCAACGAGCAGAAGCTGCAGGAGCTCAAGAAGAAGCTCAAGGCCCTGGAGAACTATGAAACCCTCGTCAAGGCCGTTGAGCGCAAGAAGGGCGTGATCCTCCAGTTGAGGAAGAACCAGGGCGTTCCGGTCAGGCTGATGGACGAACTCAGCAAGGACCTGCCCAACGGTATATGGCTCAAGGAACTCAAGACCATGGGCAATACCGTCGATATCGAAGGTTATGCCTTCACAAACTCCGATGTTGTCAAGTATGTAAACAGGCTCAAGAAATCCCCGCTGTTCAACTCCGTCTACCTTGCAGAGTCCAAAAGGAAGGAGATATCCGCGGGCGGCACAAAGGAGAAGATTCCGGTGTATAACTTCAAGATCAAACTGGGAGTGAAGGTCTGATATGGCGACAAGGTTGAAAGTAGACCTCAAAGCGGTTCCGCCGGCGGCTCAGTATGCAATAGCGGCGGGTGTGCCCCTGCTGATAATAATACTCTTCTTCTTCATCTATTACAAGCCCAAGGCCGCAGAGATAAAGCTGCTCGAGAAGAACATCGCGAAGCAGGAGCAGGAGATAGGGAAGGCGGAGGCCAAGCTCAGGAAGTTGCCCCAGATCAAGGCCCGTTACGAGGTGCTGGTCCAGGAACTCGATGAGCTGAAGAGGCAGCTGCCCGAGGAGAAAGAGGTGACGACCCTCCTCAAACAGGTCTCGGATCTCGGGATAAACGCAGGACTGGAGATAAAGCTCTGGAAGCCTTCACAGAGGAAGATCCACTCAAGCGGTGTGGTCTACGAGATTCCCGTAAAGGTGGAGATGGTGGGGTCGTATCACAGGCTCGGCTACTTCTTCAGTTCCCTCACGAGGCTGAGCAGGATCGTAAACGTCACGAACATAAAACTCGGCAATGCAAAGCCGGAAACGAGAGAGGCCAAGCTGCAGATATCGTTTGTCGCCCTGACATTCTCGGCAATACCCGAGGGCGAGATGCAGAAAGGCGTGGCAGGTAGAAAGGGGAGGCGGGGTCGCAGATGAAGTCCATAATGAACATACTGGCGGTAATACTCCTGGCTTCGGCGCTTGCAGCCTGCAAGGACAAGCCCGAGGTCAAAAAGGCCGAGCCCGTAAGGAAGCCTTCTGTTCAGGCAAACACTCTCAAGGGTGCGGTCAAGGCCGTGACCGCGGAAGCGAAGAAGGCGAAGAAGACCATCGAGGCGATAACATATGATCCCGAGGGCAGGCGGGACCCGTTCCTTTCCATTATCGTCCTGACCAAGCAGAAGGTGGAGAAGAAAAAGAAGACGGTCAATCCACTCGAGAACTACGATGTGACTGATTTCAGACTCCTTGGCGTGGTCTATGCAGACAACGATTACTACGCCTCTGTTGTCCTCCCTGACGGGAAGGCCTATACCATCAAGAAGGGAACGACGCTGGGACTCTACGGCGGAAAGGTTATCGACATCAAGAGCGACACCGTTGTGATCAGGGAGTACATTGTTGACTACAGAGGTCAATTAAGACCAAAAGATACAGTTCTGAAGCTCCGCAAAGAGGAGGAATAATGGAGAAACAATATAAGAGGAGACAAAATTCATTCTACTGGTTACGGGCTGCAGGCTGCGGGTTGAATGGACGATTCGCATCTTCGGGTCCGCAACGCATGAACGTTTATTCATTGGTCATTCTTATGTTCGGTTTCCTGCTTCTTTCGTCATTTTACGGATGCACGTCGGTCGAGTCGGCCAAGCAGGTGAAGGGGGTGGAACAGAGCAGGGCGACCCTTCCCGAGATAACCTCGATCACGGCCTCGGACAACACGCTGACCATAACTGCAAGTGCGCCGTTCGAGTACACCATATACAAGCCCGACGATCCGTTCAAGGTTGTGATCGGGCTGAAGGGAGTGACTCTCGGCAGGTATACGCAGAAGATTCTGCCCGAGGGCTCCGTGATTACCGAGATCAGGCCCGAGTATGCCAAGGTGCCCGTTGAGGGCGCGAGGCTGGAGGTCCTCCTGTCATCCCCCGCAAACATGGTGCCTCAGTATGCGAGAGGCAGGCTGACACTGCTGGTGAAGGGCGAGGAAGAAGAGTCTCCGCGTGTCTCGGGAACTTCCGAGGCGCTTTCCTCCGCAGAGGCAGCGGAGCTGCCGCCGGCGCAATATATCGATGACGTTACGATGGAGAGGCTGAAGGACAGGGTGGTCGTCACCATAAACGGCGACGGCAGGATGATTCCCGACGTCTTCCCGCTCGACAGCAGGCTCGTGATAGACATCCCGGGCGTGGACATGAGGGCGTCCCTTCCCCAGACCGTGATAAAGCCCCTGAAGGGGATACGCTGGGGAGAGTACGAGGACAGGCTGCGCATAGTTCTCGATCTCGACGATGACACCACGTTTGATGTCGTTTCAATAGCAAACAGGATAGAGATATCCCTCCGCTCACCCGAGCTGCTCGGGGAAGCGGTTGCGGAGGCGCCCGCCAAGGATGCCGGGGCAGGAGCGGCCCGGAAACCGGCCGGAGAGGCTGCGAAGGAAGCAGTGGCCGGCAAGTACACGGGCAGAAAGATATCCCTGGACTTTCAGGATGCGGACATCATCCCGATATTCAGGCTCCTTGCCGATGTGAGCGGTTACAATGTCGTTGTGGATCCGCAGGTGAAGGGCAAGATCACGATAAAGCTCATAAACGTGCCGTGGGACCAGGCTCTCGACCTCATACTGAAGACCCATAACCTCGGCATGGTCGTCGAGGGCAATATAATAAGGATAGCCCCCCTGTCCGTACTCGTAAAGGAGCGGGAGGAGGCGATCAAGGCAAAGGATGCCGCACGGAAGGCTGAACCTTTGGTGACGAAGGTCTTTCCCATCAGCTACGCCGAGGTGAGCAAGGTCAAGTCGGCCATCGACCAGGCGAAGATCCTCTCCGAGCGGGGAAGCGTCAGTGTCGACCAGAGAATAAGCTCACTCATAGTAAAGGATGTTCCGAGCAACATGCCGAAGGTGGAGAGTCTCATCAAGACCCTCGACAAGTCCACCCCGCAGGTGATGATAGAGGCGAGGATCGTCGAGGTGAACACCAACGTATCACAGGAGTTCGGCGTGAGGTGGGGCTTTGCGGCCAACACCAGCAACCGGCTTTCAAGTGTCGGCGGGCTCACTCCTTATGTCGTTGACTTCCCGGCTGCCGGCGCCGGACCGGGTTCGGGTTCAGGGATAACGTTCGGTTTCCTGAATGCAGCGCGGACCCTGTCGCTCAACGTCGAACTGTCGGCCCTCGAGACCACGGGTAAGCTCAAGATAGTCTCCAATCCCAGGATCATCACCGTCGACAACCAGGAGGCGTTCATATCCCAGGGCAAGAGTATTCCCGTGAGGAAGCTGACGTCGGAGGGTACGGTGTCGACCGAGTTCAAGGACGTGAAACTCGAGCTCAAGGTCAAGCCTCACATCACACCGGATGAGTCGGTCATACTGAGTGTCGAGGCGAAGAAGGAGGAGCTCGATCCCACCATCCCTTCGGTCGAGGGCGTGCCGGGTACGGACAAGAAAGAGGCAAAGACGAACGTCATAATAAAGGACGGCGAAACGCTCGTCATCGGCGGCATATACAAGACCGTAAACAATGATTCAGAATCGGGCGTGCCCCGTCTCAGGGATGTCCCGATTCTCGGCTGGCTCTTCAAGAACAAGAAGAAAGAGGCCCAGACGAATGAGCTCCTGATCTTCATTACTCCAAGAATCGTGAAGAGGACATCCGTGAAATAAACGCGGTCTTTTACCGGAACGTGATCTCTGGGTTGCAGACCTTAGAGTGTTTATGCTTATAATGAATCAATCAAGGAGGCGATATGAGGACCCCGCACTTTAACTACTTTAGATACTTACTGCCTTTGTTTGCAATACTGTTTCTGTGGTCGTGCGGTGATGTGAGCGCTCCGCCCGACTCCACCATCACCATAAATCCTTCATCCCTGACAATAGAGAACAGCCTGCCGACGACCGAGACGTCCACACAGTACTATACGGTCTCCGTTGTCGACAAGGACGGCAACCCTGTCGGGGATGTGAAGCTCTCGATATCCTTTATCTGGGCGTCACCGAGCCCGTACAATCTCGTTCAGCTATACAAGGGCGATACCCCGGTGGATTCACCGTTTGACGCGACGACCGACGAGTTCGGCGCCTATACCTTCAGGCTGGACTTCGTCTCCGGCGGGGGATATGAATACAAGGGAGACGTTGAAGTCAGATCCGGGGCCGCTTTTGCCGCTTCGACGCTGGAGGTCACAGCGGGAACCACGCAATAGCATTTAGGAGGGCGTTTATAATGCGTAAGAATGAACATATCTCTGTCAACTCAGCCATAAGTCTTGTGTTGTCACTTCTCCTGGTTGCGTTCTTGTCCGCGTGTGGTTCCAAGAGCAGCAGCCTGCCATCGAGCTCGTCTTCAGGCTCGGGCACACAGACTTCCACGACCGTGGGATCGGTCACGGTCACGGCGACCCCGACTGCTGTAACGGTCGGAGGGTTGTCGAGCATCGAGGCAACGGTCCTCGACACCAGCAGCAACAATGTCCCTGACGGGACGGTCGTGGCCTTTTCTGTCGAGCCGTCGAGTCTCGGAAGCGTATCGCCTTCGCAGGCGACCACGGTGGACGGGGTGGCTAAGGCGTCGTTCACGGCCAACAGCACGACCTCTGGAACGGTTACGATAACCGCGACCGCAGGGGGCGTGAGCGGGACCGTGACGGTCAACATCCAGGGGGCTGATGCCGGGAGCATAGAGTTTTCGTCGGCCTCACCCCAGGTAATAGGCCTGAAGGGCTCCGGTCAGACGGAGACCTCGACCATAACCTTCCTCGTAAAGGATGTAAACGGCAATACAGTCACTGACGGAACGTCCGTGACCTTCACCATGAAGGGACCGAACGGTGGCGAGTACCTCGACCCCACGTCCACGTCCACCGTAAACGGTGAAGCCGTCACCATACTTCACAGCGGTTCCGTGGCCGGGCCTGTCACGGTCGTGGCATCGGTCGAGGTCAACGGCACCACGCTGACGACTTCCTCCTTCCCCATATCCATTGGAGGAGGGGTCCCGACCTCGAGGAGCTTCACCCTTGCAACGGATGTGTTCAACCTTCCGGGTCTGGAATATGCTAACAGGCAGGCCAACATCTCGGTATATATCGCCGACAGGTTCGGAAACTACAACGTACTCGAAGGCACCTCCGTCTCCTTCTATGCAGAGGCAGGGGCGATCGACAGAAACGTCAACGTCGACTCCTCGGGTGCCGGCACGGTGGTATTCAGGACACAGAACCCCATGCCTGCAGACGTGGTTGCGGATGCGGATGAGACCGCGCTCCAGACAATGGTGAATGCCACCTGGGGTATCAGTACGACGAACAATCCGCGTGACGGCTGGGTCACGGTGCTTGCAACCGTGATGGGTGAGGAGAGCTTCGTGGACGCCAACGCAAACGGCATATACGACCCGGGCGAGAGCTTCGACGACCTCGGAGAGCCCTTCTTGGACCTCAACGACAATGGTGTAAGGGACGACGGTACGGGCTCCGACCCGCTCGAGGTCTACATAGATGCAAACAACAACGGGCAGTACGACGGCCCGAACGGCTGCTGGGACGGCCCGGACCCTGCCCCGTCTTACTCATGCACCGGCAGAGAAGACAGCAAGATGCTGTACAAGACCATAACCCTGATGTTTACAGGAGAACCGGTCAACTTTGCTATAACTCCTACGAGTTTCAGCATAGCTAATGGCGGATCTCAGACCTTCAGTGTTATAATTGCCGACACAAACCTTAACTACCCTACACCGGGGACTACCATAAGCGTAAGTGCAGACGGCGGTAAGTTGCAAGCATATCCCCCTACACCCGTAGAAGATGGAGTAAGCAAAGGTCCACTAATGTTTAATTTCAAGCTCTCAGATAACGATACCGATACAACAGTTGATAATGTTACGGTTGTTGTCGAGATCGAATGGGAGGGGGCTAAGGCATCCCGTATTGCCGATGGAGATATACAGTAGACA